>LNFH01000055.1 GCA_001464235.1 Rhizobiales bacterium Ga0077556 | reverse complement strand
TCGATGGCTTCATCGCAATGGCCCAGGGTCTTGATCGTGCGGCAACACTGCTGGCCGCCGCGTCATTGCGTCATCCTCGTTGAATCTCTGACGCTTCACAACCTGCCGTCGCGCGGGAGCGCAACCCATGACCAACGTCGACATCACGGTGGCGCTCGCGCTCCTCGCCGCGGCGCCCCTCTACGTCCTGATCCTCACCGGACGGTTCGAGGAATAGAGCCGGCCCGCCTTGGGGGGAGGTGGATCGCAGGTCAGGCGGACCGGCTCTGGCGCACCGCGAGGTCCGCCGCATGTCGAGGCTAACCCCTAGCGACGGCCCCTCCACCCTACCGCAGTAGTCATCCACAGCCCTGCAACCGCGCGGGGAGAGCGCCCCCATGACCACCGTCGACATTGCCCAGGCGCTCGTCACCGAGCCGCCACTCATCTGGCTCGTCCGGTTCACCGGCCTGGCCTTCGCCGCGCTGGCCGTCGCGGCCGTGCGCCACGCCCTTCTCGAAGCCCGAAAGGAAAAGCCATGACCGCACTGCCGACGAAGTATGCTTGGCTGGCCAGTGAGCCCGGCCCGAAGATGCTCAAGGAGGCCGTGGCGCTGTTCGGCACCCGCGAGTTCGTTGGGCCGCGGCACAACCCGGTCATCCTCGACTGGGCGAAGGAGATCGGCCAGCCCGGTTATACGAGCGACGAGACCGCCTGGTGCGGCCTCTTCGTCGGCATCTGCGCCCACCGCGCCGGCTGGGAGGCGCGGCCGAGGGGCAACGCCCTCTGGGCGCGGAACTGGGCGAGCTGGGGCACGAAGGCGGACCGGCCCATGCTGGGCGACGTGCTGGTCTTTCCCCGCGGCGCCGGCGGCCACGTGGCACTCTATGTCGGCGAGGATGCCCGCCACTTCCACATTCTCGGCGGCAACCAGGGGAACACTGTCAGCATCATCCTGAAGGAAAAGGCGCCGCTCATCGCCTGTCGCCGGGCAACCTGGCGGGCGGCGCAGCCGGCCAACGTGCGCCCGGTCATGCTCTCGGCCGAGGGCACGCCCCTCGGCGTGTCGGAGGCCTGACGATGAAGCGCCCCGGCTACTCGCTCACCCGGCTCGCCTTCTGGGTCTCCTTCGTCATCGCCTGGGGCCTCATCATCGCCATCGTGGTGGCCGGCGTCGTCTTCGATGCGCCCCAGGCCCTCGGAATCGGCGGCATCGTCATCCCCTCCATGGTGCTGATGGTGGCGGCCCTCCTCGGGATCCACCGCGCCTTCGGCTCGATGGACATGCGGACGGCCGCGGCGGCGAAGGCGGCCGAGCCGGCGGCGCCGGCCGGGGAGAGCGAGTGATGCTCGGCATTCCCAGACCCGTGCTCTACGGGCTCGCCGGTCTCGCCCTGGCCGCCCTCGTCGCCCTCGGCGTCGGCATCGCGGTGGCGTCGTTCCGCGGTGCTCTCGCCGACGCCCGGGAAGAGGCCACCAAGGCCCGCGACGCCCATTGGGAGGGCGAGATCGCCAAGCACAACGCCAGAGTGGCCGATGCCCGCCTGAAGGCCGCGGAGGCGGCCTTGGAAGCCGACCGCACCGCCCGCGCCGCCGAGGCGCGGGAATCCATCCTGCAAGCCGAACTGGAGCGCGCCAATGCGGCACTTCCTGATGCTGGGGCCACTGGCCTGTCTCGTGAGCGGGTGTGCCTCCTCTCCCCCGCCAGTTGTGCGGACGGAGCTGGCGCGGCCCGCCCTGCCGGCCGAGGCGCGCCGCCGCTGCGATGATCCGGTGACGCCGCCCGGCCGCGACCTGACCCAGGAAGAGACCGCGCGCTTCTGGGATCAGGACCGCCGCGCCCTGCGCACCTGCGAGCGCCGGCGCGCGACGGCCGTCACCGCGGCGGAGTTCACGACGGAGGGCGAGATCCGATGACGGACGGGGCCTCCGAGAGCCACCGCATCTCGAAGCTGGAGACGGACTTCTCCGTCCTCTCGGCCGAGGTGAAGGGGATGGCCAGCGACTTCTCCGCCTTCGTGGGGGAGCAGCGCGAGTTTCGTCAGGAGTGGCGCCGGCAGAAGGAACAGGAGACCAAGGCGCAGGTGGAGGCGGCGCAGCTGGCGGCGGAGAACGCCAAGGCCGGCCGGGTGACGCTGCCGCAGTTCATCACCATGGGCTCGTCGATCGCCGGCGTCACCGTCGTCATCATCGGCGGCCTCATGTGGATGATCCAGAACGAGACCAAGGCGGCGCGCAACGATGCCACCGCCCAGGTGACGCAGGTGAGCCTGCAGCTCCGCGCCCAGGCGGACACCATCACCTCGACCCAGACGGCGCTTCAGGTGTTCCAGCGCGACGCCGCGATCGACCGGGTGAAGCTCGGCCTTGTCGAGCAGCAGGCGGCCGGCACCGCGCGCCTCGTCCAGGCCATGGAGGGCTATGACGCCGTCCATGCCCGGCAGGACGAGCAGATCAAGGCGCTCCAGCAGGCCATCCGCGACATCGCCGCGCGGATGCAGCGGCCGTGACGAAGCCTCCCCTCAAGGTCGATCTCGCCGCCGCCCGTGCCCGCAACGGCGTGATCAACGTCACCATCATCGCCGGGGCGGTCGAGATCGACTTCGTCTTCGCGCCGCGCACCGCGGGGCAGTTCGCAGCCTTCCTCGCCGAGTCGCTGGGGCGGCTGGCGGACCCGCCGAAGGCCGGCGACCACGACTGAGATCCGCGCCGGCGGCGCGATCGGCCTCCGGCGTGCCCGCCGGAGAGCGGGGGGACCTCCTCACCCGTTCGCATGCCCTGTCACCTGGCCCGCCGGCGTCGCTGCCGGCGGGCTTTTTCGTTTGATCCGCCCCGCGCCTTCGCGCGTTCATGCAGCATGTCGATCCCCTCGCCGAAGACCTCCCCCGATCAACCCGACCATGTTCTCGACTGCGAGTTCGTGCTCGAGCCCTATCTCCACGAGATCGCCGAACGGGCGCAGGCCGCCGGCTGGCGCCCCGACGTCGTGGCCATGGCCCTCGGCGGGCTCGCCGCGGCGCGGCTGGAGATGCTGGAGGCGAACGAGGAGACCGGCGCGGCGATCCGCGCGCGGCGGAAGGATCACTAGGCGCTAGCCGCCGGCCCCGGGCCTCGGCCAGTCCGGCATCCTCTGCACCTGTCGGCTGCCACAGGCCGTGCAGGCCGGCCGCCGGCCGGCGGTGGGGAAGGGTTCCTCGTCCAGCGCCTTCAAGGCCTCCCACGACAGGATCGCATGGCGACCGCAGCCGACGCACCACAGCCTGGCGCCGGTGACGCCCAGCCCCCGCAGCTGCCCCACGGTGGGCGGCGCCGATGGCGCGGCCTTCGCCGGCTCGGTGGTCCGGACGACTCGAGCCCCATGGCGGAGCGTGACGACGCGCCCCGGCCGCTCCCTCACCGCGGCGTCATAGGCGGCGCCGGCGACGACGACGCTGCCGGCCACCGCCAGCGTCTCGGCCACCTTGTCGCCCTCCCAGACCTCCACCTTGAACGGGTGGTCGACCTTTCCGCCCATGGCCTCGCCGCCTTTCTCACGGCGGGAGAATGTTCACACTCCGTTCTCCTGCGCAACCGGGCAGAGCGGACTGGGCGGGAAGAGACAGGCCGGGTGATCGCGGTAGTCAGCCAATCGGAACGGATCGGGAAAAAGCGGGTGGCGGCTGATTGTCTACCCCTCTGAGATCGCTGGCTTCTTGCGGTCCCCTAGGGAGCGCCAGTTTTCCTCAGGAAAATCAGGCAGTCCTGCGTTCCGCGCGGGAAAACCCGTGCGCTGTGCCGTGCCGGACCGGTCGTACGCGCCCGCCGGCCGCCCGCATTCCTCGCCCATCGAGCCGCCGTTCAAGGCGCGTCTCCCGCCAGCGCGGTGCGGCCAACCCCGCCATTCCCCAAGCCTTTCCATCCCGGTGTATCGCGCAGCGGCCCGGGCCCATTCGCTGCCCATGTGCCTCGCAAGTAGGCAATAAGATGACAATGTTATGTGCAAGCATAATTATTAGATTTAAATTCCAATTTCGCCGAAATCTAAGGAATGGACCTGCAAGAACGGGCCGCATAAACATGAAATAAGCACTATCACTGCAACGGAGCCGTCGCATCATCGCTTTCGGATACACGTCCGATCCATGATCTTGGCTCTGTTGATGGATAGTTGCAGCGATGCGAACTATAGGCCTGATTGGTGGCATGAGTTGGGAAAGTAGTGCGGTGTACTACCGCCGGCTGAACGAGCAGGTTCGCGATCGTCTGGGCGGGCTGCATTCGGCGGACATCCTGCTGCGGTCGGTCGACTTCGACGCGATCGTGGCGCTGCAGAAACAGGGCGACTGGGACGCGGCGGCCGAGCGCCTTGCCGGAATCGCCCGGTCGCTGCAGGCGGCGGGCGCCGCCTGCGTGCTGATCTGCACCAACACGATGCACAAGCTGGCGGACGAGGTCCAGGGCGCGGTCGACATCCCCCTCCTCAACATCGTCGACGTGACCGCGAGGGCGCTGCTCGATGCGGGCGCCCGCCGGCCCCTGCTGCTGGCCACCCGCTACACCATGGAGCAGGACTTCTACCTCGCCCGCATGCGGCGGGAGTTCGACCTGTCGCCCTTGGTGCCGGACGCCGACGACCGCACGACGGTCCACGACATCATCTTCGACGAACTGTGCTGCGGCCGCATCCTGGAGGCGTCGCGCCGGCGCTACCTCGACATCATCGAGCGGGGGCGCCTCGCCGGGGCTGACAGCGTCATCCTCGGCTGCACGGAGATCGGGCTCCTGATCGGACCTCAGGACGTCGACCTGCCCGTCTTCGATTCCACCCTGCTCCACGCCGACGCGGCGGTCGCCTTCTCGCTCCTCGGCGAGGCTCCGCTGCCGCGAGCGGCGTGAACCGCCGCACCCGACTGACCAGAGGCACCCCCCGATGTCCGCCGTCACGACCCTCCAGCCGATCCTCGACCACGTCGTCGTCAACGTCCTCGGCGACATGGATCGTGCCGCCGAGGCCTACCGCCGCCTCGGCTTCCAGTTGACGCCGCGCGGCTATCATTCCCTCGGCACGATCAACCACCTCGCCATCTTCGAGGAGAACTACCTCGAGCTTCTGGGTTATCCGCCGGGCGGCGAGACCAGCCGCCCCGACCTCTGGCTGCACCCGCCGGGGCTGACAGGCCTCGTCTTCAAGGCGCCCGACCCGGACGCGGTCCGCCTGCAGCTCGAGGAGCGCGGCGTCGCCTTCGAACCGCCCGGCGAGTTCACCCGCCCGGTGGAGCTCGCGGAGGGATCGCGGGATGCCCGCTTTCGCGTCATCCGCATCGCCCGCGAACTGGTCGCCAACGGGCGCACCTTCTTTTGCCACCACTTCACGCCGGACCTGGTCTGGCGGCCGGAATGGCAGGTACACCCGAACGGTGCCGCGGCGATCGTCGGCTATGTCATCGCCGCCGCAGACCCCGTCGCCACCGCCCAGCTCTACGACCGCATCTTCGGGCCGGACATCCTGAAGCCGGTGGAGGGCGGGTTCGCCTTCCAGGCGGGCAAGGCCAGGATCGAGATCCTCTCCGCCGCGCGGATCGCCGCCCGTTTCGGCCGCGCCGCGCCGGGGCCCCTCGACGGGGCCGCCCGCATGGCCGCCCTCACCATCGCCACGTCCTCGCTGGCCAAAACCCGCGCCGTGTTGAACGGCAACGGAATTGCGTACGAGTGCAGGACGGATGACGAACTGGTCGTATCGCACATCGATGCAGCTGGTGTGGCTATCGCTTTCACTTGAACCGGCCGCCCCGGCCCCTGGGGTCGGACGGCACAGAGGGAGTTTCGATCCGATGCGTGCAATGGTGCTCCGCGAGCATGGCGGTCCCGAGAAGCTGGTCTTCGAGGACGACTTTCCGACACCGGTCGCCGGCGAAGGCGACGTGGTCCTGCGGGTTCGGGCGAGCTCGCTCAACTACCACGACGTCTTCACGCGCCGCGGCATGCCCGGGATCAAGATCCCGCTGCCGGTGATCATCGGTCTCGACGTCGCCGGCGAGATCGTCGAGGTCGGCCCGGGCGTCACCGACTGGAAGGTCGGCGACCGGGTGCTGGTCGATCCGATCAACCGGGTCGAGGGCGGCCTGATGGGCGAGACGGTCAACGGCGGGCTCGCGGAGTTCTGCCGCGCCCGTGCCCACCAGCTGGTCAAGATCCCCGCCAACGTGTCGTTCGAACAGGCGGCGGCGCTGCCCGTCGCCTATGGCACCGCCCTGCGCATGATGACGACCAATGGCCACGTGAAGGCCGGCGAGAAGGTGCTGGTGCTCGGCGCCAGCGGTGGCGTCGGCGTCTGCTGCGTCCAGCTCGCCAAGCTCGCGGGCGCCTATGTCATCGCCGCGGCCGGCAGCGTCGAGAAGGGCGAGAGGCTGAAGGAGATCGGCGCCGACGAGATCATCCTCTACACCGAGGAGGACTTCCAGAAGGCCATCTACGCGCGCCACGGCAAGCCCACCCGCCGCGGCGGCGACAACAGCCAGGGCGTCGACGTGGTCGTCAACTACACCGGCGGCGACACCTGGGTGAAGTCGCTGAAGGTGCTGAAGGTCGGCGGCCGCCTGCTGACCTGCGGCGCGACCGCCGGGTTCGACCCGACGGAGGACATCCGCTTCATCTGGACCTTCGAGCTGAAGATCCTCGGCTCCAACGGCTGGGCCCGCACCGACATCGAGACGCTCTTCGACCTGGTCGGCTCCGGCAAGCTCAAGGCGGTGATCGACCGGACCTTCCCGCTGGAGAGGGCGGGCGACGCGCTCGCCGTGATCGAGGACCGCAAGGTCATCGGCAAGGTCGTGGTGACGCCATGAGCACCCCGACGCTTCCGCTCACCGCCGCGCAGATGCAGGCGAAGTTCGACGCCTCGCCCTTCATCGCCTTCATGGGCCTGCAGGTCATCGAGGCCGACCCGGCCAACGAGGAGATCACCGTCCGCGCGCCGTTCCGCCCCGAATTCGAGCGGGGCGGCGGAACCGGCCAGTGGCATGGCGGCCCACTCGCCTCGGTCATCGACACGGTGGGCGACTTCGCCCTCGTCATGCTGATCGGGCAGGGGCTGCCGACCATCAACTTCCGGGTCGACTACCTGCGGCCCGCGGTCAACACGGCGCTGATCGTGAAGGCGAAGGTCCGCCGCAACGGCCGCAGCGTCGGCGTCTCCGACGTCGACGTCTTCGACGAGCGCGGCGCGCTGCTCGCCATCGGGCGCGCAACCTATTCGACACAAACGACAAAATAGCGGGACGGACAATCGATCGGGACGTGCCGGCCGCCGGTCGGCACGTGGGAATTGCGAACACGGACGGAGTGACGTGATGGATACGATTTCGCGACGCGATCTTCTGGCCGGCGCCGCAGGCCTGGCCCTGACCTCCGCCATCGGCGGGACCGCCTCCGGGCAGGCCGCCCGGACGCCGAAGCGCGGCGGCACGCTGGTCGGCAGCTGGGGCGGCTTCGAGCCGCAGGCGCTCTTCGTTCCGCCGGGCGGCGGGTCGAGCCCGAACATGACCTCGACCAAGGTGCTGGAACGCCTGATCCGCCTCGACGAGGACCTGCAGTTCCGGCCCGTGCTGGCGCTGTCGGTAACGCCGGCCGCCGACTTCCGCAGCTACACGATCAAGCTCAGGCCCAACGTCAAATGGCACGATGGCGCCGACTTCACCGCCGACGACGTCGTCTTCAACGCCATGGACTACTGGAAGCCGATCTCCTCGGGCGGCGCGCTGAACGCGCTCGTCTCGGCGGAGGCGGTCGACAAGGAGACGGTGGTCCTGAAGTTCAACGCCACGGTCCCCGACTTCTTCCTGAAGTCGATCCTCGCCGGCCGCACCGTCACCATCCCCAAGCACATCTATGCCGGCAAGGAGATGATGACCAACCCGGCGAACAACCTGCCGATCGGCACCGGTCCCTTCAAGGTGAGGGAATGGGTGCGCGGCAGCCACGTGGAGTACGTCCGCAACGAAAACTACTGGGATCCCCAGCTTCCCTACGTGGACAAGCTCGTGATCCGCTGGTGGCGCGACCCGGCGTCCAGGTCCGCGGCCTTCGAGGCCGGGCAGCTCGACTTCGCGGTCTTCAACCCGATCCCCGCGCCGGACGTGAAGCGCCTGGTCGACACCCGTCGTTTCACCGCCGTCACCGAGGGTTACAAGAACACCGCCTGGGCGCTGACGACCTATTTCAACACCCAGCGCGAGATCTTCAAGCGCGCGGACGTCCGCAGGGCCCTGCTCCACGCCGTCGACCGGGAGTTCATCTCCGACACGATCTATTTCGGCCGCGCCAAGCCGGCGACGGGCCACATTCCCAGCAGCAACTCGCTGTTCTACTTCAAGGACCTGCCGACCTATTCCTTCGACCCCGACAAGGCGGGCAAGCTGCTGGACGCCGCCGGCTATCCGATCCGCAACGGCAGCCGCTTCACCATGAACATCGTTTCGGCCGGCTGGTTCGAGGAGAACGTCAAGGCCGGCCAGTACCTGCGCCAGGCCTTCGAGGACATCGGCATCAAGGTGGACCTCGCGATTCCGGACCGCGCCACCTCGCTGAAGCGCATCTACACCGACTACGAGTTCGACATGGCGATCTCGAACAATTCGGGGCCGCTCGAGCTGGCGCCGCAATGGACGCAGTCCTACACGACGTCGGGCATTGTGAAGGGTGCCGCCTTCCGTAACGCCAGCCGCTATTCCAACCCGGCCCTCGACAAGCTGGTCGACCAGTATCTGGTCGAGACCGACCCGAAAAAGCGGCAGGCGCTGGCGCGCGAGTTCCAGCTGATCCTCGCCACCGAGGCGCCGGTGACCTCGCTCGTCGAGATCGTCTCGGCCACCGTCGCCCGCTCCGACGTCAGGGTCGCCGCAAACTACGCCGACGTCCTCGGCGAGAGCTGGGCGCATATCTGGCTCGACCGCTGACGGGAGCCGGGTCGATGCTGCGTATCCTGTTCCGACGGCTCGTCCAGATCATCCCCCTGATCCTGGGCGTCATCATCATGAATTTCGGGCTGATCCAGCTTGCGCCGGGCAGCTTCCTGGACGTGATGACCGCCGAGCAGCAGATCAGCGATCCCGCCATGATCGAGCGGATGCGCATCCTCTACGGTATGGACCAGCCGGCGGCGGTGCAGCTTTTGAAGTACATCTGGTCGGTGGTGACGCTGGATTTCGGCTACAGCTACCGCCAGAACGCCCCGGTGCTGACGGTGATCATGCAGCACCTGCCGGCGACCGCCCTGCTGATGCTGGCGGCGATCGCCGTCGCGCTCCTCGTCGGCGTGGTGGCCGGCGTCGTCGCGGCGGTGAAGGTCAACACGATCTGGGACAACCTGATCTCCCTCATCGCCGTCTTCTTCTTCGCCGCGCCGACCTTCTGGCTCGGCATCATGCTCACCATCCTGTTCTCGGTGAAGCTCGGATGGCTGCCGGTGGGCGGCATGCGGACGGTGGGAACGGAGTTCGGCGCCATCGCGGCGACCTTCGACATCGCCCGACACCTGCTGCTGCCGGCGGTGTCGCTCGGGCTGTTCTACGCCGCGACCTATGCGCGGGTGATGCGGGCCTCGATGCTGGAGGTCTACAAGTCCGACTTCGTGCGCACCGCCCGATCCAAGGGGCTCCCCGGCTTCCAGGTCGTGGTCATCCACGTGCTGCGCAACGCGCTGCTGCCGGTCGTGACGCTGCTCGGCCTGCAGCTCGGCACGGTGCTGGGCGGCAGCGTCGTCATCGAGACCGTCTTCAGCTGGCCGGGCATCGGCAGCCTCATGCTCGATAGCGTGATGAGCCGCAACTACCCGGTCGTTCTCGGCGTGCTCGTCATGTCCTCGGTGGTGGTCGCGGTCGCCAATGCGGCGGTCGACATCGCCTATTTCAAGCTCGATCCGCGCATCAGCGCCCGCTAGCCGGAGAAGTACCCTTCATGCTCACCTTCTGGACCTTCGCCCGGAAGTTCGCGCGCAACAGGGCGGCGCTGCTCGGCCTCCTGGTGATCGTGGCGGTCGTGGTGGTGGCCGCCATGGCGCCGGTCTGGTTTCCGCGCAATCCGCTGCGCATCGTCGGCCGGCCGGAAATCTGGCCCTTCGTCAATCCGCGCTTTCCCCTCGGTACCGACTCGCTCGGCCGCGACATCGCCGCGATGATCGCCCACGGCGCCCGCACGACGCTGATGATCGGCATCTTCGCCAGCCTGACCGCCAGCCTGATCGGCATCACCGTCGGCTCCACCGCCGCCTATTTCGGCGGCTGGGTGGACGAGGTGTTCATGCGCATCGCCGAGCTGTTCCAGACCATCCCGAACATCATCTTCGTGCTGACGATCGTCTCGATCCTCGGCCAGACCATCACCAACATCACCATCGCGGTCGGCATCGTCACCTGGACGCCGATCGCCCGGCTGACGCGGGCCGAGTTCCTGTCGCTCCGCGACCGGGAATTCGTCCAGGCCTGCCGCGCCATCGGCATGCGCGACCTGAGCATCATGGTCCGGCAGATCCTGCCCAACGCGCTGCCGCCGGTCATCATCCTCTCCTCGCTGGTGGTCGCCAGCGCCATCCTGTTCGAGTCCGCGGTGTCGTTCCTCGGCCTCGGCGATCCCAACGTCGCCAGCTGGGGCGGTCTCATCGGCGACGGCCGCACGCTGATCCGCAGCTCCTGGTACATCTGCGCCGTCCCCGGCATCGCCATCATGGCGACCGTGCTGGCGCTGAATCTCGTCGGCGACGGGCTGAACGACGCCCTCAATCCGAAACTGAACGAAGGCTGATCCCCCGGCGCCGCCGGGCCTGAACGACGCATGAGATGAGGAGGGCGCCATGCCGCGCTGGAACAACCTGGGTGATCTCGTCGACCGCTCGCTCGACATGGAGAGGGTGGCCGTGGTGGACCTGCGCGAGCCGGCAACGCCGCGCAGCTACACCCACCGCGACATCGACCGCCTCGCGAACGGGGTGGCGCGGTTCCTCACCGAGCGCGGGCTCGCGCGCGGGGCCGCCGTGGCGATCATGGCGCTCAACCGGGCCGAGTACATCGCCGCCTATTTCGGCATCATGCGCGCCGGCTTCGTCGCCGTGCCGATCAACACCAAGCTGGCGCAGGACACGATCGACTACGTCTTCGAGGATTCGAAGATCGTCCTCGCCTTCACCGACGGTACCCGCCGGTCCATGGTCCCGGCCGGCGTGCCGCTGGTCGACTTCGACGATGCAGGGCCGGAGGGCTTCGCCGCCCGCATCGTCCCGGGCGACTTCGAGACGGTGCGGGTGGAGCCGGACGAGACCGGGCAGATCCTCTACACCTCCGGCTCGACCGGCCGGCCGAAGGGCGTGCCACTGACCCATTTCGGCCAGCTCTGGGCGCTGGAACAGGCGACTGCCGCCGTCGAGCGCGAGGCGGAGCGCACCCTCATCGCCCAGCCGCTCTTCCACATGAACGGCCTGTTCCAGAGCAAGGTCGGCTTCGCCACCAACAACCAGCTCATCTACATGCCGGGCTTCGAGACCCGCGCCTATATCGACGCGCTGGAGCGCTACCGCGTCACCAACCTGATGGCGGTGCCGACCATGCTGGCGCGCGTCGCCAAGGACACCGAGGCGCTGGCGGGGCGCGACTTCTCGGCGCTGCGCCGGGTGCGCATGGGCTCCGCTCCGGTGACGCTCGCCCTGATCGAGAAGCTGAAGGACCTGTTCAAGGTGCCGGTCGCCAACGGCTTCGGGACGACCGAGGCCGGCCCCGCCGTGTTCGGACCCCATCCGGGCGGGATCGAGACCCCGCCGCTCTCCGTCGGCTACCCGCTCGCGACCGCCGAGGTGAAGCTCGTCGACGGGCCTGACGAGAACGAGGGCGTGCTGCTGATGCGCAATCCGGCGGTCATGCCGGGCTACCTCAACCTGCCGGCCAAGAGCCGCGAGGTGTTGGACGAGGGCTGGTACCGCTCGGGCGACGTGTTCCGGCGCGACGAGGCCGGGTTCTACTACTTCGTGGGTCGGGCCGACGACATGTTCGTCTGCTCCGGCGAGAACATCTATCCGGGCGAGGTGGAGAAGCTCCTCGAGCGCCATCCGCAGATCCAGCAGGCGGCCGTCGTGCCGCTGCCCGACGAGGAGCGGGGCCAGGTGCCCGTCGCCTTCATCGTCAGGCGGCAGGACGGGTCCATCGACGTCGACGCCGTCAAGCGCTTCACCATCGACAACGGCCCCGCCTACCAGCATCCGCGGCGGATCGAGTTCGTCTCCGACCTGCCCTGGGCGGGGACCAACAAGATCGACAGGAAGGCGCTGATCGAGCGCGCGCGGCAGCTGGAAAGCGCCAAGGGCTGGTCGATCTGATGGGCGCCGGGGCAGGACTGTCCGGCAAGCTCGCCGTCGTCACCGGCGCGAGCCGCGGCATCGGCCGGGCCATTGCGCTGCGCCTCGCCGCGGACGGCGCCGAGGTGGCGGTGCACTACAATGCCGGCGCGGAAGCGGCGGCTGCCGTCGTCGCTGCGATCGCGGGCGCCGGCGGCCGCGCCTTCGCGCTCCAGGCCGACCTCGGCGCGCCGGACGGGGTCGACGCCCTGGTGGCGGGGCTCGGCTCCCGCGCCGTCGACATCCTCGTCAACAATGCGGGGATCAGTCCCAAGCTGACCTTCGGCCAGGCGTCCCCGGCCGACTTCGACCTGGTCATCGGCGTGAACCTGCGGGCGCCGTTCTTCATCGTCCAGGGACTGCTGGCGAACCTGCGCGACGGGGGCCGCGTCATCAACATCTCCTCGATGGGCACGCGCGCCGTCTATCCCGCCATGGCGGTCTATGCGCCGGCCAAGGCCGGGCTGGAGGCGCTGACGAGGATCCTCGCCGTCGAGCTCGGCAAGCGGGGGATCACGGTCAACGCCGTCTCCCCAGGCGCCACCGCCACCGACATGAACGAACGGGCGCGCGATCCCGTCATCGCCGCGCAGATCGCCCAGACGGTGGCGCTCGGCCGGGTCGGCCAGCCCGAGGACATCGCCGACATCGTCGGCCTGCTCGCTTCCGAGGACGGCCGCTGGATCACCGGCCAGGTCATCGATGCGAGCGGCGGCCAGCGGCTCTAGGCGGGGGTTTCGGCCTCACTTGCGCACGACGTAGCTCGTCGGCACGGCGGTCGTGTACTTCATCTCCTCCATGGCCACGGACGAGCTGAGGTCGGAGAATTCGAGGCTGGAGATCAGGCGCTTGTAGACCGCGTCGTAGGTCTCGACGTCGGGCACGACGATGCGCAGGAGATAGTCGGTCTCTCCCGTCAGCCGCCAGGCCTCGACGATCTCCTGGGTGGTCGAGACGAGCCGCCGGAAGGCGTCGAGCCATTCCATCGCGTGCCGCGGCGCCTTGACCCCGACGAAGATGCTCATCGGCACGTTGGCCTTGCGCCGGTCGATCAGGACGACGCGCTTCCGGATGACGCCGTCCTCCTCCATTTTCTTGATGCGCCGCCAGCAGGGCGTGGGGCTGAGCGCCACCCGCTCGGCGATGGCGGCGATGGGTTGAGTGGCATCAGCCTGCAGAATGTCCAGAATCTTGCAATCGATAGCATCCATTTGCATGAACCATCGCGCCGGAGGAACGGATGGCTCGTCCTACGCAAGGGTGGTGCCATGACATGTCTCACGGCGACATGCCTGCCGCCCTGCCGGTGCCGGGTGCCGCCGGAGCTCCTTTCCGCCGCGTGGACCGCTCCGCGGCACGGCCGGCGCCTCGACCCGCGTGCCTTCAGACCGGGCGGTCCGGCGGGGACGAGGGCGGAAGATCGAGATCGAGGAGGGCCGAGCTCAGCCCCTTGCCGTGAGCGTCGAGGGCCAGCGAGCGGGTGACGCCGCCCCCGAGGCTGCCTGTGACGACGAAGTTCAGCGCACCGACCAGCGGCAGCTCGTAGCGGGTGACCGAGCCGGCGCCGATGCCGGCAAAGAGGGCCGCCACGCGCTCGGCGGTGACGTGGCGGACGAGGAGGGGGTAGTCGGCCTCGCGGTGGGCGATGACCGAGATGGTCGAGACGTTGCCCTTGTCGCCGGTGCGGGAGTGAGCGATGTCGCGCAGCTTCATGAGGGTCAGGCCTCGAACAGGGTGAGCTGCGGGACGACGAGGTGCTCCGGCACGAGGGCCGAGGCGATGGCGACGACCTGGCGCACCGCCTTCCAGCTGCCGCCGCCGCCCGCGGGCCCGTTGGTGTAGAGGGCCTCGACCTCGGCGCCGATCGCCGCCGCCGCCTCTGCGGTCCCCGTGCGGCCCGCCACCCGGATGCGCACCTCGTAGGGCGCTCCGCCCTGCGCGATCTCGGCGCCGTGGAGGGCATCGACGCCGATCAGGTCGAAGCGTGTCTCCTCCATCGGCACGGCGGTGAGCGCGAGGCGCTCGCGGACGATGGCGAGGGCGAGGCGCCCGCGTTCCACGGCGCCGGGGCCGGCATAGGACATCTGCCCCTCGCCGATGAAGCCGTCGCCGTAGCCGACGGACACCTTGAGGAGCCCGGTGCGGGGGGCGCCGGTTCCACCGGAGACGGCGACCCGGTCTGGACCGACGGCGCTCACCGAAACGCCCGTGAAATCGGCGACCACGTCGGGCTGGAAATAGCGGGCGGGGTTCTCGATCTCGTAGAGCAGCTGCTCCTTGACGGTGGCCGGCGTCACCGCGCCACCGGTCCCGTCGAGCTTGGTGACGACGAGGTCGCCGGTCTCCGCCACCTCGCCGATGGGAAAGCCGAGACGGGCGAGGCCGGCGACGTCCTTGACGCCGGGATCGGCGAAATAGCCGCCGGTGATCTGGCCGGCACATTCGAGGAGGTGGCCGACGAGGACGCCCTTGCCGAGGCTGTCCCAGTCGTCGGCCCGCCAGCCGAATTCATGAACGAGCGGCCCCAGGAACAGGGAGGGGTCGGCGGCGCGGCCGGTGATCACCACGTCGGCGCCGGCGGCGAGGGCCTCGGCGATGGGGCCTGCGCCGACATAGGCATTGGCCGAGATGAGCCGGTTGCCGAGGCCCGCCACGGTTCCGCCCTCGTCGAGGGCGGCGTCGGTGCCCCTCAGGCGGTCGACGATGTCGTCGCCGGTGACGGCGGCGACCTTCAGGCCGGCGAGGCCGAGGTCGCGGGCGATGTCGCGGACCTTCTGCGCGGCGGCGAGGGGGTTGGCGGCGCCCATGTTGCTGACGATGCGGGTTCCCGCCCTCCGGCAGGCGGGCAGGACCGCCCGCATCCGCCGCTCGAGGAGACCGTCGTAGCCGGCCGCCGGGTCGGCGAGGCGCGCCATCTGGGCCAGCGCGATGGTGCGCTCGGCGAGGCATTCGAAGACGAGGTAGTCCAGCCGGCCGCGTTCGGCGAGCTCGACCGCGGGCTCGATCCGATCCCCCGCAAAGCCTGCACCCGCACCGATTCTGATCTGTCGCATGGGCGCCATGGTCGTCCGTGACGGCCGAGCCGACAACCCGCCATGATGGGGAGGGCCGCCGCGTCCGTCTGTGCCGGTCTCCGGTTCGCTGGTCATCGCCGCAGGAACGCCGCGGTGACGGGATCGCCAGGGGGCATGGAAGGGGGGCTTGCCAACGGACGAAAATGAGAACATAATGAGAACAAATGGGAGAGGTGCGATGAGCGCAGCACGTGGCATGGCGAATGCGGACTGTCCCGAGATGGTGGACGCGGAGGTCGAGGCGGTCCTCGCGGAATTCGACGGCGACGTCCGGCGGGCGATCCGCGCCCTGCTCGACGACATCGCCGCCCTGGCCGAGGACAGGGCCGGCGGCCGGAATTTCCTCAAGGCCTACGGCCATCTCGAACTCGTGCGGTGAGGTGAGGCCAAAGGCAGGCGGGCTTGAAGTTTCCTTAGCGTCAGGCGAGCCTGTGGCCGCGCCGCGCCGGAGAGGGTCTGGGATGACGATCATGGTCACGACATCGGGAGCCGGTTTCCGTTGCAGGCTCGCCCTTCTGCTGCTGGCGGTGTCCCTGCTCGCCTTCGGCGGCGCGGGTAGCGCCACGGCCCAGCCCGCGCGATCGCCCGCCGACCAGGCGAGGGCCTTTCTCGAAGACCATTTCGCCGCCGAGCAGCAGCCGCCGCGGCGCCGGGCGCGGCCCTTCGAGGGCTGGATGACCTCGCGCTTCGCCGGCCTGTGGAACCGCGCCAAGGCGCGCGGCCAGCGGGAGGAGACGCCGTTCCCGGAGGCGGATCCGATCCTCAACGCCCAGGATTCCGAGCGGCCGGGGGACATCCGCATCGAGGAGGTCGCCGGCACGCCCGACCGGCCGACCGTCCGGGTGTCCTTCCGGGTCTTCGCCGGGGACGCCACCCGCACGACCCAGATCCTCGTCTTCGCCGAGGACCGCAACGAATGGCGCCTCTTCGACGTGCTCACTCCGCAGGACGGGCAGCCGCCGGCGAGCCTCAGGCAGCAGGTGGAGCGCTTCGTCGCGACGGGTCGCTAGGGCCGAAGCGCCGGCCGCGGGTTGAACCTTCCCGCCGCGGACCGCAACCCATGAAGGAGGCGCAACGGCGCCTTCCGGCAAGGGAGCATCCGCGATGACACCGTCACAGCCGACCGCCAGTGCCTCTCCCGCATCCATCCCGATGGCGCTCGCCCGTGGCGCCGCAACGCCCGCCCGCCCGCCGCGGCCGGGCCTCTCCGGGCCACAGGGCGGCTGGGCCCGCGCCTTCCTGCGCGAGGGCCTCTGAGGCGCCTGTCGACGGCGGGACGGATGCCGTCAGCGGTGACCGTTGCCGGGAATGACGGGCTGGGCGCAGTTGCGATGGCCCGCCTCGATGCAGGCCAGGACGCGGGAACTCGCCCTGAGTTCGGACATCACGTGGTAGGTGGCGAGGCCGAGACAGAGGACGACCGCGGCGGCGACGACGTTCTGGCGCGTGCGCACCCGCTCGTCCCAGGCGTTGAAGCCCGGTCGTTCCGGCTCCTGCCGCTGGTGCTCGACGCTCCAGGTCGGGGCCCTGCGGAACAGCGCCGGCCTGGGGTCCGGCTGCCTCTCACCACCATCCATCGGCTCATGTCCTCGCCGCGAAGGGAACCCGGCGGCCCCCTCGGGGTTCCCGCAGTCCGGCCGCGATGATAGCCGCATTCGGTAACGGCGTCGAACGGCATCGGCATCAGCATCGAACGGAGTCCGGTGGCACCGGCGGCAAACTGTCCTGCGCAGGGCGAGAGCGCGGTATGGGCCCGACTGGGCCGGACCCGCCGCGGGATGGTGGCGCGTCGCTATGGATGGCGCGCGGGGAGGGCGTGCGGCAGGGCGACCGGGAATGTCGGCGACCCGCCTTCTGGGCTTGCCGGACCCGGGACGATTCCGCAGTCTGGCGAATGACGTTACGGCATGGCATTGATCGCTCTGCCAATGCCCCGGAGGCCGAGATCCGTTCCGTTCGCAAGCGACGTACCTACCTTCTGGCAGGCTATGAGCCCTTGCCGGCGAGCGCGCACCATCATCGGTTCGCGCGCGAGATCGGCCGTTTCGAGAAGACCTGGTCGCTTGCCGCCCACGTCGGCCAGCCCGTCGACCTGCCGGATGCGCCGGTTACGTCCTGGCCTGTCGTCCTGTCCGGTCCGGACTTCACCGTCGAGACCGATGTCCGCCTGCTGCGCTGGGACGATATCGTGGCAGACGACATGGGCCTGCCGGTGTGGAAGCGGCTGTGGCGCTATCTCGTCGCGGCCAGTGACATCATGCTGTCGGGAACCTTCCTCAGCTATGCCCGTGCCTATTGGCGCTACGCGCTCTTTGCCGCCTATCCCAAGGCGCTGTTGGCCGTCTTCTTCGCCCTCGCCTGCTTGGTCCCTGCACTTCCCGGCCTGTTCGGACCGCCGCTGCCGGGCGGGCTGCACCTCCTGGCCGGGCTCGTACTCTTCGCCGGGCTGGTGGCGGCTGCGGGGTCGCGCCTGCACCTGACCTACATGCTGAGCCACTGGATCTTTGCGCGCGACATGATCCTCCGGCGGCGGCCGGTGATCGAGCGGCGTGCCGAGGCCTTCGCCCGCGAAATCGCCGCGGGCCTTGCGGCGGGCGACGTCGACGAGGTGGTCATCGTCGCCCATAGCCTCGGGGCGGTGTGGATGCTCGACGCCGTTGCGCGGGTCGAGGCCGCCGGCTCACCGGGAACGCCACCGCTCGGGCTCGCCGGGGTCGGCTCCTCCACCCTTACGATCGCCCTCCACCCCGCTGCAGACTGGCTGCGCGACCAGATCCAGCGGGTCGCCGACCGCCCTACCATCACCTGGGCGGAATATGACAGCCATGTCGACTTCATCTGCTTCTACAAGAACAACACGGTCGAGGCGCTCGGGCTGAAGGCGGCAAGCCACCCCATCCGCCAATCGGTCCGCCTGTCGCGGATGCTGTTGCCGCAGACCTGGCAGCGATTCCGCGGCAATCTTTTGCGCATCCACCGGCAATACGTGATGGGTAACGAGCAGCGCTACACCTATGATTTCCACATGATCGCCTGCGGGCCGTTCCGCTTCGCCGACATCGTGCGCCATGGCGCCAGCCTGCCGGGCGCCCTCGGGCCCGACGGCTCGCTCGGCGGGGCGACCACACCCTTTCCCGCCCTGGATGAGGACACGACCGCCCGATGACCCGTCTCATGGCCGAGATCATCTTCCTCGTCGGCGTCTTCGGCTGGGGTGCCATCCGCATCCCCCACGAGGTGAAGAACAAGCGCAAGAACCGCATCCACGTCAGCGCCGTGGACCGCCAGGAGCGGATCCTGCTCCTCGTCTCGCTGACCGGCCTCGGCATCATCCCCATCGCCTATTGCCTGCTGGCGCGGTCCGGGCTGCTGCGCTTCGCCGACTACGGGTTCTCTCCCTTTCAGGCGTGGCTGGGGGCCGCCGTCTTCGCCGCGGCGCTGGCGCTGTTCCTCGCCACTCACCGCCAGCTCGGCCGCAACTGGTCGCAGACCCTGGAACTGCGGGAGGGCCACACGCTCGTCACCCACGGGGTCTACCGGCTGGTGCGGCACCCGATGTACACCGCCTTCTTCCTCTGGGCCCTGGCGCAGCTCCTGCTCCTGCAGAACTGGATCGTGGGTCCCGCCGGCTTCGTCGGCTTCGGCCTGCTCTACGCTTTCCGCGTCGGCCGCGAGGAGGCGATGATGCACGAGGCCTTCGGCGCGGACTATGCCGCCTATGCCGCCCGCACCAAGCGGATCGTGCCCTGGCTCTACTGAGCGCAGGGCCGCCGGACGAAACACGGCCGGCCCCGGTGCGGCAACGACGACACACATCCCGGTGATCGACTGGCTGGAGGGGCGGGCCCGCTTCCCTCCGGATTGCACCGCGTTCAGCGGCAGTTAACCATGGTGCGGCACGTTAGGGCGTCCTGCGGGACGGAACCGGCGTCTGTCCCGGAACGTTGAAGGGCGATCTTTGGACTGGGGTTTTCCATGAGTGTGTCGAAGCGTGCCGGGGTGCTGGCGCTGGTCCTTGCCGGCCTCGGCCTGGCGGGCTGCCAGACGACGGCGCAGACCAGCGGCGAGGGTGGCGCGACCGTGCAGATGGCGCGGGAGGCCATGGCGCGTGGCGATCTCCTGACGTCGAACACGCGCGGCCGCGTGCAGCACATCGCGCCCCGCATCTATCTCATGCGCGGCCTCGCCAACGTCTTCTCCCAGGGCATGGACGACCTCGGCGACAAGCTCAGGGCCCGCGGCTACAACGCCACCGTCCACGAATATGGCGCCTGGCCGAGCATCGCCGCGGAGATCCTCGCGGCACAGCGCGCCACGGGCGGCCGTTTCCAGGCGGTGGTCATGGGCCATTCGCTCGGCGCCAACGCCCTCACCGAACTCGTCAATGCGGTCGGCCAGGGCGGCGGCAGCCTGGCGCTGGCGGTCGCCTTCGATCCGACGGTGCAGCAGCAGGTCTCGGGCGGCGCTCGCCGCTACGTCAATCTCTACCAGTCGAACAACGGCTGGGGCACGACGGTTTCGGCGGCGCCGGGCTATCGCGGCCGGGTGGAGAACGTCGACCTGCGCGGGCGGGCCAACGTCACCCATTTCAACATCGACAAGGATCCCGGGCTGCACGCCCAGGTCATCGCCTGGGTCGGCCAGGCGGTCGGCGGCCCGCGACGTGGGCGTCAGGCCTCGGCGCGCTGATAGTCCTTGATGGCGGAGAAGGTGATGCCGGGCGCGCGCTCCTCCTCGTAGCGCAGCGAGAAGGCCGACGAGGCCATGTAGACCGGCGCGCCGTCGAGATCCCTGGCCATGGACGATCCGTGGCTCTCGACGAAGGCGTTCAGCTTCGCCGGGTCATCCGCCGTGATCCACCGGCAGACCGAGAACTGGCAGGGGTCGAAATCGACGGGAAGGGTATATTCCGCCGCCAGCCGCTCCTTCAGCACGTCGAGCTGCAGCGCGCCGACGACGCCGACGATGGCGGGTGACCCGTCATGGGGCACGAAGAGCTGGACGACGCCCTCCTCGCCCATCTGCTGCAGGGCCTCGCGCAGCTTCTTCGCCTTCATGGCGTCCTTCAGCTTGACGCGGCGCAGCTGCTCGGGCGCGAAGCTCGGCACGCCCTTGAAGACGATGTCCTCGCCGTCGGTCAGCGTGTCGCCGATGCGCAGGGTGCCGTGGTTGGGAATGCCGACGATGTCGCCGGCATAGGCCTCCTCGGCGAGCTGGCGGTCCTTGGCGAAGAAGAACTGCGGCGCGTTCAGCGGCATGGGCTTGCCGGTGCGCACGAGCTTGGCCTTCATGCCGCGGGAAAGCTTGCCCGAGCAGACGCGCAGGAAGGCGATGCGGTCGCGGTGGTTGGGATCCATGTTCGCCTGGATCTTGAAGACGAAGCCGGACATGCGCGCCTCGTCGGCGAGCACGGTGCGGGTCTCGGCCACCTGCGCGCGGGGCGCCGGCGCATAGGCGATGAGCGCGTCGATCAGGTCCTGGACCGAAATAGACCGGCGTCATGTGGCCCTCGCGATAGGCGTCGAGGTCGAAAGGCTTGGCGCCCTCCTTGGCCAGCAGCGCGCTCTCGCGCCAGGCTTCAGCGCCGACCGGCAGCATCTCGTCGAAGATGGCGGCCTCGGGGCCGTTGACCTTGATCGGCTCCTCGTCCCGGTCGATGCGGCTGACGTGGTTGTGCACGAGGTCGTAGGTGCCGGCGAACTCGCGGCCGACGCCGATCGGCCAGGTCATCGGCACGGTGTCGAGGGCGAGGGCCTTCTCCACGTCGTCCATGAGTTCGAAGGGGTCGCGGCTCTCGCGGTCCATCTTGTTGACGAAGGTGATGATGGGGATGTCGCGCAGGCGGCAGACCTCGACGAGCTTGCGCGTACGGTCCTCGACGCCCTTGGCGCCGTCGATGACCATGATGGCCGAGTCGACCGCCGTCAGGGTGCGGTAGGTGTCCTCGGAGAAGTCCTCGTGGCCCGGCGTGTCCAGGAGGTTGAAGACGCAGCCGCCATATTCGAACGTCATCACCGAGGTGACGACCGAGATGCCGCGCTGGCGCTCGATGGCCATCCAGTCGGAGGACGTCTGGCGGCGGCCCTGCTTGGCCCTCAC
>LNFH01000054.1 GCA_001464235.1 Rhizobiales bacterium Ga0077556 | reverse complement strand
GAGGCCGGGCTGCCGGAGCCGTTGGGGCTTGAGGGAGCGGTCATGGCCGGGGGTTTAGCGGCGATGCCCTGCAAAGAGCAAGCGATCCGGTATGCAAGCTCCGTTTTTCCCCTCGCCTAAAGAAGCCGTGGTTGTTTCAGGTGGGGGAGAGCGACATCAATTTTCATGTCCAGCACGTCGCGAATACGGGCGACCGCGGCTCTGCCGGACTCACGACTTTTGGAAAGTGGAATCGCGCCCTTTTCAAGTAGGATCAGATTGCCCTTAGCGGATGTTGTCATATCCTGATACATTGCGACGAACAGAGGTTTTCCTTGTCTGATTGTTGTTATGCCAGCGT
>LNFH01000053.1 GCA_001464235.1 Rhizobiales bacterium Ga0077556 | reverse complement strand
CACCCAGAAGCAGATCCTCGGCCTGATCCGCGACCTCCAGGCGTCGCGCGGCATGGGCGTGCTGCTCATCACCCACGACTTCGGTGTCGTCGCCGACATGGCGGACCGTGTCGTCGTCATGCGCGACGGGCGGATCGTCGAACAGGGACCGGTGGACGAGGTGCTGCGCCGCCCCTCCCACGAGTACACGCGCACCCTCATCGCCGCCGTGCCCGGCAGCCGCCCGCCGGAGACCCGCTCCCGCGACGTCGGCCGCGAGCCCGTGCTCGCCGCCCGCGGCCTCACCAAGACCTTCTCGACGCGCCAGAGCCTCTTCCGCCCGCCGCGGGTGGTCGCGGCCGTCAGGAACGTCGCACTGTCGCTGGCGGCGCGTGAGACCGTGGCGGTGGTCGGCGAATCCGGATCGGGAAAGTCGACCCTCGGCCGCATGATCATGCGCCTCGTCGAGCCCGAAGCCGGTGCCGTCGACTTCCACGGTGAGGATCTGCTGACGCTGCGCGGCGAGGCGCTGCGGCAGATGCGGCGCCGCCTGCAGATTGTCTTCCAGGACCCCTTCGCCGCCCTCGATCCGCGCCAGCGGGTGGGCGACGCCGTCGCGCGCGGGCCCATGGCCTTCGGCACGCCGCGCGAGGAGGCGATGGCCGAGGCGCGGCGCCTGCTCCAGCGCGTCGGCCTGAAGGAGGGTGCGGCCGACCGCTACCCCCACGAGTTCTCGGGCGGCCAGCGCCAGCGCATCTGCATCGCTCGCGCCCTCGCGCTGAAGCCGCAGGTGCTGGTGGCCGACGAGGCGGTCTCCGCCCTCGACGTCTCGGTGCAGGCGACCATCCTGCGCCTGCTGGCCGAGCTGCGCGAGGACATGAACCTCGCCATCCTGTTCATCACCCACGACCTGCGCGTCGCCGCCGAGATCGCCGACCGCATCGTGGTGATGAAGCGCGGCGAGGTGGTGGAGGAGGGCGAGACGCGAGCCGTCTTCGGCGCCCCGGCGCACCCCTACACGCGCGAGCTTCTCGACGCCGTGCCCGGCCGCCACCTGTTCCAGGGTCCGCACGCGCTCGCAGCCTCGTGAGCGCGCCGTTGGCCTGACGGCGGGAGGGGCCTTCGGCGCGGTCAGGTCCGCGCAGCTTGCACCGCGGCGACGATGGCGTCGAGCCCGTCCGTCAGCGCCGCCGGTCCCGGCTGCAGGATCAGGGGTGACTTGATCTCGACGATGCGGTTTGCGGCGACGGCCGGGATCATCTCCCAGCCGGTCCGGCCGCGGATCGCCTCGGGGCGCACCTTCTTGCCGCACCAGGACGCGAGGATCAGCTCGGGCGCCGCCGCGATCACCGCGTCTGCGCCGACGATGCGGTCGCGGGCCACCGGCTCGCGCGCGAGATCAGCGAACACGTCCTCGCCGCCGGCGATGGCGATGAGTTCGGAGACCCAGCCGATGCCGCTGATCATCGGCTCGTCCCACTCCTCGAAATAGACCCGCGGCCTCGGAAGTCCCCGGGCGGCGGCGGTGACGGCGGCCAGTTTCTCCTCGAGAGACCCCGCCAGATCCTCGGCCCGCCCGGCCGCACCGACCAGGGCGCCCAGCGTGCGGATCATCGCCAGGATGCCGGCGACGTCCCGCTGGTTGAAGGCATGGACGGCGATGCCGGCCCGGATCAGCGCGGCGGCAATCTCCGCCTGGAGGTCGGAGAAGGTCAGGACGAGATCTGGCTTGAGGGCGAGGATCTTCGGGATGTCCGCGGACGTGAAGGCCGAGACGCGCGGCTTTTCTCTGCGCACCCGCGGCGGACGGACGGCATAGCCGGAAACCCCGACGATGCGGTGATCCTCGCCGAGGAGATAGAGGGTTTCGACCGTTTCCTCGGTCAGGCAGATGATTCGCTGCGGCGGAAAGCGGCGCATGGCCAATGTCTCCTCCGTCAGTCCCGGCCGGACTGAAGGTGTCATTCCCAAGGTGCTGGGGCAGGGCCGGCGTGTGCGGCTGACGGCGTCGCTACTCGGCCGCCAGGCTCTTGACGGTGCCGGCGAAGCCGATGGGTTCGCTGCTCAGGAACTGGCCGGCATTGTGGATGACGTTTTCCGTGGTCTCGCGGATATGCCGCTCGATCAGGTTCTTGGCGGTGGGTGCGTCACGGGCGATCACCGTCTCCATGAGGGTGCGGTGCTCGACGTCCTTCGGCCGCCACTTCGTGCGGAACTGGCAGGACATGCGCCGGTAGCGGTGGGCGCGCTGGAACAGCTTGTCGCGGAAATCGAGCAGCGTTGGAGAGCGGCATGCACTGACCAGGGAGCGGTGGAAGTCGCCATGCAGCACCGCCCACTCGTCCGACATGAAGTAGAGATCGTTCAGCCGCGCCTTGAGACGATCCATGCGATGGAAGGCCGCGATGATCTGCGCCTCCCACTCGTCGTCGCCGTAGAGGATGGACCGGCCGATGCACTCCTGGTCGACGAGCACCCGCACGTCGGTGAGGTCCTGCAGGTCGGAGAGATAGAGGGGGGCGACCATGAAGCCGCGCTGCCCCTCGCTGACCACGAGGCCCTCGGCGACCAGGCGCTGCAGCGCCTCCCGCAAGGTCGAGAAACTGACCGCGTAGATCTCCTTCAATGTCTCGAAGCGCATGCGCGTGCCCGGTTTCAGCGCGCAGCTGATGATGTCGAGGCGCATGCGGTGCAGGACGTCGCCCGCCCGCGTCTCCTCGCCGCCCCTCTGTTCCGACTTTGCGGCCATCCATCGGCTCCGTAGGCCATGCTGCGATCGGTGCGCGCCCGCGCGAAGCGGGGCTGCAGGCATCACCCGACAGACTATATCGCAGCTTCGCGGGCGCAGTGCAAACC
>LNFH01000052.1 GCA_001464235.1 Rhizobiales bacterium Ga0077556 | reverse complement strand
CGGACTGCGCTACCAAAATCGGAAAGAGACGCATTGGGGAGGCTCGGATGACGCACCTGGTCCACGCCATCGGGCATATGAAGATCAACACGAACGTGGCCGACGCCGTGGTCCGCGAGGCGACGGAGATCCTCGGCCTGAAGGTCACGCAGCGGGATGCGGGCCAGATCTGGCTGAGTTCGAACGGCCGCGCCGCCGAGCTGGTTCTCGTCCATGCGGCGGACAATTCAGCCCATACGATCGGGCTGGAGGCGCTGACCGTCGATGCGGTCCGCGCCGCCGAGGCCAATGTCGCCTCGGCCGGCTGCACCGTGGTCAGCCGCGAGCCGAGCCTTGCCTGCATGGCGGAGGGCTTCACCTTCGTCACGCCGGAGGGGCTGCGTTTCGAGATCCACACCCCGATCCGCGACGACCTGTCGGCGCGCCGCCATGCCACCTACGGGGTCGGCGCCAACCGGATGGACCACATCAACCTGCTGACCCCCGATCCGGCCGCCACCCGCCGGCAGCTGGAGATCATCGGCGGGCTGCGCCTGTCGGAAAGGCTCGTCAACGACAGCCTCAGCTGGATGTACGGCGGCAATCGCCAGCACCACATCCTCGGCCTCGTGAAGGGCAGGGGGCCGGGCGTCCACCACATTTCCTTCGAGTTCCTCGATGCGAGCCAGTTCATCAGGCTCGGTGACACGCTCGACCGCTTCGACAAGCAGATGATGTGGGGCCCTGGCCGGCATCGTCCCGGGGACAACGTCTATTCCTATTACGTCGACCCCGCGGGCGCGATGATCGAGTGTTCCAGCGGCATGTCGATCATCGCCGACGACGCCAATTTCACCGCCAACGTCATCACCAATCTCGAGCGTCCCGGAAACGTCCGCGCCATGAACGTGTGGGGCACGCCCGCCCCGCTCGAATGGCGCGAGTTCCATTTCCCCTTCGCCGCCCTGGCCTGACGGCCCGGGCCCATCGCTGCCCGCATCAACGAACAAGCATCGCCCGAGGACCGCGCCATGGAAGAAAAACTGTCGTTCCAGTCGGATGGCCTGAAGCTCTCAGCCGTCCTTCACGTGCCCGAGGGCCGCAAGCCCGGCCAGAAGCTCCCCGGCTTCATCGTGCTGCACGGGTTCGTCGGCTCGAAGGACGAGTCCCATGCCGAGATCCAGGCGCGCATGCTCGAGGAGATGGGCTATGTGGCGCTGCGCTTCGACTTCCGCTGCTGCGGCGAGAGCGAGGGCGAGCGGGCGCAGGTGCGCTGCTTCGACCAGGTGGCGGACGCCAAGAACGCCCTGACCTTCCTGCAGACGCGCGAGGAGGTCGATCCCGACCGCATCGGCGTGCTCGGGCACAGCTTCGGCGCGGCGGTGGCCGTCTATGCCGCCGGCATCGACAGCCGCTTCGCCTGCGTCATCTCCTCCTGCGGCTGGGGCGACGGCGAGCGCAAGTTCCGCGGCCAGCACCCGACGCCAGAGGCCTGGGCGAAGTTCACCGGGCTGCTGGAACAGGGGCGCCGCCACAAGCAGGAGACCGGCAAGAGCATGTGGATCTCCCGCTTCGACGCCGTGCCGATCCCGGAACACCTGCGCAAGAACCTCTCGCCCAAGGCGATCATGGAGATTCCGGTCGAGACGGCCTGGAGCATGTACAACTTCCGCGCCGACGACGTGGTCGGCGACATCTCCCCCCGGCCCATCCTCTTCTTCCACACCGCCAACGACACGATCACGCCCACCGAGCAGTCGCTGCGCATGTACGAGAAGGCGGGCCAGCCGGCCGAACTCTTCCTCGTCACCGGCACCTCCCACTTCCCGCTGTCGCCGCAGGACGCGCCGCGGACGAAGACCATCCTCAAGGGCTGGCTCGACAAGTATCTGCCGACGCCGCTGGGAGCCTGACATGGCGAAGCCTGGCGGATTGCGGATCGCGGCCCAGGCCCTCGAGGCCTATGCCGGGGCCTTGCTGCAGGCCGGCGGCTTCGCGCCGTCCCACGCCGCCGAGACCGCCGAGATGTTGGTCTGGGCCAATCTGCGCGGGATCGAATCCCACGGCGTGCTGCGCATCCCGCGCTATGTCGAGATGGTCGGCCTCGGGCTGATCAATCCGCAGGCCGTCGTCCGGCAGGTCGCCGGGCGCGGCGCCGTCTGCGTCCTCGACGCCGACAGGGCGCCGGGCGCCGTGGCGATGAACGCCGCCGGCGCGAAGGCGTTGGGCCTCGCCCGTGACCATGGCGTCGGCTGGTGCGTCGTCCGGCGTATGACCCATGCGGGTGCCGTCGGCATCTATGCGGAGAGGATCGCCACCGCGGGCCTCGTGGCGATGGTCATGACCGCGTCGAAGCCGTTGATGATCTACCACGGGGCGCGAAACGAGGGCGTCTCGACCAATCCGCTCGCCATTGCCGTGCCGACGGCCGATCCCGCCGGCCCGATGATCTTCGACATGTCGACGGCGGCCGTCGCGGCCGGCAAGATCACCGCGGCGAAGGATGCCGGCCGGCCCATCCCGCTCGGCTGGGCCGTCGACGCCGAGGGCCGCGAGACGACGGACCCGGCCGCGGTCAAGGCGGTCCTGCCGATGGCGGGACCGAAGGGGACGGGCCTGTCCCTGATGATCGAGGTGCTGGCGAGCGTCCTCGTCGGAAATCCACTGCTCACGGTCGCGCTGCGGGACGGTTCGGAGCCCGGCGGCAACGGGATCGTCGTGGCGCTCGACCCCTCCGCCTTCGGTGCCGCCGACGCCTTTCCCGCCGGCGTCAGCGACCTCGCGGCCGCCATCAAGGCGCTGGAGCCCGCAGCAGGCGGCGTCGTCCGCCTGCCGGGCGAACGGGGCGACGGCGAGCGTCGCCGGCGGCTCGTCGAGGGCATTCCGCTCGCCGCCGGCACCGCCGCGCGCCTTGCCGCCCTCGCCGTGAGCCTCGGGGTCGAGGTGCCCGACGAACTGACCTGATCAGCATGCCTGTCCCGGAGCGGCTCATCCCGGCCCCGGGCGACCAATGACAAGAACGATCTGGAGGAAACGATGCGCAGAACTCTCGCAGCCCTGCTGGTGGCCCTGATCGCCTGTGCGGCGCCGGCCACCGCCAACGACTTCCCCAACCGGCCGCTCCGCATGCTCCACGGCTTCGCGGCCGGCGGCAATGCCGACATCGTCGCCCGCATCATGGCCGAGGAGATGCGCAAGACGCTCGGCCAGCCCCTCGTCGTCGAGCCGCGGCCCGGCGCCGGCGGCAATATCGCCTCCCAGGCCACCGCGCGGGCGGATGCCGACGGCTACACCATCGTGCTGCTGACGACGGCGCACGCCATCTCGCCCGCTCTCATCAGGACGCTGAACTTCGATCCCGTGGCCGACTTCCAGTTCCTCTCGATGGTGACGGATTTCCCCTTCTTCATCGTCGTCAACGAGGCCTCGCGGTTCCGCACGATCCAGGACCTCGTCGCCGAGGCCAAGGCCAAGCCCGGCACCGTGACGGCGGGGACGGCGGGCGTCGGGACCGGCCATCACATGGGCCTCGAGCTGATGTCGAGCGCCCTCGGGGTCAAGTTCGTGCACGTGCCCTATCGCGGCGACTCCGGCTCGATCACCGGCGTTCTCGGCAACAGCGTCGACTTCATCATCGCGCCCGGGGCGGCGGTCCTCTCCTCGATCGAGGGCGGCAAGCTGCGCGCGCTCGCCGTCACGGGGCCGCAGCGCTGGCCGGCGACCCCCGCCGTACCGACCCTGTCGGAGAGCGTCTCGCCGGGTCTGGAGATGATGGCCTGGATCGGCATCGCCGCTCCGACCAATGTGCCGCCCGCGATCGTCGAACGGCTCAACGCGTCCATCCGGCAGGCCGTCGATACGCCGGAGGTGCGGGCGCGCCTTGCGAGCCTCGGCGGCTATCCCGCCGCGAGCACGCCCGAAGAGATGATGCGCAAGGTGGCCGCCCAGATCGCGCTGTGGAAGGACGTGGCGGCCAAGGCGGGCATGCAGGCCCAGTAACCGCAGTCGTCTCCGCGCAGAACCGACCTCGCGAGGTCCCCGCGGCGCTCCAGGACCAGGCGCCGCGCCGGCCGGGCGGTGCCGTGCATCTCAGGGCGTCAACGGGGCGGCAAGGAGCGCCAAAACGCCGCAGGACGCACGCAAAACAGCAACTTTTGCGGCATCGCGTGCCGCGATCTTCAGCAAGTGTGCTGTTCTCGAACCTGTTATCGTATCGGAAGTCGCAAACGCGTTGACGGCGCGACGAAACGCACCAGTATCCGTCCCGACGTCGGGGCGGCCGAACGAGGGTTCATGACACGAGGATCGGGAGACGGGCGGCAGGATGCGAGGTCTCTCCCATCTGTGCCGGGTCGGGCACTGCGGGGGTTTGCCTTCGGCGCCCTCCTGCTGACGTCGGCTGGCTGCGACGACCAGCCCCGTCGCGCCGCGGCCAACACGGCCGCCCCGGCCCCCGTCGCCGTGACCGTTCTGACGCTGCAGCGCCGGGACATCCCCGTGACGTCCGTCCTGCCGGGGCGCACGGCGCCCTACCGGGCGGCGGAGGTTCGCCCGCAGGTCGGCGGGCTATTGCGCGAGCGTCATTTCGCCGAGGGCGAGGCGGTCAAGGCCGGGCAGTCGCTGTTCCAGATCGATCCGGCGCCTTTCGAGGCGGCGGTGCGGCGCGCGGAGGCGGCGCTCTCTCGCATCCAGGCCGTCGAACAGGCCGCTGCCAGCACCGCCAACCGCCTGCGCACCCTCGCCCGTGCGCAGGTGGTGAGCGAGCAGAACCTCGAGAACGCGGAAGCCACGTTGCGCCAGGCGCAGGCCGACATCGTCTCGGCCCGCGCGGCGCTGGAGACCGCCCGCATCGATCTCGGCTACACCCGTGTGGCCTCGCCCATCGACGGCCGCACGGGGCGCGCCAGCGTCACGCCGGGCGCCCTCGTGACGGCCAACCAGACCACCGCGCTGGTGACGGTCACGCAGCTCGATCCCATCTATGTCGATCTCACGCAGCCGAGCGCGGTGCTGCTGCAGCAGCGGCGCGACGTGGCCAGCGGCGCGCTGCGCCGCGACTCGGCCGATCGCGCGGCCGCGCGCCTGCTGCTCGAGGACGGCTCGGAATATCCGCATGCCGGCGAAGTCCAGTTCTCCGAGGTCATCGTCGATCAGGGCACGGGTTCGGTCACCATCCGCGCCGTCTTCCCGAACCCGGACCAGTTGCTGCTGCCGGGCATGTTCGTGCGCGCCCGCGTCGAGGAGGGTGTGACGGACCGGGCGATCCTCGTGCCGCAGCGCGCCGTCCTCCGCACCCCGCGGGGCGAGCCCATGGCATTCGTGGTGAACGCCGAGAACGTCGTGGAGCAGCGGGTGCTCCGGGCGAGCCGCGCCGTCGGCAACGACTGGCTGGTGACGGAGGGCGTCGCGCCCGGCGACCGGGTGGTGATCGAGGGCCTTCAGCGCATCCGGGTCGGCACCCGGGTCCAGGCGAGCGAAACCCCCAGCGCGCCGGCCGGGACCTAGTCCCGCGCGATGGCCCGTTTCTTCATCGACCGCCCCGTCTTCGCCTGGGTCATCGCCATCGGCATCATGATGGCCGGGGTGCTGGCGCTGCGGAACATGGCGGTTGCGCAGTATCCGGCCATCGCCCCGCCCGCCATCTCGGTCAACGTCGCCTTCCCCGGGGCCTCGGCCGAGACGGTCCAGACGACGGTGGTCCAGGTCATCGAGCAGCAGCTCAGCGGCATCGACAACCTGCTGTACTTCGACTCGCAGACGACCAAGGACGGCGCTGCCCGCATCCAGCTGACCTTCGCGCCGGGCACCAATTCGGACACCGCCCAGGTCCAGGTGCAGAACCGCGTCCAGCTCGCGGTGCCGCGCCTGCCGCTGACCGTCCAGCAGCAGGGCATCCGCGTCGTCAAGTCCTCCGGCAACTTCCTGCTCGTCGTCGGCTTCGTCTCGACGGACGGCCGGATGGAACGCACCGACATCTCCGACTTCCTCGTCGCCAACGTGCAGGATCCCATCAGCCGCACCGCCGGGGTCGGCGACTACCAGGTCTTCGGCGCGCAGTTCGCCATGCGCATCTGGCTCGATCCGGCGAAGCTGATCAATTTCGGCCTGACGCCCTCCGACGTCGCCGCCGCCGTGCGCGCCCAGAACGTGCAGGTCTCCAGCGGCGAGATGGGCGGGCTTCCCGCCGTTCAGGGGCAGCAGCTGAACGCCACCATCATCGGCCCGTCCTACCTGCAGACCGTCGATGAGTTCGGCGCCATCCTCATGCGCGTGCGGGCCGACGGCTCGCAGGTGCGCCTGCGCGACGTGGCGCGGGTCGAGATCGGCGGCGAGAACTACTCGATCACCACGCTCCTCGACGGCAAGCCGTCCAGCGGCATCGGAATCCGCCTCGCCAGCGGCGCCAATGCGCTCGACACGGCTGCCGCCGTCCGCGCCACCATCGACAGGCTGCGCCCCAGCTTCCCGCCGGGGCTGGAGGTGGCCTATCTCCAGGACACCACGCCCTTCGTCGAGCGCTCGATCCGCAGCGTCGTGATGACCTTGCTGGAAGCCGTCGCGCTCGTCTTCCTCGTGATGTTCATCTTCCTCCAGAACTTCCGGGCGACGCTCATCCCGACCCTGGCCATCCCCGTGGTGCTGCTCGGCACTTTCGCGGTGCTGCAGGCGCTGGGGTTCAGCATCAACACCCTGACCATGTTCGGGCTCGTTCTCGCCATCGGCCTCCTCGTCGACGATGCCATCGTCGTCGTCGAGAACGTCGAGCGCGTCATGGCCGAGGAGCATCTGCCGCCGCTGGAGGCGACGCGCCGGTCGATGGACCAGATCACCGGCGCCCTGATCGGGATCGGCCTAGTCCTGTCGGCGGTCTTCCTGCCCATGGCCTTCTTCGGCGGATCGGTGGGCGTCATCTACCGACAGTTCTCGGTGACCATCGCGACGGCGATGACCCTGTCGGTTCTGGTGGCGATCTTCTTCACGCCGGTGCTCTGCGTCCAGCTGCTTCGGCCGCACAAGCCCGGCCAGGGCCAGCGCGGCGTCTTCGGCTGGTTCAACCGCGGCTTCGAGCGCATCACGCGCGGCTATGCCGGCACCGTGCGCGGGAGCCTCAGCCGGCCCGTGCGGATGCTGCTCATCTACGTGGTGCTGCTGGGAGCGCTCGGCTACGGCTTCCTGCGGCTGCCGGGCGGCTTCCTGCCCAACGAGGACCAGGGCATCGCCTTCGCGCAGGTGACTGCGCCGCCCGGTGCGACCGCCGACCGGACCCAGCGGGCGCTGGACGAATTGGCCCGCTATCTGCGCGAGGAGGAGGCGGGCGTCGTCGACAGCTTCTTCGCCATCAACGGGTTCAGCTTCGGCGGCCGCGGCCAGAATTCCGGCCTCGGCTTCATCTCTTTGAAGGATTGGGACGTCAGGCGCGGCCGTCAGAACAGCGTCCAGGCGCTGACGGAACGCATCAACGCCCGTTTTGCCCGCTATCAGGATGCGCTGATCATCTCCTCGGCGCCTCCCGCGGTGCGCGAACTGGGCAATGCCAGCGGCTTCTCCCTCCAGCTTGTCGACCGCGGCGGGCGCGGCCACGAGGCACTGATGGCCGCGAGGGACGAATTGCTGCGTCTGGCGGCGGCGAGCCCCGTTCTGGCGCGCGTGAGGGCCAACGGCCTCAACGACGAGGCGCAGTTCCGCCTGATCGTCGACTGGGAGCGGGCGAGCGCCCTCGGCCTGTCGGTGACCGAGGTCAACTCAACCCTCGCCACCGCCTGGGGCTCGACCTACGTCAACGACTTCATGGATCGCGGCCGCGTCAAGCGCGTCTACATGCAGGGCCAGCCGGAGGCCCGCATGGTCCCCGGCGACCTCGACAAGTGGTTCGTGCGCAACGCCCAGGGCCAGATGGTGCCCTTCTCCGCCTTCGGCCGGACGGCCTGGGAGTTCGGATCCCCGCGCCTGGAACGCTTCAACGGCATCGCCTCGCGGGAAATCCAGGGCCTGCCGGCGGCCGGCTACACGACCGGCCAGGCGATGGACGAAATGGAACGGCTCGTGGCGCGCATTCCGGGCGGCTTCGGCTTCGAATGGAGCGGCATTTCCTTCCAGGAGCGCCAGTCCTCCGGTCAGGCCGGCGCGCTCTACGTCCTGTCGCTCCTGGTCGTGTTCCTCTGCCTCGCCGCCCTCTATGAGAGCTGGTCCATTCCCACCGCCGTCCTGCTGGCCGTGCCGCTGGGCGTCCTCGGCGCGGTCTTCGCCACCCTCTGGGGCGGAATGTCCAACGACGTCTATTTCCAGGTCGGCCTTCTGGCCACCATCGGCCTCACCGCCAAGAACGCCATTCTCATCGTCGAGTTCGCGCGCGACGGCTTCAACCGCGGCCTCTCCCTGGCCGAGGCGGCGGAAGAGGCCGCCCGCCAGCGGCTGCGGCCGATCATCATGACCTCGCTCGCCTTCACGCTCGGCGTCGTGCCCCTGGCCATCGCCAGCGGGGCGGGCTCGGGCGCGCAGAACGCCATCGGCATCGGCGTGATCGGCGGGGTAATCGCCGGCACGGTGCTAGCGGTCCTGTTCGTGCCCCTGTTCTTCGTCCTCGTGCTCCGCATCTTCCGCACGCGGCGGCCCGGCGAAAGCAGGTCCGTCGGCGAGGGCGCGATACCGGTTCCGGCGGGAGAGTAGCGGCCGACGGCCGTCCGCTACGGATTTTCAGCCAGCCTGAGGGATGGCAGGACGGCCTCGGCGAAAAGCCGCATCATCGACAGGGCCGCGGCAGGATCGAGCACGCCATTGCCGTTGAAAACGCAGCGCAGGGCGCCGATGCCGGTTCTGGCGCCGAGATCGCGGATTGCCGCGAGACAATCGGCCGGGTTCCCCCAGATGAACCGTTCCGCGAGGAGGGTTTCCCGATCCACCGCGGCTGCCTCGCGGCCCTGCTGGAGGGCGAAGCGCCGGCGCCGCTCGTCGAGGCCGGCGAGGAGCGGTTCGAGCTCCTCGGCCGCTGCCGCCGTCGTGCGTCCGATGACGACGTAGCGCGACAGCGACGATCGGGCGATCACCGAAGGCACACGGTCATCGGCAATGGCGCGCAGCACGCCGAGCTGTCGGCCCTCCGGAGGCTCCAGGCTGAACAGCAGGGGCAGGTCGTTGTCGACCGCGAATCCGATCGTCTCCGGCGTCGAGCCGGCGACATAGATCGGCGGATGGGGCGTCTGGACCGGGCGGGGCCCGACGATGGTGTCGGAAAATCGCCAGGGACCCCGGTCGGACGACGCGCTGCCGGTCGAGAGAGCCTGAGTGAGCAGGTGAAAGCCCGTCTCGAAGCGCGCCCGCGCCTCCGCGTGGGGCACCCCGAGGGTCGCGAAGGTCTCCGGCGCCGTACCGCGGCCGATGCCCACGTCGATCCTGCCGCCGCTCTGGTGGTCGAGCTGGCCGATCTCCTCCGCCAGGAGAAGGGGATGGTGCAGCGGCAGCACGAGGATGGAGGTACCCACCCGCAACCGCTCGGTCCGCGCGAGGATCGCGGCGGCCAGGAGGTGCGGCGAGGGGTAGGGGATGCGTGGCTGGTGGAAGCGGAATTCGTTGAACCAGACCCCCTCGAAGCCGAGCCGGTCCGCCTCCTCGAAGATGGAGAGGAACGCCCGAGGGTCCATGTCGGTCGCTTCGCGCGTCCATCCGGCGAGGTCGATGCGCATCAGACCCTCCCCGAACGCGGGCGGGCGACGGCGACGTCTCCGGCTTCCACGACCTCGAAGGGAACGCCGAAGACGGTCGGCAGCACGGCTGACCGCGCGATGTCGGCTGCGGCGCCATCCGCGACGATGCGGCCCGCATCCATGACCACGAGGCGGTCGCACCAGGCCGTCGCCATGTCGATGTCGTGCAGCACGACGATGACGAGACGGTTCCGGCCGCGGTCGGCGAGGCGGCGCATCAGGTGAAGGCGATGGCGGATGTCGAGGCTCGCCCCCGGTTCGTCCGCGACCAAGACCGGAGGGTCGGCGACGGTCACGGCCGCGAACAGGGCCCGCGCCCGCTCGCCTCCCGAGAGGGTCGACCAAGCGCGGTCGGCGTGGCCGGCAAGACCAGCCTCGTCGAGGGCATCGCCCACGGCACCGGCCGGTAGACCCCGGCGGCGCGCAGCCCCCATCTCCACCAGCATGCGGGCGCTGATCTCCCAATGCGGCGAAAAGGCCTGCGGGATGTAGCCGATCATGGCCGCCCGCAGATCCGCGGGCATGCTGGCGGCATCCGCGCCGCCGATGCGGATCGTGCCCTCGTGGGCGCCGGGTTGGCCCGCGAGCAGCCGGGCAAGGGTGGACTTGCCCGCGCCGTTGGGGCCGAGGATGCCGACCAGGCCCCGCTCCGGGATGGTGAGCGCGACATCCGCGAGGATCGGCCTTCCGGCGCGCCTGACGGTCAGCGCGAGGACCTCGATGCCGGTCATGGCCGCATCCGCCGGATCAGCAGCACCAGGAAGAACGGGCCGCCGGCCACAGCGGTGACGAGTCCGAGGGGGATTTCCGCCGGGGGGAGGGCCGCGCGCGCCAGGGCATCCGCGAGGACTACGGCGATCGCCCCGATGAAGGCGGACGCGACGATGAGCGGGCGGTGGCGCGGTCCGACCAGACTGCGTCCGATATGGGGGGCGGCGAGGCCGACGAAGGCGACGAGCCCGCCGAAGGCGACGGCGACCGCGACGATGACCGAACCGGCGAGGATCGCCAGGGTGACGAAACGGTCGACGTCGAGACCGAAGCCGCGCGCCATGTCCTCGCCGAGGCCGAGGAGGTCGAGCCCGCGCGCCGTCATGAGGGCGAGGGCGAGGCAGCCCGCGGTGAGCGCGGCGAGCATGGCGAGCCCGGTCGGGCCAGGCGTCTGGATGCCGCCGAGCACCCAGCTCAGCACCACCTGAAGGCTGACCGTCTCGTCGGAGAGGGCCAGCATCAGGAACGAACGGAGCGCACCGAGGATGGCCGCCACGGCGATGCCCGCCAGCAGCAGGCCGGCAACGTCCATCACGCCGGACACGCGGCCGATCGTCAGGACGAGACCGGTGGCCCCCCAGGCGCCGAGGAAGGCCAGGATCGGCAGGACGAGGACCTGCGGAACTCCGAGGGGAACGAGGAGCGCGATGGTGGCGCCGGCCGCGGCGCCACCCGCCGAGCCGAGCAGATAGGGTTCCGCCAGAGGATTGCGGAACAGGCCCTGGAACAGGCAGCCGCCGATGCCCAGAAGGGCGCCGACGGACGCCGCGGCCAGCACGCGCGGCAGGCGCCAGTCCATGATGAGGCGGCTCTCGAGCGAGCGGTCCCCGGCAAGCGCCGTGGCAAGGCGCGCCGGCGAGGCCCATTCGTGACCTGCGGCCAGTCCCACCGCCATTCCCGCGGCGAGGCCGAGGGCGAGAAGGGCCGCAACCCGGGGCGTCAGGCCCTGTTCC
>LNFH01000051.1 GCA_001464235.1 Rhizobiales bacterium Ga0077556 | reverse complement strand
GTCTCGATGCCGTCAACGACACGGGGACCGGGAATGAGGAACTCCGCCCGGTTGACGGCGAAGAGCCGCCCGTCGCGCCGCGCCCGCAAGCCGGACCAGGCTTGTCCGTCGAAAACCTCTCGCATGGCCTCCTCGGTCCCGGCGAACAGGACACAGTCCGGATCGGCGCGCAGCACCGCCTCCGGCGAGACCTGCGGCAGGTGGCGGGGCCCTGCCAGCGCGTCGCGCGTCCCCGCGGCCCGGGCGGCATCGGCGGTATAGGTGTCGGGCCGGGCCACGAGCAGAAGTCCGGTGGCGACCCTGCCGGTGACCATCAGGGCCCGCGGCCGCGGCCGCGACGCATGCCGCTCCGCGACGGCGGCCAGACGCGCCTCGAGGCTGCGGGCGATGGCATCGCCGTGAGCCTCCACACCGCCGGCGCGAGACACGAGCCGCAGATTGGCGAGGACCGCGGCGATGGTGGGATGCGTCAGCACCATGACCGGGATGCCGAGCCTCTCGAGCGGATCGACGAGCTGGTGGACCGCCTGGCGGGCGGGCGTCACGATGACCAGATCCGGCCTGAGCATGGCGACGCGGTCGACGGAGAAGCCGAGGCGTCCGCCGACCTGAGGCAGGTGGGCGATCTCGCGGGGAAAGCGCGTGTAGGCCTCCACCCCGACGATCCTCTCCGCAAGGCCCGCCGCCACCACCAGTTCGGTGTTGGAGGCGAAGATCGGAACGATCCGCCGGGGCGGGCGGTCGAGCACCACCCGCCGTCCCAGGGCATCGACGATCGTCTCCGACCCGGCGGCAGGGGCGGCCAGCAAGGCCCCGGCCGCACCGAGACCCACCATGAAACCGCGACGGTTCGCCATCGCTGTCAGAACGAGGCCTTGAGACCGACGACGATCTCGCGGCCCGGCATCGAGTTGCCCATGTTGCCGATGCCGTTCGTGTTCGACACCGAGGCGTTGCCGATGAAGGGCTGCTGGTCGAGCGCGATGAACAGCGCGTGCTGGTTGACGTTGAAGATGTTGTTCATCGCCACGTAGGCGGTGAGTCCCTTGCGCAGCTCGCCTTCCAGACGTGCGTTCCACACCCAGAACGCCGGCTTCTGGTGGATGTAGGAACTGGAGGCCTCGCCGGCGGGGATCACGAGGGTTTCCTCGGTGTCGTACCAGACCGGTCCACGCAGGATGCCGGTGACCGAGAAGGTCCAGGGGATGTCGACCCCCGTCCGCTGGCCGAAGCGGGTGCCGATGGACGCCTGGTACTTGTAGGCGCGCTGCACCTGACGGGAGTTGGCGGTGGTTGCCGCGCCGAAGTCGCGCATGTCGAAATTGTAGCCACCGTTGGCGAAGACCGACCAGTGCCAGCCGGCGGGCCGGGCGGAGACCGCGCGCAGGACGTCGAGGCTCGCCTGGAGTTCGACGCCGCGGATGACGATGTCGCCGGGATTGTTGACGTAGTCGGAAACGTTGAGGGTTCCGGCGCGGCGCTGGGAGATGATCCGGTGCGAGATCGTGTTCTGGAACAGGGCTGCATCGATGTTCAGCCCGTTCCAGGAGAAGGTGCCGCCGATTTCGTACTGGCGGCTCGTTTCGGGGCGCAGGTTCGGGTTGCCGAAGATCTGCCCGCCGGCGAGGACCGTGTAGTCGCCGGCGAGTTCCGTCGCCGTCGGGGCGCGGAAGCCGGTCGACACGCCCGTCCGGAAGCTCAGGTGCTCGGTCGCCCTGACCGTGCCGCCGACCGTGTAGGTGGTCGCCGTATAGGGCCGCGACCCGGATTGCTGGTTGGCGAGGTTCGGCGTCGGATCGAAGCTGGTGGAGCCGCGGGTGTGGCGCAGTCCGGCCCGCAGGACCAGCCGGTCGTCGAAGAGCCGCTGGCTGTTCTCGGCGTAGAAGGCCATCAGCGAGTCGGTCTGGTTCGCATCCTGCGGCGCCACCTGGGCCATGGTGTAGGGCGGGGTGATCGCCTCCCGGTAGCGGGCGGACCGGAGCCAGCTGCGCTCGAGGTTGAGGCCGAGCAGCAGTTCATTGCCGGGGAAGAGGCTGAAGATGGGCTCGAGCTTCGTGCCCATGATGGTGAGGTGGCGGCGGTTGATGTCGAGCCGTGTGCCGCCGCTGCGCGAGGCCCAGCGGAAGATGTCCTGATCCTCGACGAGGTAGCTGTGCGAGGTCCACCGGGCGACATCGGAGGCGGTCCGGCCCGCATAGACGAAGTCGAACGAGGCGTTGGTGCGCTGGTCGCGGTTGAAGGTGCTCCAGGATGACCCGCGGAAGCCCGCGTCGTAGATGCCGTCGGAACGCACGGTGACGTCGATGCGGTTGAGGTCGTTCAGCTGGTGGCCGAACGCGCCGGTGACGCCGAGGCGCTGCCATTGCGTGTTTGCCATCAGGCCGCCGCCGGCTCCCGACGCGTAGCTGTCGCGGCGCCCGCCGGAGAGGCCGATGTAATAGTCCGTCGGGCCGCGCTGGCCTGCGGTATGGCCCCGCCCCTGCAGGAGGCCCCAGGAGCCGCCCTGGATCTCCGCGGTGCTGCCGGCCGTGTTGCGGCCGTTGCGCAGGATGATGTTGACGACGCCGCCCATGGCCCCCGACCCGTAGATCACCGAGGCCGGCCCACGGATCACCTCGATGCGCTCGACATCGGCCGGCGAGAGCTTGGAGATGTTGGCGGTTCCGGCACGGCGCCCGTTGATGAGCACGAGGACCTGGCTGCGGAAATCCTTGCCCTGGCCGTCCGAGGCGCCGCCGCGGATGTTGATCGAGGTCTGTCCGGGGCTCCATTCGGAGAAGAAGCCGACGGCATTCTCCGCCATGAGCTCGGTCACCGAGCGGGCATTGGAGCGGGTGATGGCCTCGCTGTCGATGACCTGGACGGTGCCGGTGATGCGGCTGCGGGGCTCGGGACGCCCGGTCGAGGTGACGACGATCTCATCGAGGATGGTCGGTCCGGCCGTCCGGTCCTGTGACCAGGCCGGCGAGGTTGCGGCGCAGAAAAAGGCAATGAGCGAGGCAGCCGGCTGGCGCCCGCGGACGAGAAACGACATCGATGTCTCCTTCCGGCCCACCGCCGGAACAGGGTTGCACACGTCCTCGGCCGGTCTCCTGGCTCGCGGGTCGTTGCGCTCCATCGCCCTTCCCGGCCCGGAGGCCAGTGGACATGCGAGGGGCACTCGCCGCTTACAGTTGCGGGGGCAGCCGTGGCCTGGGACCCGGAGGTCCGCACCACATTCCCGTTTCACTCCCTCACGGGAGCACCGAAGACGCACACACGAACAGGCCCCGACCGGAACAGGCAAGGCCGTCTTTCAGAGTAGTTATATTATAACATCTTTTGGGGCAAGCCGTGCCCGGCTTGTCCACGACGCCCCTTGCCGCGGCCGCACTTGACATGCTCACTGAGCTACGAAATGGTCAGGAGATGTCTGGACCTCCACGCGGTGTCCTCGCGTTGTTGGGCGAGGCTTAGCAAGGGTCGAACACCGCATCACATTCCTCCGCGCCAGAGGCACGGGTCCCGGCACAGGAGTCAGGAAAGGCACGGGCATGTACTTGCCATTGGTCGCAGCATTGCTCACCCTTGCCGTTCCCGCTCTGGCATTTGCGCAGGCCGTTCCCGCAAACCAGCCGCTTCCCGCCTGTCGATCTGCCTCCGACTGCCCGCTCATCGACTTCACCCAGCGTGCTTTGGGGACGGGCCTGGCCGGGGTGACCCTGGCTCCGGGCGAGAGCCCCGGGGTGCTGCTCGGCCGAACCGGCGACAGCGCCCTGCCGCTGTTTCGGCTGATGTGGATCGACCAGACGCCGCCACTGTCGCCGGATCGGACGGCGGGCGAGTTCATGCGTGGGCTTCATCGCCCCAACCGCTTCTGCAACCGCAGACCCATTCCCGCCGCTGCCTCTGCGGACGGAACGCGGGGCGCCTTCGACATCCGCTGCGCCGGCGGTCAGACGCCGGAGGTCCAGGTCGTGCTCCATGCGGTCCAGGACGCGCAGCGCACCCGCACGCTGGTTCTGCTGGCGCCGCTGAGCAACGGGCCTGCTCTTCTGGCCCGCGGCCAGCGCGTGCTGACGGCGATGGCAGCCCCCCCGCGCGACTATGCGCAACTGCGGCAGGATTGCGCGGACGATAGCGACGCGCCACGTCAGATCGCCGGCTGCAATGCCGTGCTGGCCAATCCATCGGAAACCGCCAACCACGGCATCGCCCTCAGCAATCGCGGCCATGCCCGCGAACGCAGCGGCGACCTCGCCTCCGCGCTCGCCGACTACGAGCGCGCCATCGCCCAGGAGCCGGGCAACATCACGGCGCAGATCAATCGTGCCCGCATGCTGGCACGGTTTGCGCGCGCCGATGAGGCGCTCGCCGTCTATGACCGCATCATCCAGGCCGGAGACAACGGCTGGGCGAGGCTCGAACGCGGGCGCCTGTTCGACAGCCGCAATGATCGCGAGCGCGCCGTCGCCGATCTCGAGGCGGCCGTCCGTTTGCTGCCAGGGGACGAGGAGGCCCTGACGGCGCGGGACTGGGCACGGTTCCGCAGGTCGCAGGGTCTGGGTTTCGACGACGTTCAGCCGGAGTCCACGACCCTCGCCGATGCAGTGCTGAACGCCGAGGGCCTCTGGGGCATGCTCTCGGTCGCGGACGCCGCCCGCATGCGTCGCGACAAGCCCAGCCAGGCGAGCGTCGACTGGGAGACCATGCCCTCCGATGGCGGGCCGGGCCGCTTCGAGGTGGAAGCGCGCAGTTGCGCCGAAGTGGTTGTCGAGGAGGTCGGCCAGCGCAACGGCCGGCGGCAGGTGCTGGAACGGCGCGTCATCGATCTCAACCGCCTGCGGGGGCTGTTGAGCCGCGACGGCGGTGATTTCGTCTATCGCGCGGGCGTCTATGGCGAGCGCACCGTCGAGACGCCGCGAGGTGTCCTGCAGGTGCCCATCACTGCCGAGCACAGCCAGATCGGCGCGCATGACAACAAGTTTGCACGGGCGCTCGTCTATTTCGGTGCGATCAAGCGCTTCTGCCCGGGCGACGCGCCGCCGGCCGTTGCCGCTGCGGCCGCGCCGTCGGCACCATCGGCCGCTCCTGCGCCTGCGGCACCATCGGTCGCTTCCGCGCCGGCAGCACCGTCCGTCGCGCCTCAGGCTCCGGCCCCGAATACCGGCCGCTTCACGGGCCAGCCGGCGACCCCGTCAGCACCGGCGCAGGCCACGACCCCATCCGCCCGTCCGGCGCAGGCTCCGGCCCCCAATACCGGCCGCTTCACGGGACAGCCGGGCGCAGCAGCTGCCAGCGCCCTCGCAGCGGCACAGGCGCCGCCCGCGGCGGCCACCCCCACGCCGCCGGCAGCCGCCAACCCGACCCGCAGCGGGGAGGTCCGGACGCTGCGGGGGTTGATGCGTGACAAGCCCTTCAGCCTGTCCTTTCCCGACAAATTCCAGCAGTCGGCAGATGCGAGCGCCGACGTGTTTCTCGACCACGGTTCGGCGCTGTTCCAGGTCACGTTGAAGATTGCGCCCGCCGCGGCAGGGGCCAGCGCCCAGACGGCCGCGCGACGCCCGGCCGCGGAGGTCACGGCCGCCGACCGTCAGGCATTCGCCGATTTCAGTCTCGAACACCGGTCCGTCGTGCAACTGCCGGCCGGTCCCGCCCACGTCTATGTCGCGGCCATGACGTCGCCGATGGGCGATCGGCCGAGGCTGCGCATGGTGGTTGCCGAACTCTTCAGCGAGGGCCGGCGCTATGAACTGGCCTTCACCACGGGCGAGGATGTCTTCGCGACGGCGAGCAACGCGATCGGCTTCATCCTGGCGAATTTCGCCCCGACCAGTGCCCCGCGCACCTGTTGTGCCTCACCCGTGTCGCTGCCGTGGTAGCGGCGGTGGTGGCCTTTGCTCTCGCCCGGTCGGCGCAGCTTTCGCCGGTGCCACGTCCCACATGGCGCCGACCTGCCGGGGTCGGCCTCCAGCCGCCCGGCGTCGTGCACCTGACCGTGGTCGATCGTCCGGAGCGGCGGGAGTAGCGATGCGCGTTCTCTTCCCATGGCTGGCGATGGTCATGCTGGCCGGCTCCGCCACCGCGCAGGACGCCGGCAAGCTCGCGCCATTGCCCGGTGGCCCGGCCTTGCTCGACAGGGTTGCGGTCCCGGCCGCACCGGCGCCGGCCGGAGCGGCACCACCGACGCCTTCCGCGAGGCCGCTTCCTTGACCCGCAGGCCTGGCTCCATCGCCGTCGGACCCGGGTTCCTTCTTGCAGACACGTGGCGAGCGACAGGAGGCATCATGCGCATATTCACGCTTTGCTTGGCGGTGCTCTGCCTCTCATGTCCCGCAGCCGCTCAAGGGGGCGGCAAGCTGACGCCATTGCCGACCGGTCCCGCGCTGCTTCAGTGGGTGCGCACCACCCTGACGGAGGCGCTCGACGGCGTGACCCAGCTCGAGCCGGGGCGCGCCCCCACGCTCTTCAACGCGCGAACGACCGACCCGGCCTTGCCCGCTTTCTCCATTTCGGTCACGGAGGAGGTTCCCGCGCTGGCGACGTTGCAACTGATGGTCAACAGCTTCATCAGTTCGTTTCGGGCGTCCTGCGGCCCCCTCCGCGAGCGGGGCGAGCTGAACCACAATCAGCTCAGCTTCGTCGTCCATACGCTGGACTGCCCCACGCTCGGGCCTGCCGGCCTGCATCTGTGGATCATGTCCTACAAGGATTCCGACCGGACGCAGCTGATCGCGCTCAGCGGCAGCCTCGCGGGCACGGCGGCCATCGACAACCGCGGGGACAAACTCGCCGCAGCGCTGGGCATGCGGCTCTATCCGAGGCTGCGCAGCCTCGTCGAAGCCATGGCGGTGACCCATGCCCTCGGCATCGCCGAACATGATCCGGCGAATTTCTCGTCGACGGAGCCAGGTCGGGGACGCCTGCGCGTCGATCAGGTGATCCACGCGGCACCGGGACAGCGCGGGGTCGTCGAAGTCCACGCGCCATCTTGCGCGATGATCCATATACGGGAAATCGAGGAGGGGCCCTCGGCGCGGGTTGCCTCAGAGCAGGTGATCAACCTGCAGCGGTTCGCCCAATCGGTGACGCGCGAAGGGCCAAATCTCCGGGTTCGGCCGAATGCCTTCTGGGAGATCACCCGCTTCCGCGCCGGCAACGACAACCTGCGCTATCCCTGGCCTGTCGGCGAGGCCGGTCTCCTGACGCCGGCGTCTGACAACTACGACTTCTTCGACAGCTACCTGCTGGTCTGGGAGCGCTTCTGCGCGGGCGGCACCCCATCCGTGGCCGCGTCCCCGACGCCGGCACCGGCGATGCAGCCGGCAGCCCGTTCCGCTCAGCCTCCTCCGGCGGCGCCGCCGCAGGTCGCTCAGGCCGCCCCGGCCCAACCGGCACCCGCTCCCCAGCGCGCCTGCGACCGGGAGGGATCGCGCAACAACATCGCCCGCGGTCGTGCCTCCGGTATGATGGACGAGCCGACCCTTGACGAGCGCGGCCACGTATTGACGGTCGATGCCGCCTGGTGGCAGTCGGTGGCCCAGTCCTTCCGCCAGGATCTGGCCGACATCGTCCATTGCGCCTCGGGGCGCTGGGGCACGCCGCTCGCCCTCCGCGTTCTCGACCGGACCACCCGAAGCGAGATCGGCGCCTTCGCCGGCGGCGCCTACCGGCCGGGGCCTCCCCGTTGAGGAACGAGTAGGCCGGACTCGCAAGGGCATGGGTTTGCAAGCTGGGGCGGACGGTGTTTCCGGCCGCGAGGAGGTCGTCCTCGCCGGATCGCAGGCGCGAACGAACCGGGTGATGCGACCCGGGCTGCAATCGTCTGTTACACTGCCGAGACGACCCGATACGTGGCCTGGGCTAGACCACAGGCGCGATCACAGGACTTGCCGCTCTTGGAAGCACCCACCAGCCCCGTCGTCGACGCTGCCTCGCTCCTCGTCGTGGACGACGACGGCGAGATCCTGTCGCTCGTGGCGAAATTCCTGAGGGGCAACGGCTTCCGGGTGCACACGGCGCGCAACGGCGTGGAAATGACCGAGGCGCTCGGCCGCACGCCCGTCGATCTGATCGTCCTCGACCTGATGTTGCCGGGCACCAGCGGCCTGGACCTTTGTCGCAACCTGCGGCGGACGTCCTCCATTCCCGTCGTGATGCTCACGGCGAAGGGCGACGACATCGACCGCATCATCGGCCTCGAGGTCGGGGCTGACGACTACCTGCCGAAGCCCTTCAACCCCCGTGAACTGCTGGCACGGGTCAATGCCGTCCTGCGGCGCGCAGGCCGACCGGGCGGGACGCGGCTTTGCCTTCGACGGCTGGCGGCTGGACACGCTGAAGCGCGAACTGACGAACCCCGCCGGCGTCGTCGTCGACCTGTCGACCGGGGAGTACGACCTGTTGCTGGCATTCCTGGAGGCGCCGCAGCGCGTCCTGTCCCGTGACTTTCTGCTCGACGCCGCCCGCAACCGGACGGCAGACGCCTTCGACCGCACCATCGACGTCCAGGTCAGCCGGCTGCGCCGCAAGATCGGCGGGCCCGTCGACCTCATCAAGACGGTCCGCGGCGCCGGCTATATGTTCACCGCCGATGTCTCCCGCTTCTGACCCCCGCCCGCCGTCGCGCCTCGCGGCCCTGCTGGCGCGCTTCGACAGCCTGACGGCCCGCACCGTGCTGGTCGTCCTGCTCGGCATCGGCGTCGTCCATCTCGTCAGCCTCTGGACCTACCAGATCAGCCTCGACCGCGA
>LNFH01000050.1 GCA_001464235.1 Rhizobiales bacterium Ga0077556 | reverse complement strand
ACGCCCTCCTCGTCGCCGAAGGCCAGCACGTCGATGGCGAAGGGGAAGCTGCGGCCCGCATCGCGGAAATGCTCGACCGCGAGGATGCCGCAGACGACGCCGAGCATGCCGTCGTACTTGCCGGCGTTGATGACCGTGTCGATGTGCGAGCCGATCAGGAGGCGTGGCACCGCATTGGCGCCGGGCGCCTCGCCCGTCATCGGATAATGGCCGCGGATCGTGGCGACGGCGTCCTCCACTGCCGTCATGCCGGCTTCCGCCATCCACTGTGCCACCAGATGGGCGGCGCGCTTGTGCTCCGGCGTGAGATAGCGCCGCGTCAGCCGGTCCGGCTCCTCGGAGATGGCGGCGAGTTCGTCCAGCATCGCCTCCGCGCGACGGCCGAGGCGGTCGATGTCGAGATCGGTCATTTCAGCCCGGAGAGATAGGCGCCGAGCGCGGCGCGGTCCTGGTCGGTCATGGCGGTCTGGTTCCCGAGTGGCATGGCCTTGGACTGGACCGCCTGCTGGATAACGGCAGTCGCGTGGCGGCGCAGATCCGCGGCCGTCTCCAGCATGACGTTCTTCGGCGCTTCCGCAATGCCCTCATGCGTGGGCCGGCGGGCATGGCAGGTGGCGCAGTGGGTGGTGGCGATCTGCAGCGCCTGCGCCTCGCTCACCTGCCCCGCGCCGGCGAGGTCGAGCTTCGGCCGCTGCGAGGTGATGAAGACGGCGATGAGCAGCGACAGCGCCGCCACCGGCACGGCCCAGCCGTAGCTCTTCCAGGGGTCGTGCGCCTCGTGCCGGTTCAGCGTGTGCTGCACCAGCGCCCCGGTGATGACGATGAAGGCGACGACGAGCCAGGAATGGGGATGGGCGTAGAGCATCGGATAATGGTTCGAGACCATCATCAGCAGCACGGGCAGCGTCAGGTAGTTGTTGTGGGTGGAGCGCGTCTTGCCGATCTTGCCGTATTTCGGGTCCGGCTTGCGGCCGGCGATGAGGTCGGCGACGACGATCCGCTGGTTCGGGATGATCACCAGGAAGACGTTGGCCGCCATGATGGTGCCGACGAAGACGCCGACATGGATGAAGGCGCCCCGTCCCGAGAAGACCTGGCCGAAGGCCCAGGCGGCGCCCACCACCATCAGGAACACGACGACGGCGAGGGCCGCGGTGTGGTTGGCCAGGGGCGACCTGCACAGCGTGTCGTAGAGCAGCCAGCCGATGACGATGGAAGCGAGCGAGATGGCGATGGCCTGGCCGGGCGTGATGTCGGCGACGGTGGGATCGATGAGGAAGCCGCGGGCGTTGAGGTAGTACTGCGCGATCAGCAGGATGAAGCCGGACACCCAGGTGAGATACGCCGCCCATTTGTGCCAGAGCAGGTCCGGTGGCAGGTTGTCGGGCGCCACCAGGTATTTCTGCACGTGGTAGAAGCCGCCGCCGTGAACCTCCCAGGCGACGCCGTCGGCGCCGGTCGCGCCGGGCGCCTTCTGCTTGAGGCTGAAATCCAGCGACATGAAGTAGAAGCTGGTGCCGATCCAGGTGATCCCGGCGGTGATGTGGAACCAGCGCGAGAGCAGGTTGAACCAGTCCGTGGCGAGGGCGATGTCCATGGGGCGTCCGGCTGCCTCTTCAGGCGCTGTGTCGCCGGTGAGCCGGCTTCGCGTTGATGGTACGGGACTGCGCCAAGATCAAGCACTCCGCGGCGACGGAGGCGGCGATGACCGCGGGCTCCTTGCCGGCGAGCCCGGGCAGGCCGATGGGGCAGCGCAGCCGAGCCGCGGCCACCTCGCCCAGCCCCACGGCCCCGAGCTGGCGGATGAACCGCGCCCGCTTGGTCGCCGAGCCGATCAGGCCGACATGGGCGAAACGGCCCGCGGCCAGCGCCGCCGTCACCACCGCGAGGTCGAGGGCGTGGCTGTGGGTCATGACGAGGATCTGCGCGCCGTCGGGCAGGCCGGCCAGCACCGCCTCCGGCGGGCCGGCGACGAGGCTCGCATTGGCCGGCACAGCCGTGGGGAAGGCGCCGGGCCGCCCATCGTGCCAGACCACGCGGAAGGGCAGCGGCGCCAGCGCCAGCACCAGGGCCTTGCCGACATGGCCGGCTCCGAACAGGGCGACGACCGGCAGGATCTCCCCGAACTG
>LNFH01000049.1 GCA_001464235.1 Rhizobiales bacterium Ga0077556 | reverse complement strand
GGCCCTGAAGGATCGGGGGCGCCGATGAAGGGACCTCGCGCAGTCACCGCACTCAGGATCGCCCGCCTGGTGCTCTGGGGCGCCGTATTCCTCTCCGTGGCGGGGCTCGGTCTGCTCCTGTGGCAGCACCGCGGTACGCCGCTGTCCGGCCTGATCGAGCCGAGCTACGGCGATATCGGCGGCCCCTTCGAACTGACGGACGAGGACGGACGGCGGTTCGCATCGAGCGCCCTCGCGGGCAAGCCCTTCGCCATCTTCTTCGGCTTCACCCAATGTCCCGAGGTGTGTCCGACGAGCATGCTCGAAATGGCGAACGTCATGAACGACCTCGGAGACATGGCGCGGGACTTCCGGGTCTATTTCGTCTCCGTCGATCCCGAGCGCGATACGCCGGACCTGCTCAAGGCTTACACCGACTCCTTCGACCCGCGGATCATCGGGCTGACCGGCACGCCGGAGGAGATCGCGGCCGTGGCGCGGGCCTATCGCGCCCACTATCGCAAGGTGCCGACCGCGGCCGGGTACACGATGGACCACACGGCATCGATCTACCTGATGAGCAGGGCCGCGCGACTGACTTCGGTGATCTCCTATGGCGAGAACCATGGCGTCGCTGTCGAGAAGCTCAGGCGCCTGATCCTGGCGCCCTGATCCATTCCCTCCCCTTCCTCCCACGAGAGAGCCATCACGCGTCACCTCGCTCCCGCCTTGCGCGCAGCCGCCCTGCTCGCCGCGTAAGCACATGTCCGCCCACAGCCCCACGGGTCGTGACCACGGTGGCCCCTGCCGCGGCAAGCAGGAACGTCGCCCCCCCTCACTTCTCTGTCTCGACCAGTCCCTTCACGAACCAGCGCTGCATCAGCACGACGACGATAACCGGCGGCAGCAGGGCAAGGATCGCGGTCGCCATGACCATGTTCCAGTCGGTCGGGCCACCGGCGGAATCGATCATCTTGGACATGCCGATGACGATGGTCTGCATCCGGGCGTCGGTGCCTATGAGCAGCGGCCAGAGATACTGGTTCCAGCCGTAGAGAAAGAGGATGACGAAGAGCGCCGCGATATTCGTCACCGACAGGGGCAGGAGGATGTCGCGGAAGAACTTCATCGGCCCGGCGCCGTCGATCTGGGCCGCTTCGACCAGTTCGTCGGGGATGGTCATGAAGAACTGGCGGAACAGCAGCGTGGCGGTCGCCGAGGCGATGAGCGGGATGGTCAGGCCCGCATAGCTGTTCATCATGTTGAGGTTGGTGATGACCTGGATGGTCGGCACGATCCGCACCTCCACCGGCAGCATCAGGGTGATGAAGATCATCCAGAAGAAGGCCATGCGGAAGGGAAAGCGGAAGAACACCACCGCATAGGCGGACAGGATCGAGATGATGATCTTGCCCACCGCGATGGTGAGGGCCATCACGGTGGAGTTCAGCATCATCTCCCAGACCGGCGGCGTCAGGATGCGCCCGGAGCGGCCACCCTGCACCAGCGCCTCGCCATAGTTGGCGACGGCCTGGTTGCCGGGCAGAAGTGGCATGGGCGCCTGGGCGATCTCGGGATTGCTCAGGGTCGAGGCGACGAAAGCCACCCAGAGCGGGAAGGCCGTGATGGCGATGCCGATCGCGACCACGAGATGGGGGATGAGGGTGTGGGGGCCCGGCTTCAGCGAGGGCAGGACGCGGCTGGTCATCAGTAGTGCACCCGTCGCTCGACATAGCGGAACTGGATGACGGTCAGGCCGATGACGATGACCATCAGGATGACGGCCTGTGCCGAGGAGCGGCCGAGGTCCTGGGCGATGAGCCCGTCGTACCAGGCCTTGTAGATCAGCACCTCCGTCGACTTGCCCGGCCCGCCCTGGGTGACCGCGTGGATCACGCCGAACGTGTCGAAGAAGGCGTAGGTGATGTTGATCACCAGCAGGAAGAAGGTGGTGGGCGACAGGAGCGGGAAGACGATGGTCCAGAAGCGGCGGACCTCGCTCGCCCCGTCGATGGCGGCGGCTTCGAGCAGCGATTTCGGGATCGACTGCAGGCCGGCGAGGAAGAACAGGAAATTGTAGCCGATCTGCTTCCAGGCCGAGGCGATGACGACGACGATCATGGCATCCGTGCCGTCGATCCGCGGGTTCCAGTCGATGCCGAAGAGGCGCAGCGGGTAGGCGATGGTGCCGATCGAGGGCTGGAACAGGAACAACCAGAGGGCACCGGCCACCGCCGGCGCGATGGCATAGGGCACGACGAGGATCGTGCGGTAGGCGGTGGCGCCACGCACCACGCGGTCGACCATGACGGCGAGCAGAAGGGCCGGGATCATGGCCAGGGCGGTGACGCCGAAGGAGAACAGGAAGGTTCGCTGCAGCGTCGCCACATAGGCGGGGTCCTTCAGCACCGCCTCGAAATTCTCCAGGCCCACGAACTGAACGGAAAAACCGAGGGGGTCCTGCAGCAGCGTCGACATCCAGATGGCCTGGCCGGCCGGCCAGAAGAAGAAGACTAGCGTGATGGCAATCTGCGGCGCGAGCAGCAGATAGGGCAGCAGCTTCTGCGGATAGACGACCTTGCGTTCCATGAGGCCCCCGGGGCCGGCCGCCGGCGATGCGGCCGTCACGCCAAAACGGAACCGCGGGGCGCCGGGCCTGGGCACCGGACGCCCCGCGGTGGATCGCGAAGGATCAGTTGGAGGCGCCGACCGAGCGCTCGAACTGGCGCAGCGCCTCGTTGCCGCGGCGGACCGCGTTGTCGAGGGCGGCCTGGGCGGTCTGCTGGCCCTGCAGGGCCCGCTCGACCTCCTCATGGTACATGTCGCGGATCTCGGTCCAGCGGCCGAAGCGGTAGCCCGACGAATTGGCGGTCGGGGTGCCGCGGGTCAGCTGCAGGATCGGGACATCGCGGCCCGCATTCTGCTGGAAGAAGCCCTCGGCCTGCATCGCCTGGAACGCGGCATTGGTGGCCGGCAGGAAGCCGGTCGCCTTGGCGAAGCGGACATAGACCTCCGGACGGGCGAGGAAGGCGAGGAACTGGGCGACGCCGCGGAGCTCCTCGGCCGAGCGGTTCGGCGCGTTGAACACCCAGAGCGAGGCGCCGCCGACGATCGAGTTCTTCGGCTCGGCGATCACGTCCGGCCAGAACGGCATCGGCGCGACGGAGAAGGAGGCCTTCAGGTCGCGGGCGATGGCGGCATGGCCGCCCGAGGACTGGATGAGCATGCCGCAGGTGCCGGCGACGAAGAGCGCGTTGGCGTCATTGGAGCGGCCGCCATACTGGAACGCTGAACCATGCGGACGCGAGCGGCGTCGTTGAAGTTCAGCACCGCATTGAGGCCGCCGCGGCCGTTGGCTTCGGTGGACAGCGGCAGGTCGTGCAGGGCCGAGTACTGCTCGAGCATCGTCCAGGCGAGCCAGGTGGTGGTGAAGCCGCATTCGGCGGCGTTGCGCTCACGGATCTGGTTGGCGGCGGCGATGACCTCCGGCCAGGTGCGCGGCGGCTTGGACGGGTCGAGGCCGGCCTTGGTGAAGATGTCGTTGTTGATGAACATCACCGCGGTGGAGACGTTGAAGGGCAGCGAGTTCATCGTGCCGTCTGGGCGGGAGTAATAGCCGCGGGCCGGGCCGATATAGGCGGACGGGTCGAACTGGACGCTGGCGCGCTGCATCACCTCTGAGATCGGAATGGTGGCACGCGGGAGGGCGAACATGTCACCGGTGCCGGCATCGAACATCTGCATGATGTGCGGCGGGTTGCCGGCCCGGAACGCGGCGAAAGCGGCGGCGCGCTGCTCGGGATACTGGCCGCGGAACTCGACCTTGGCCTCGAACTGCGTCTGGCTTGCGTTGAATTCCTGCGCATAGCGCATGATTTCTTCCTGGGCGGGCCCGGTCACACCGATCCACATGGTGATCGGGGTGCGGGCCTGCTGGGCAAGCGCGGGCGCGGCGGCGACGCTCGCAGCCGCTGCGGCGGCGAGGAGAAGACGGCGGGTGGGCATGGGCAAACTCCCAAGGGACGAGGGGCGCCGATGTGGCGTTCTGCCTTCTGGGAACCCTGCGCGACAAACCGGCGACGGTTCGATGAAGAGACGATGACAGCGCGGGGCAACCAGCTCACGAGCGCGCGTTCGACCCAATTTACCACAATATATCAATGGCTTGCCTTGTCCGGGACATCGTGTCGCAAGCCTTTGATCGTCGTCAGTCGGGATCCGATCGGGCCGTCGCCTCAGGCCTCCAGCGCATCCACCAGAACGCGGAACGCCGGCAGGTTCTGCCGCGCGCCCGGGTAGTTGACTGGGCGACCCCGAGACGGGCCGCAGCGCGGGTGAAGCTCCGCTATGAGCTAGACGGTCAGGTGGGCGACGCTGGCGCGCGAAACCGAAGCGTCAGCGTTCCGGAAGGCTTCGCCCTTTCGCGCTTTGCCACGTCGGCGCGTATCCCAAGGCGCGCGAAATCTCGTCGGCTGTCTGAACAACGAAGGGCGCGAGCACCGGGATGCGGGCATCGGTGACACGCTCCGTCGGGCCCGACACGCTGACGGACGCGAAGACAGAACCACCGGCATCTCGGATCGGGGCTCCGATGCACTGCAGGTTCGGTTGATGCTCGCTGCGGTCGATCGAGTAGCCGCGGTCCCGCGTCGCTGCCAGATCGGCCTTCAGTGCCGCGCCCTCCGTGATGGTCGAGGGCGTGAAGCGGCGCAGACCGGCTGCGATGACGCGGTCCACGGTCTCCTCGTCTCGCCACGCCAGGATGGCCTTGCCCACGCTGGTGCAGTAGCTCGGCGCCCCCTCGATGGTCATGACGACCGAACTCGGTCCCGATTCCAGTTCCTTGCGGTCGACGAACACAGCGTGGAAGCCGTCGAAGATGCACAGGTGGACGACCTCCCCGGACAGCTTGGCCAGCCGATCGACATGGGGCTGCGCCTCGCGGTGAAGGTCCAGGTTGGCAACGAAGAGCGTTCCAAGCTCGAACAGCTTGAGGCCCAGACGGTAGCGGTCGCGCCCGCGCGCCTGCTCGACGAAACCAATCTCCTTCATCGTCGACAGCAGGCGGTGGGCCGTCGCCTTCGGGAACCCCGTGCGCTCGTGGATCTCGTTCAGGCCCAGGGTCCTGTCATGGGCCGTGAAGCATTGCAGGATGCGAGACATCTTGTGCAGCGACTGCACGAGGTCCTTTGACGGCGCGCTGGAGCGGATCGCCCTCGCCTTCACGGTCTCGAATTCAGTTCGGTCGCCGTCCATGCGGTCCACTCATAGCCGCCTTTCGAAACGAGCGAAATCGGAAAATGGCGATTGACGAACTGCGCTCCAGCGTATTCAGTTCCGCATACCGGGATAAAATACAAAACTACTGAGGAAAACGTCCATGACTTCCGAACTGAAGGGGGTCATTCCCCCGATGACCACGCCCTTCCGCGCCGACGGGGAACTGGTGCTCGATGCCGTCAAGGCGCAGGTCGATTTCCTCGTGGCCGCCGGGTCTCACGGCCTTGCCGCAGGCGGCTCGACGGGAGAGGGCCATACGCTCGACCCGGAAGAGTACCGCGACCTGATGCAGGCCACCGTCGACGCCACGGCCGGCCGCATTCCCGTCGTGGCGGGCATCATCGTCGACTCCACCCGGGACGCGATCCGCCGGGGACGCATGGTGCGTGATCTCGGTGTGGCGGCCCTGCAGGTCACGCCGGTCCATTACCTCTTCAAGCCCGACGATGACGCCATGGTCCGGCACTTCAAGACCATGGCGGACGAAACGGGCATGCCCATCATCATCTACAACGTCGTTCCGTGGAGCTACCTGTCGCCGGCGCTTCTCGTTCGGATCATGACCGAAGTGCCGCTCGTCGTCGGCGTCAAGCAGAGCGCCGGTGACCTCAAGCTCTTCGCGGACCTGATGATCACCGCTCCCCGGGACAAGATGATCTTCTCGGCCGTCGACGCCCTGATGTATCCCTCCTATGCACTGGGGGCCGCGGGCTCGATCGCCGCCATCCTCGCCGCGGCGCCAAAGGCCTCGGTCGACCTCTGGAATGCGGTGAAGGCGGGGGATCATGCGACGGCGCTCGACCTCCACCAGAAGCTTCTCGTCCTGTGGAACGCGATGATCGCGGACAACCTGCCTGCCTGCACCAAGTTCGCGCAGAGCCTGCAGGGGGTGCCTTCGATGTTCCCGCGTCAGCCGATGCCCGTGGCCTCCGCGGCCCAGCAGGTGGCCATCACCAAGGCGCTGGCCGGCCTCGGCATCCAGGCCTCGGTCAAAGGCGCTGCCTGAACCCAGTCCGGAACCTCCGGCTGCATCGATCCCCCGGTGGCCTCGACGCCTCCGGGGGCCAATCACAACGACTTCGGGAAGAAACGCGGAAGAGGGAGGGCGCAATGACGCTCGACAGACGCACACTCATTGCCGGCGCGGCACTCGGATCGGTCCTGTCCGCTCCGGCGATCGCGCAGACGTTCCAGCGCGACATCACCATGGTCGTGCCATGGGCGGCGGGCGGCGGCACCGACACGCTGGCGCGCACGCTGGTGAAGAATGCCAAGCAGCATATCGGCGTCGGCATCAACGTCGTGAACCGTACAGGCGGGACGGGCGCCGTGGGCATGCAGTCCGTCTCGACGGCACGGGGCGATGGCTACACCGTCGGGCTCATCACCTTTCACCTGTCTGCCTACCGGCTGATGGGCCTCAGCCAGTTGAGCTATCGCGACTTCCAGCCCCTCGCCCTGCTGAACCGCACCCCCGCCGCCTTCAGCGTCAAGGCCGACTCTCCGTTCAAGACGCTGAAGGACCTGGTGGACTACGCCAAGGCCAATCCCGGCGTGGTCACGATCGCCAACAGCGGCGCCGGCGCCAACACGCACCTGTCGGCGGCGATCCTCGCCAAGAACACCGGCATCCGTCTGTCGTTCGTGCCCTTCGACGGCGGAGCCCCCGCCCGCACGGCGATGGTCGGCGGCCACGTCTCGGCTCTCGTCTCGGGCCCCGACGAAGTCCTGCAATATGTGAAGACCGGCCAGGTCCGCTTCCTCGCGATGGTCGGCGAGCAGCGGCACCCCAGCTTCCCCGACGTGCCGACGGTCGCCGAGGCGGGCTTCCCCATCAAGGAGATCATCTACGACTGGCGCGGCGTCGCAGGGCCCAAGAACATGCCGGCCGACATCACCAGGGCGCTCAACGACGGCTTCGCCAAGATGGCGAATGATCCGGACTTCATCGCGCTCATGGATCAGGTGGCCCTGCCGCGCGTGTACATGAACGGCGCCGATTTCACCACGTTCCTCGGCACGATGGAGACGTCGCTGGAGCCTGCGCTGGCGGAAGTCGGGCTGCTCCGGCGATGAACGAACAGGCATCCGACCGTCCGGTGAGGATGACCGTTCCCGACCTGGCCTCCGCGATGATCGCGGCGGCTGTGGCCGTGTGGATCGTCATCGAATCCAGACGATGGCCGGCCCCCGACTTCGTGGGCGGGCCGGCCGTGGTTCCTTTGCTCGTGGCCACCGTCCTGTTCGTCTGTGCGGGACTTCTCCTGCGCACCGCGCTGATGGGCAGGTCGGCGGTTGTCGAAGAGCCCCTGCAGGCCACCCAGTTCCGGCGGATCGCCATCATGGTGGCAGCCACCGCCGCCTATGCCGGGGTCCTGGAAAAGGTCGGCTTCCTGCCCGCGACGATGGTCTATCTCGCGGTCTTCACTGCCGTTCTCGGCCTGCGCGACCGGCGCATGCTGATCGGCTACTCGGTGCTGCTCCCTGCGGCATTCTACCTGCTGTTCGCGGTGGTGCTGAAGGTGCCCCTGCCTCCAGCCCAATGGCCGCTCTAGGTCTCCGATGCTCGACCTCGCACTCCTCGCCAAGGGCTTCGGCACGGTCTTTCAGCCCTCTCATCTTTTCATCCTGGTCTTGGGGACCATCGGCGGGATCATCGTCGGCGCCCTGCCGGGTCTGACCGCGACCATGGCGATCGCCCTCCTCATCCCCTTCACCTTCTCGATGGGGCCGACGGCCGGCATCTGCATGCTGCTCGCCGTCTACACGGCCGGCATCTATGGCGGAGGCATCGCCTCCATCCTCATCCGCACGCCCGGAACGCCGGCGGCCGTCGTGACGGTGCTGGATGGCTACCCGATGGCGCAGAAGGGCCTCGCGGGCCAGGCGCTGGGTCTCGCCACAGTCGGATCGGGCATCGGCGGCCTCTTCTCCGCTCTTTGCCTCGCCATTTTTGCGCCCCTGCTTGCAGCCTTCGCGCTCAGGTTCAGTGCGCCTGAGTTCTTCGCCCTGGCCATTCTGGGTCTGTCGGTGACGGTGACCCTGACCGGTCGCTCACCGCTCAAGGGGGCCCTGTCCGCCGCCTTCGGCCTGGTCATCGCGATGGTCGGTCTCGATCCCATCGGTGGATTCCCGCGCTTCACGTTCGGCACCACCGAACTGGCCGGCGGCATCGCCTTCGTGCCCATGCTCATCGGCCTCTTCTCGCTGTCGGAGGCGTTCCGGCAGATCGAGATCATCGAAACGGTCGAGCGCATGACCGCGAAGATCGGCCGGGTTGTGCCACGCATCAACGAGCTCGTGGTCCACAAGTGGACCATGCTGCGCGCCTGCCTCATCGGCATCACGGTCGGCGTCATGCCCAGCATGGGACCCGACACGGCCGCCTTCATGTCCTACGCGGAAACGAAGCGCAGCTCCGACCGCCCCGACGACTTTGGCAAGGGTGAGCCCGCAGGTGTCGTGGCTGCCCAGACCGCCGAGAACGCGTCGACCGGTGGCGACGTGCTGCCGATGATCACCCTCGGCGTCCCCGGCGATGCCGCAACCGCCGTCCTCATGGGCGCCCTCATCATCCACAACCTCGAGCCCGGCCCGCTGCTGTTCCGTGACCACGCTGACGTGGTGCACATGATCTTCGCCGCGCTCATCGTCGCCAACATCTCGTTCATGGTGCTGGGGCTGCTGGGTGCCAGGTACTTCGCCAAGGTGCTGAACGTCGATCGTCGCCTCCTGGTGCCGACCATCGTCCTGTTCAGCCTGGTTGGCGCCTACGCCCTCAACAACAACCCGTCCGACGTCTGGGTGTGCCTGATCTTCGGCATCATCGGCTACCTGATGCAGCGCTATGACTTTCCGATCTCGCCGATGGTGCTGGCTGTGATCCTCGGCGCGATGGCGGAGTCCAATTTCCGCCGGTCGCTGGCCATGTCGCAGGGCGATCCGATGATCTTCCTGTCCCGGCCCATCGCCTGCGGCATCCTGATCGTCGCACTGCTCGCCGCATTTAGTGCCATCCGTCGACAGATCGCCCTCGCCCGGCGCGTCGACGCAGCCGGTGCCCGATGATGACGGGTATGGCTGGAGGCGACGGCATGGCGGCACGGGTGATCAGCGTCGGCATCGCGGTCATGGATCGCATCTTCGCGATCGATGCGATCCCGACGGAACCCACCAAGGTCTTCGCCCGCTCCTGCACGGAAATCGGCGGAGGCCCCGCGGCGACGGGGGCGGCGACAGCCAGCCACCTCGGCGGCGAGGTTGAGCTGTGGGCCCGGGTCGGCGATGACCCCATCGGCCGACGCATCGTCGAGGAATTGAAGGAATGGGGCGTCGTCCCTCAGGTCCGCCACGTGCCGGGCGGCCGATCCGGCGTATCGAGCATCGCGGTCGCCAATGACGGCGAACGCCTGATCTTCGCCTTCGCCGACCCTGCGCTTGACACCGATACGGCATGGCTGCCGATCGAGCGCCTGGCCAACGCCGACTGCGTCCTCGTCGACCTGCGCTGGCCGAAGGCGTCGGAACGCGTGCTCCACGAAGCCCAGCGCAAGGGCATCCCCAGCGTGCTCGACGCGGACCTGACCACGGACGACATCGCCCGCACCCTGGTGCCGCTGGCCGGCTATGCGATCTTCTCGCTCCCCGCACTGCGTCGCTTCACCGGTCAAACCTCGCCAGGCGACGGGCTGACGGTCGCCCAGAGCGCGTGCAAGGGCCGTGTCGGCGTCACTCTCGGCGCGGAGGGCTTCCTCTGGCTGGACGCAGGACGCCTGGAGCACGAGCCGGGATTTGCGGTCAGCGCCATCGATACGCTGGGTGCCGGCGACGTCTTTCACGGCGCCTTCGCGCTCGCCATCGCCGAAGGGCGCGACATGCGGCAGGCCGGCCGCTTTGCCAATGCCGCAGCCGCGCTCAAGTGCACCCGTTTCGGCGGTCGCGCCGGGATTCCGACGCGCGAGGAGACCGAAGCTCTCCTCCAGACATCAAGGACGACAGCATG
>LNFH01000048.1 GCA_001464235.1 Rhizobiales bacterium Ga0077556 | reverse complement strand
CGGCGTCCGGCCGGTTCGCCACCAGCCATTCCCGAAACAGGTCGCGGATCTCGTGCGGCAGCCGCAGCAGCACGTAACCGGCCTCGCGGGCGCCCATGTGCCAGGCGGCGTCGAGGATGCGCTCCATCTCCGCGTCGTTGACCGCGGGGATGACGGGGGCGACCAGCACGGCGGTGGGGACGCCGGCTTCCGAGAGCAGGCGGAGCGCCTCGAGGCGTTTGCGCGGCGTCGAGGCGCGCGGCTCGAGGGACCGGGCGAGCTTGCCGTCCAGGGTGGTCACCGACAGCGCCACCTTGGCGAGGCCCTTGGCGGCCATGCGCCCCAGAATGTCGATGTCGTGGGTGACGAGGTGGTTCTTG
>LNFH01000047.1 GCA_001464235.1 Rhizobiales bacterium Ga0077556 | reverse complement strand
TGGGCCGCCAGCTCCTTCTCCAGCAGCTCCGGCGCATTGGGTTTGGCGAAGAGCCGCGTCTCGAAGTCGAGCCCCGGCGACAGGCCCATATAGGCGTGGGTGGGCCGCGCGAAGCAGTAGGTGCAGCCGTGCTCGCAGCCGCGATAGGGATTGATCGAGCGGTCGAAAGACAGGTCCGGCGAATCGTTGCGGGTGATGATCCGCTTCGCCTTCTCCTCGGTGACGGTGGTGGCGAGGGCCGGCAATTCCTCCAGCGAGCCCCAGCCGTCGTCCACGGCCTCCCGGCTCTCGCTCTCGAAGCGGCCGGAGGCGTTGGTGAGGGTGCCGCGGCCGCGGCGCCTTGCGTCGGCGACGGCGGGACCGGAGGACAGGTCGAGCGCGCCGGCGGTCCTCAGGCCGAAAATGCGGGCCGCGGCCGCCTCCATTCCGCCGCCATTCAGGCGGGCCGCGAGATCCTCAGGAACCGGTTGGGGACGGGGGCGGGGCATGAACCGAGGTCTAGCAGAGGCGCGTTTCGTTCTCAAGAACAAAACTGGAACATCGGCGGTTGCTGCCGGTCGCTGCGGTCACCTGAAATCGCGTCTTGCCACAACGGCTAAACGGGCATAAAGATATCTTTATATGTGAGTGAGGCCTGTGACCCTGTCTTTCGGCAAATCCTTCGGCGGCCCTTCAGCGGCCTATGCCTTCGACGACGCCGTCGCCGTGCTGCGCGCCGTGGGCGAGCCGACGCGCCTGCGCCTCCTCGCCCTTCTCGCACAGGCGGAGCTGACGGTCACCGACATGGTCGACATTCTCGGCCAGTCGCAGCCGCGCATCTCCCGCCATCTCAAGCTCTTGCTCGAGGCCGCCCTGGTCGAGCGGGTGAAGGAAGGCTCCTGGGCCTTCTTCCGCGCGGCGGGGGAGGGGGCCGGCTCCCGCACGGTCGAGGCGCTGACGGCCCTCGTCGATCCCGCCGATCCCATTCTCGCCAGCGACCGCGAGCGGCTCGCCGCCGTCCGCGCCAAGCGCTCGGCGGAGGCGCAGGCCTTCTTCAGCCGCCACGCCGCCGACTGGGACCGGCTGCGGGCGCTTCACGTGCCCGAGGAACGGGTGGAGAAGGCGATCCGCGACGCGCTCTCGGGCGCGCCGCTGCGCTCGCTCCTCGATCTCGGCACCGGCACGGGGCGCATGCTGGAGCTCTTCGCCCCGGAGATCGACCGCGGGCTCGGCATCGACGCCAGCCCCGAAATGCTCACCCTCGCCCGGGCCGCCCTGGACCGTGCCGGCATCCGCCACTGCTCGGTGAGGACCGGCGACATCTATTCGCTCGCCCTGCCGCGGGACGCCTATGACGGCGTCATCATCCACCAGGTCCTGCACTTCCTCGACGACGGCGCCCGCGCCATCCGCGAGGCGGCGCGCGTGCTGCGCCCCGGCGGGCGGCTGGTGGTGGTGGACTTCGCACCGCACGAGCAGGAATTCCTGCGCGAGGCGCAGGCGCACCGCCGCCTCGGCTTCGCCCGCGATGTGATCGAGGGCTGGATGGCCGCCGCCGGGCTGACGCCGGCCCGCTTCCTCAATCTCGCTCCGGACAAGCCCCAGGGCGACAAGCTCACCGTCTCCATCTGGGTCGGCCGCGACCCGCGCATCGTCAACGACGCCCCGGCCCTGCCGGCGGCACCTGCCATCGAGGTCGCCTGATGTCCTCCGCCTACAAGCCGAGCCGCTACGTCTCCCGCTCCCGCCTGAAGGTCTCCTTCGAGTTCTTCCCGCCGAAGACCGAGGAGATGGAGACCACCCTGTGGGAATCGGTCGAGCGGCTGGCGCCGCTGGAGCCCTCCTTCGTCTCCGTCACCTACGGGGCCGGCGGTTCCACCCGGGAGCGCACCCACGCCACCGTCTCGCGCATCGTCAAGGAGACGGCGCTGAAGCCGGCGGCGCACCTGACCTGCGTCGCCGCCACCAAGGAGCAGGTGGACGACGTCATCCGCGACTACTGGACGGCGGGCGTGCGCCACATCGTGGCGCTGCGCGGTGATCCCGTCGGCGGCGTCGGCACGAAATACGAGAGCCACCCCGGCGGCTACGAGGGCTCGCCCGAGCTCGTCGCCGGCATCAAGGCGATCGGCGACTTCGAGGTCTCGGTCTCGGCCTATCCGGAGCGGCACCCGGAGAGCCCCTCGCTCGACACCGACATCGACATGCTGAAGCGCAAGGTGGACGCCGGTGCGACGCGGGCCATCACCCAGTTCTTCTTCGATAACGACGTCTACCTGCGCTACCTCGACCGCGTGCGCGCCGCCGGGATCACCATTCCGATCGTGCCGGGCATCGTGCCGGTGCAGAACTTCAAGCAGACGGCGGGCTTTGCCGCCCGCACGGGGGCGAGCGTGCCGGACTGGCTCGCCCGCCGCTTCGAGGGGCTGGAGAACGACCCGGCGACGCGCAAGCTGATCGCCGCAGCGGTGGCCGCCGAGCAGGCGCTCGACCTCGTCGACCGCGGCGTCACCGAGTTCCACTTCTACACGATGAACCGCGCCGACCTGGTCTATGCCGTCTGCCATCTCCTCGGTCTCAGGCCGAAGGACGCCGCGCCGGCGGCGGTGGCGGCGTGACGGGGCATGAACCCTCTCCCTTCATGGGAGAGGGTGGCCGCGTCAGCGGCCGGGTGAGGGAGATACCGCATGCCCTCCGCCTTTGCGCGTTCATTACGCCGCAACGCGACCGGCATCGAGCAAATCCTCTGGGACCTGTTGAGGGACCGCAGGCTCGACGGACTGAAGTTCCGGCGGCAGGTTCCGCTCGGACGATATGTGGCGGACTTCGCCTGCTTCGATCCGAAGATGATCGTCGAAGCCGACGGAAGCCAGCATGAGGGAAGCGTCCACGACCAAACGCGCGATGCCTGGTTCACGGCACGCGGCTTTGCGGTCCTGCGGTTCTGGAACCACGAGATCACCACCAATCCACATTCCGTTCTCGACCGGATCATCCTGACCTCGAAACGACTCCCGCGACGCCAGAAGGCATCACCCTCACCCGGCGCCTGACGGCGCCACCCTCTCCC
>LNFH01000046.1 GCA_001464235.1 Rhizobiales bacterium Ga0077556 | reverse complement strand
CCCTTGTTGATGATGATCGAGTCCCAGGTCGCGAGCTGGTGCCAGCCGGGGAAGTAGTAGTTCTTGGCGACACGGTAGAAGCCGAGGCCGCGGTCGATCGAGGGCAGCGAGAACTCGGTCGCGTCGATGCGTCCGCGCTCCAGCGCCACGAAGATCTCGCCCGCTGGCACAAGCTGCGTCGACACGCCGAGCTTCGACAGCACGAGGGCGCCGAGGCCGGCGATGCGCATGCGCAGGCCCTTCAGGTCGTCGACCGAGTTGATCTCCTTGCGGAACCAGCCGCCGGCCTCGGAATCCACGAGGTGACAGGGCAGGATGACCACGTTGTGCGGGTCATAGGCCTTCTGGATGATTTCGAGGCCGCCGCCGCGGAACATCCAGGCGAGCAGGATCTCGGGCGAGGCGCCGAAGGGCATGGCGCTGACGAGGTTGGTGACCGGGATCTGGTTGGCCCAGTAGCCCATCCAGTCGAAGGCCATGGGGATGGCGCCCGACGACACCGCGCCGAACATTTCCAGCGGCGGCGAGAGTTCGCCGGCGTTGCGGACGCGGATCTTCACCTCGCCGTTGGTCATGGCCTCGACCATCTGCGCCCAGCGGCCCGGGCTCGGGCCGAGGGACGGCAGGTTGACCGGGAAGCCGTGCTCGCGACTGCTGCGCCATGGCGGGATTCGCCGCGGGAACCAGGGTCGCGGCGGCCATGAGTCCGAGGCCCGCCGCCATTGTCTTCAAGAGTTTCATCGCCGTTTCCTCCTCCGGCAGGTCAAGAAGCCCGCTTGGCCATTCGGCCTTGGTGATGCCGGGTCATCCTGGGCGGGGGCCAGGATGCCGTCGAGCCCTGATCAGGCACGCGTGCCCTGCGGCAACTCCTGGTCGGATGGTGCGATGGGGTGGTGCTGCATGTGCCGCGCGGCGATGTAGCCGAAGGTCATGGCCGGTCCGAGGGTGATGCCGCCGCCGGGATAATTGCCGCCCATGATGCTCGCAGCGTCGTTGCCCGCCGCATAGAGGCCGGGGATGGGCGCGCGGCTCTCGTCGAGCACGCGTGCATCGGCGTCGCAGCGGATGCCGGCGAAGGTGCCGAGCTCACCCGGAACCACCTCCACGGCGTAGAAGGGCCCGGTCTCGATGGGCGCGACGCAGGGGTTCGGCTTGACGTCGGGATCGCCGAGATAGCGGTTGTAGGCCGTGCTGCCGCGGCCGAAGGCGGGATCCTCGCCGCGACGGGCGGTCTCGTTGAAGTCGCGGATCGTCGCCTCGAACGCCTCCGGATCGATCCCGGCCGCGATTGCGAGGTCCCGCAGGGTTCTCCCCTTCTTCAGGTAGCCGTTGGCGAGAACGGGCGTGAGCGGCACCGGAAACGGCTTGACGAAGCCGAGCCCGTAGCGCCGCAGGGTCGGATGGTCGGCAATGAGCAGAGCGCGGACCTCGGCCCCCTTCGGCGTCGCCCTGAACAGGCCCTGCATGAAGTCGTGATAGGAATTCGCCTCGTTGACGAAGCGCCGGCCGGCCGGCGTGACGGCGATGACGCCCGGCTTGGCGCGGTCGATGAAGTGTGGGAAGAGCCCGATCGAGCCGTCGCGGCGCGGCACCCGCGAGACGGGCGCCCAGGCGGCGGGATTGGGATAGTCGGTGACAACGGCGGCGCCGACACGCTCGGCGAGACCCAGACCGTCGCCGGTGTTGCCGGGCGGTGCGGGAGAGTAGTGCTCCTCGCCGGTCGGCGCGTGGGGATAGAGCGCCTTGCGGCGTTCGGCGTTGCGCGGGAAGCCGCCGCTCGCCAGCACGACGCCGCGGCGGGCATGGATCTCGACCGGACCGTCCGGCGTGTCGACGATGCCGCCGATCACGCGGCCGTCGCGGACGATGAGGTCTCGAAGGCCGCTGGACGTGCGGATGGGAATTCCGAGGTCGAGGGCCGACTTCGCCAGGCGGCCGATCAGGGCATTGCCGTTGGTGAGGCGCATGGCGCGGCCGTGCAGGGCGAGGTCGCGGGCATAGCGCGCGAGCAGCATGCCGACATAGCCGGCCGACTTCACCGAGCGGGTCACGTTGAAGAAGTGCAGCAGCTCCTTGCCGGAGCCGATCATCATGCCGAGGAAGGTGATCTCGGGGAGCGGCGGGCGCAGGCGCTTGATCTCGGCGCCGAGCTCGCGGCCGTCGAAGGGCTCGGCGACGATGGAACGACCACCGGGTTTCGCGCCGGGAGCGTCGGGATGGTAGTCGGAGAAGGCCGGCCCGAGCACGAACTTCACCGCAGTGTTCTTCTCGAAGAACGACACCATCTCCGGGCCGTTGGCGAGGAAGGCGTCGACCCTCTCGCCGTCGAAATGGTTGGCCGCCTCGTGCTGCAGGTAGCGGCGGGCCTCGGCCGGGCTGTCGGCGATCCCGGCCTCCTGCGGATTGCACGGAATCCAGAGCCATCCGCCCGACCGTGCCGAGGCGCCCCCGAACAGGGGCTCCTTCTCGACGACGATCACGTCGAGACCGCCGAGCCGCGCGGTCACCGCGGCGGCGAGTCCACCGGCGCCTGAGCCGACGACGAGCGTGTCCGTCATGATGGCCGTCACGGACAGGGCCTCCCTTGGGGGTTGGGGGTCGCCAGGAATTCGCAATGAACGAATGCGTTCGTCACGCTAGGCGAGGTCGTGCCCCCATGGCAAGCAGCCGTTCGGCGGGTCCTGATCTGCACAATTCAGACGGCGAGATAGCCTCCGTCGACGATCAGCGTCGTGCCGGTGACGTAGGTCGACATGGGCGAGCAGAGGAAGACGACCGGGCCGACCAGTTCCTCGGGCTCGCCGAACCGTGCCATCGGGATGCGGGCGAGGAACCTCGCCGCCCGCGCCGGATCGTTGCGGGTGGCGGTCGTCATCTCGGTGGCGATGGTGCCAGGCGCGATGGCGTTGACGCGGACGCCGCTCGGCGCGAGTTCCTGCGCCAGGTTCTGGGTCAGCATCCTCAGCGCCGCCTTGGACGTCGAATAGCCGAGGGACGTGGCGGTCGAGACGAAGGCGGCGATGGACGCGATGTTGACGATGCAGCCGCGGGTCCGCTTCAGCGCGGGCAGCACCGCCATGGTGACGTTGAGCGCGCCGTCCAGGTTGACCTTCATCACCGCGTCCCAGGCCTCGAAGAGGGTGGGATCGTCGATGCCGTGGCGCGGGCAGATGCCGGCGCCATTGACGAGAATGGAGATGTCGCCGGTCCGGTCCATGACGCTCTTCAGGGCGGCCGCGGCGCGCGTCCGGTCGGTGACGTCCAGCGTGGCCCATTCGGCCCGGCCCCCTGAGGCCGTCACGGCATCTGCGGTGGCGCGGCAGGCCTCCTCCGACCGGTCCGTGGCGATCACCACGGCCCCCTCGCG
>LNFH01000045.1 GCA_001464235.1 Rhizobiales bacterium Ga0077556 | reverse complement strand
CGCCGCCGACCCCCGTGTCGAGCATGCCGGCGGCGGCGATCATGGTCACGACGCACTGGAGCTGGCCAGTGTAGTCCCGCACGGGGGCGGCGATGGCGTTGACTCCCGGCACCGGCTGTCCCTCGATCGGGGCGAAGCCGTGCCGGCGGATCAAGGCCACGTGCTTCTTCAGCTCCGCGAGCGTCGTGACCTGGCCGATCCGCTGGGTCGCACGATCGGTCCGCTCGGCGGCGACGCGTTCGGCGATCAGGCTTTCGGGAAGGTGAGCGGCGAAAACACGGCCCGTGGCCGTCCCGGTGATGGAGAAGACCGTGCCGGCACGCACGTTGACGTGCAACTGGTGCGGCCCCTCCTGCACCTGGATGATGGTGGGCCCGTAGGTGCCCCAGACCGACAGGGCGACCATGGCGGCCTGCTCGGTCGAAAAGCCGACGATGGCGCTGCTCGCCATGCGCAGGGGTTCATGCGTGCGAAGCCTGACCAGGCCGAGGCTGAGCGCCATGGGCCCCAGCCGGTAGAGGCCCGAACCGTCCTCCTGCTCGACCAGTCCGGCGCTCTTGAACGAGACGAGGTAGGCATGCGCCTGGGCGGCGGTCAGGCCCGCGTGTTCGGCGAGGTCGCGCAGCATGGACGGTCGCCCGATCGTGACGAAGGCATTGAGGATCCGGCTCCCGGTTTCGATCGCCCCGATGCCTCGCTGGGGTTTGGTCTGCACGTCATCCATCTCCGCCCGACGTCTGCCGCGGCATCCTATCACGCCGCCCGGCGACTGCGCGGGCCCGCATAGAACTGCTGGAGCGTCAGCCGGAGCGGTGCCAGGGCCTAGCGGTCCATCAGCGTCGGCAGGATCGTCATCAGGCCGGGGAAGGCCATGGCGATGGCGAGGCCGACGGCCTGGAGCAGGAAGAACGGGACGATGCCGCGGTAGACGACGCCCATGGACAGGTGGGGCGGCAGCGTCCCCTTCATGTAGAAGAGCGTGTAGCCGAAGGGCGGCGAGATGTAGCCCATCTGGATGGTGATGGCGTAGAGCACGCCGAACCAGATCTCGTCGAAGCCGAGGAACTTCACCACGGGGATGAAGACCGGCACGGTCAGGAGGATGATGCCGATCTCGTCCAGCACCGTGCCGAGGAAGATCAGGATCGCCATCATCACCAGCAGGATGACGATGGGCGCCACGTCCAGCGACTTGATGAGGCCGAGCAGGGTGTCGGCCCCGCCGAGGCCGGTGAAGATCGCCACATAGGCCTTCGCGCCGATGGTGATCCACAGGATCATCGCGGTCGCCTTGGCGGTGTCGACGGCGGAGGAGACCAGGGCGTCCCGCGTCAGGCGCTTCTCCATGGCCGCGGCGATGACGGCGCCGAGGACGCCGACGGCGGCGGCTTCCGTCGGCGTGGCGATGCCGAAGAAGATGGAGCCGAGGATCATGACGATGATGAAGGTCGGCAGGATCAGGGAACGCAGCGCCTTCAGCTTCTCGGCGAGCGGCGCGTCGCCGGTGTCGTCGGCAAGCGGCGCGACCTCCGGTCTCAGCCAGGAAATGACGATGATGTAGAGGATGTAGAGCGTCGCCAGGATGATGCCGGGGACGATGCCGGCCATCAGCATCTTGCCGATCGAGACCTGCGCCGTCACGGCATAGACGATGGTCAGCACCGAGGGCGGGATGAGGATGCCGAGGGTGCCGGCGGCGCAGATGGTCCCGGTCGCGAGTTCCGGCGAATAGCGCCGCCGCAGCATTTCAGGGAGGGCGAGGAGGCCCATGGCGGTGACCGCCGCGCCGACCACGCCCGTCATCGCCGCCATGATCACGCAGATCACCACCGTGCCGATGGCAAGGCCGCCGCGCAGCCGCCCGAACCACAGTTCCATGGCACGGTAGAGCTTCTCGATGACGCCGGAGCGCGACAGCAGCGCCGCCATCAGGATGTAGAGCGGAATGCCGAGGAGCGCCTCCGACTTCATCGTGTCGAAGATCTGCAGGACGAGGATGACCACCGCCTGCGGGTTCCACAGCGTGACGGTGATGACCAGCGACAGGCCGCCGAGCACGAAGGCGATGGGCAGGCCGGTCAACATGAACAGCGTCAGGCCGCCGAACATGAGGACCAGAATGGCGGTGGAGGAGAGTGCCGGCGTCATGACGCGACCGCCTCATAGCTGGGGTCGCGGAACAGCAACCGGAGGAATTCGGCGAGGGCCTGGGCGAGCATCAGCGCGAGGGAGAGGGGGACCGCCGCCTTCGTCCACCAGATCGGCGGGTTCCAGGCCGAGAACGAGGTCTCGCCGTAGTTCCAGGAATCGACCGCCAGCGGCCAGGAATACCAGAGCAGGATCGCCGCGAAGGCGATGATGATCGGCATGTTGACGAGGTCCAGCACACGCCCGGCACCGGGCGACAGGCGCTGGCGGATGATGTCCATGGCCACGTGCCCCTTGAGGTGCAGGACATAGGGGCCGGCGAGCAGGAAATAGGGGCCGAAGATGAGGACGGCGAGTTCCATCGCCCAGACGGTGGGGCTGTTGAAGACGTAGCGCATGGCGACGTCGATCAGCATGACCGGCACGATGGCGTAGATGGACAGCGCGGCCAGATGGAAGGCCGCCCGGCTGACCGCGGTGACGGCGCGCGTGAAGACGCTGATGATCGGCGGCACGGCCGGCTCCTCGGGGATGCTGTCGAAGGCGAGGGCGGCCGGGCAGGGCCCGGCCGCCCGGCAGGCGTCAGGCGAGGACGCCGAGCTTCTTCATGAAGTCGATCTGGCTGCCGATGATCTTCTTCGCCAGCGCGTTGTCCTTGGTGGCCGCCTGCCAGGCCGCCACGGCCTTCGGGCGGTTGGCGAGGATGTCGGCGCCGTCCAGCATGTGGATGGTGCAGCCCTTGGCCTTGTACTTGTCGAGCACGAGGACGTCCTGGACGAGGATGTGCTGGCGCAGGCTGGTGGAGATCTCCCGCGCCGCCACCGTCAGGGCCGCCTTGAACTCGGCCGGAAGGGCATCGTGGGCGCGGCGGTTGGCGACGTAGCTCGTCGCCGTCGTCGGCTGGTGGACGCCCGGCAGCACGACATGCTTGGCGACTTCGGCGAGGCCCGCCTCGAAATTTGCGGTGAGGTCGCCGCGGTCTGCGATGTCGATGACCCCCTTGTCGAGCGCCGAATAGACCTCGCCCGTCGGCAGCGGCGAGACCGAGACGCCGAAGGCGGCCATGACGGCGGAAGCGAGGCCGACGAAGCGGCCCTTCTTGCCGGCGAGGTCGGCGATCCTGGTGATCGGCACCTTCGAGTGGATCGGCTCCTGGCCGTAGATGGTCGGGGCGACATAGACGAGGCCAGCCGGCGCATAGGCCTCGCGGGCCATCTCGAGGCCGCCCATCTCGTAGAACCAGGCCTCGAACTGGTCGGATTCGGGGAAGCCGAACGGAATGGTCGAGGTGAAGGCGAAGGCGGGGATCTTGCCGGCCTCGTAGCCGTCGAAGGTCTTCATCATCTCGAAGGCGCCGCCGCGCACCGCGTCGAAGGCCTGGGCGGCGGGGACGATCTGGCCGCCGGCGAAGAGGTCGATGGTGAACTTGCCGCCGGTCAGCTCGCCGACGCGCTTGACGAAGCGCTCCTCGAACTTCTGCGGGGTCGTGCCCGGGTCCCACAGCGCCTGCATGCGCCACTTCACCTGGTTCTGGGCGAGGGCCGGGGCGGCGAGGCCGGTGGCGGCGGCGGCGACGGCCGCGCCCTTGAGGACGATGCGACGGTCGAGAGTCATGGGATTCCTCCAAGATTGTTCTGGTTGTGGACGAGGACGCGCGTCGGGGCACGTCCCCCATGCGCTGGTCAGCCCTGACGGAGCCGGGCCAGAATCTCCTTGGCGCGGTCGGTGCGCACGTCGTGGGCGGCGGCGAGCTCGGCGGCGACGCTGTCGATCTCTGGCCCGGTGGCGCCCGCGACGATGGCGATGTTGCGGGCGTGCAGGGCCATGTGGCCGCGCTGGATGCCTTCGGTGGCCAGCGCCCTGAGGGCCGCCATGTTCTGCGCGAGGCCGACGGCGACCGTGACCTCGGCGAGCTCCTGCGCGCTCTCCACGCCGAGGATCTTCAGCGAGAGCTGGGCGAGCGGATGGGTCTTGGTGGCGCCGCCGACGAGGCCGAGCGCCATCGGCATCTCGAGCGTGCCGACCAGGCGGCCGTCGGTGGAGAGCTCCCAGGTGGTGAGCGAGGTGTACCGCCCCGAGCGCGCCGCATAGGCGTGGGCGCCGGCCTCGATGGCGCGCCAGTCGTTGCCGGTGGCGACGACGACGGGATCGATGCCGTTCATGATGCCCTTGTTGTGGGTCGTCGCGCGGTAGGGATCGACGGCGGCGAAGGTGTAGGCGTCGAGGATGCCGTCGATCATCCGCTGGCCGGAGAACTCCTTGGTCGCCAGCGCCTCGGGGGTGAGGCTGACCCGGGCACGGGCGACGCGCAGGTCGGCGAGGTTGGAGAGGATGCGCAGGCGCACCGTGCCGCCGGTGACCCTCTCGGCGATGGGGGCGACCGTCTCGGCCATGGTGTTGACCGTGTTGGCGCCCATGGCGTCGCGCACGTCGACCAGGAGGTGCATGACGACGATGGCGCCGCGCGGGGTGTGCGGGAAGACGTGGACCTCGATGTCGCGGCAGCCGCCGCCCAGCGAGATGAGCACCTTGTCCTTGGCATTGGCGGCGGCGACGATCTCGTCGCGGGCCCCGAGCAGCCGGAGGCGCGCGCCGTAGGGGTCGGTGAGGCCGACGATCTGCACCTGGGCGCGCATGATCGGCAGGGTGGAGGATGTCTCGAAGCCGCCGCAGCCGCGGGCGATGCGGGCCATGTAGGAGGCGGCGGCGACGACGGAAGGTTCCTCCACCGCCATCGGCACGAGATAATCGCGGCCGTTGACCTGGAAGTTGGTGGCGACCCCGAAGGGCAGCTCGAAGGTGCCGACGACGTTCTCGATCATGCCGTTGGCGCGGGCCAGCGGCAGCGCGCCGGGAGCGGTGAGCATCGCCGTCTCGGCCTCGGTCAGGCCGACGGCGTCCGCGAGCATGGCGACGCGGTCGGCCGGCTCGAGGCTGCGGTAGTTTTCCAGACGCGAATTGACCGCGTTGCGACGCGACGGCTCGGCACTCATCGGCAGTTTCCTCAGACGGCGGCCACGGCGGGCCACGCTTGATTTTCACGGGAGTTTGGCCAGTCTGCGCGAAGCCACAAGGTACAGTTCGGCCTATCGTCCGCCTAACTGTGCCAGAGAATTGACTGGTACGATTTTCGATGCGCACGAGCCGTTCCGAACAGATCGCGTCGATCATCCTCAAGCTGATCGAGGAGGGGCACCTGCCGCCGGGCCGGCGCATCGCCTCCGTCAGGGCGGCGGCGCAGGAATACGGCGTCGCCAAGAACACCGTGGTGGAGGCCTATGATCGCCTCGTCGCGTCGGGCGCATTGGAGCCGCGGGCGGGGTCCGGCTTCTACGTGGCGGCGCCGCGCCGCCGCGGCGTCGAGGTCCGGCCGGCCCATGTCGCCGCGGCCATCGACCATCTGTCGCTGCTGCGCGAACAGCTCGACCAGCACCATGCCGTCCGGGTCGGCGACGGCCGCCCGCCGCCGAGCTGGATGGAGGGCTCGGAACTCCGGCGGTTCCTGCGGCCGCGCGCGGGCCTCGCCGGCGGCGAGATGGAGCATGGCTACGGCGCCCCGCAGGGCTTTCAGCCGCTGCGCGAGCGCATCGCGCACCAGCTCATCGAGCGGTCCATTCCAGCGACATCGGCCGAGGTGCTGATGACCTTCGGCGCCAATCACGGGCTCGACCTCATCGTCCGCCATTTCCTGGAGCCCGGCGACGCTGTCTTCGTCGACAGCCCGGGCTATTACCCGCTGTTCGGCAAGCTGCGCCTGATGGGCGCGACGCTGGTGCCGATCCTCCGCACGGCGGAGGGACCCGATCTCGATGACTTCGAGGCCAAGGCCGTCCAGCACCGCCCGAAGCTGTTCTTCACCCAGGCGCTCGCCCACAATCCGACCGGCACGTCCATGGGGCTCGCCAGCCTGCATCGCTTGCTGCAGGCGGCGGAGCGGCACGACATGATGGTGGTGGAGGACGACCCCTTCGCCGACATCCTGCCGCCGATGACGCCCCGCCTCGCCGCGCTCGACCATCTCGACCGCGTGCTCTATGTCGGCACCTTCTCCAAGACGCTGTCGGCCAGCCTGCGCGCCGGCTACATCGCCGGCCACCGCGACGTCATCCGCTCGCTCACCGACGTCAAGATGCTGACCGTCGTGAACAGTTCCGGCTATGTCGAGCGGCTCATCCACGACCTCATGGCCGAGGGCCATTACCGCCATCACCTGCGGCGGCTGCGCGATCGCGTGGCCCGGGCGAGCGAGGCGGCGGCCGACAACCTCGGGCGGCTGGGCCTCCCCGGCTTCAGCCCCCCGTCGGGTGGCTACTACCTGTGGTGCCCGCTTCCCGAGGGGTTCGACGACATGGCGCTGACCGCGCGGGCGGCAGATGCCGGGATCTTCATGGCGCCGAGTTCGATCTTCACGCTGGACCGGGTCGGATACCGGCCGGCGATCCGCGTCAACGTCGCCTATGCGGACGATCCCCGCTTCCTCGCCTTCATGCGCGCGGAAATCGACGCCTAGGCGAGGACCGGACGCGCGCGGCCGGGGCGTCGGCGCCCGGGCCCGATCGGCCGCATGATGCCTCGGTCCACGCCCGGAGAACACGAATCGGAATGGCAGTATGTGCCGATGAGCGCGATCTTGGCGCGCTTCGGCTCGGAATGCCGGTTGGGCGCCGCAGTCCCTTGCGACCGCGCTTGACCGCGGACATTCCCCAAGTCCGCGGTCGAGCCCGAGCACCCACCCACTCACTTCAGCTTCGCGGCGCCTTGAGCCGACATTCGAAGGCCGGCCAGGAGCGGACGACAGAGCTCCTGCCGTCACGTCCCGCGGGCGCGTCCAAGCATCAGGCCGACACCGTGTAGAACTTGACCACGGGCCCCTCGCTTTTCCACGCGTAGGGCGCGCCCTGGGGAAGGAACAGCGTGTCGCCCGCCCGGAAGCGGGACGACGATCCGTCCCGGTGGGTGAGCGTGACCTCGCCGTCGATCAGATGCATGAGCTCATGGATGCGATGCGGGACGAATGTCCTTTCACACGGGGTCATGACATCCCACACGCCGGCCCGCATGCCGCCGGGCCCGGTGAACTGGTTGAGGGCATGGCAGCTCGGCTTCGGGCCGACGAGAACCTCCGCCGGCGGGCCGGCGGATGCCGGACGCGGCAGGCCGGGGTCGAGGAAGACCGCCGCCGCATCACCCGCCGGGGGCGTGGCCGGTTCGCTGGTGAAGAACCACAGGGCATCGGCGCGGCCCTCGACCATCCCGGAAAAGCCGGCGGGGAGGACGAACGCGGAGCCCGCAGCGACCTCTCGGCCCGCCACCCGAACGCTGCCTCGCGTCACCACCGCCGCTTCGGATCGTGCGAGCCCATCGATGGCCGCCTTGTTGTTGCCGAGCCGCACGGCGCCGGCCGCGTAGCCGACGGCATCGACGAAGGCCACCTCGCGATGGGAAGCGAGCGGGTCGTCCGCAGCGGGAGCGGCGCCCGATACCGGGATCATCAGGGCGCCGTCGCGGCCGAGATGCAGGACATGAAGGGTCACAACGGGCCTCCTGGCTGAAGGGTCATTCGCCCGCCGCCCAGCGGGCGAGGTCGGACATGGACTGGTGCCCGTCGAGCATGGCGACGACGCGCTCGCCGATGAGCGGGCCGAATTTGAACATCTGTCCGTCGCACCGGGTGATGACTAGGCTGCGGCCCGTCTTCTCGAACAGGAAGCGGCGCGAGGGGTGGAGGGCGTAGTAGCCGACCTGCATGCGCAGCGGCCGGTAGGCCTGGAACTGGTTGAAGTAGGGCCGGAACGCCCCGAGGATCACCGCGCTCTCGGTCGCAAGATCCGCCTCGAAGCCCGCGACGTCCGGCATGGCCTGCCGGCGGTGCGCTGAATAGCCGATCTTCAAACCGGCGCCGCGCAGATCGGGCAGCGTGTAGCCGGTATGGTCGCCGATGACGGCGATGGAGGGCGCCCGCCGCCAGCTCTCCGCAAAGTCTGCCGGCGGATCGACATAGACGAGCGCCTGGCGATAGACGGGCAGGGTCCCGAAGCGCTCGGGCAGGAGCCGCGGCAGCCAGGCCCCGGTCGCGACGATCACCGCGTCGCCGCTGCGGGTGGTGCCGTCGGCCAGTGTCACGCGCCCTTCCGCCTCGTCGAGCGCGACGACACGGGCGCCGCTCTCGATGGTCACGCCAGCCTCGGCCGTCCAGCGCGCGAGGCCGGCCATGATGTCGGCGGCAAAGAGCGGCCCGCCCGGAAAGGCCGTCACGCCCCAGGCGCCTTTCGGCAGCGTCAGGTGCGGGCAGAGGTCCTCCACCGCGCGCCGGTCGAGTACGTCGTGCGGCAGCCCGATGTCACGGAACGTCGCGAGGGTCTTCTCGGCATAGTCGCCCCGCTCCAGCGAGATGGCGATAGCCCCGGTGTTCTCGAAATGGCGCGCACCGAGATCGGCCCACAGCCGCTCCCAGGCGCCGAAGGCCTCCGAGACCATGCGGGTGTAGCCGGCCGCCGCGCCATAGGGGTAGCGGATCATCCGGTGGCGATCGACCGAGGCCGCCTGCGGATTGGGCACCGGTCCCTGTTCCAGCACGGTGACGGAATGGCCCGCGCGCTTCGCCGAGCGGCCGATCGACAGGCCGACGATTCCCGCGCCGATGATGAGGATGTGGGACACGCGCGGCCCGCTCTCAGGCTGGAAGGGAGGAGGGCGCGGCGAAGCGCGCCATGGCGAAGGGCTCGATCGGCGTCGAGGTCTCTCCGGTCGCGATCAGCTCGGCCATGACATCGCCGACGCCGGGGCCGAGCTGAAAGCCGTGGCCGCAGAAGCCGAAGGCGTAATAGAGCCCGTCGACCCTGGCGGAGGGTCCCATGATCGGGATGTCGTCGGGCAGGTAGCTCTCGATGCCGCTCCACACGCGGATGATGTTGAGCCGGTTGAGCGCCGGCACGATCCGCGTGATCTGCTCGAACTGCAGCAGGGTGTTCTCGGGCTTGACCGTCGCCCGCATGGTCTCGGCGCTGGCCGGCCCGCGCGAGGCGCCGCCGAAGACGATGTTGCCGCGCTTCACCTGCCGCAGATAGACGGTCTCCTCCAGCTTCGTCGTGGAGACGCCGAGGACGGGCTCGAGCTCGTAGGGGACCGGCTCCGTCACCGCCATCTGCGGCCCGTGCGTGACCAGGGGGACGGGCTCGCCGAACTGCGTCGAGAGCCTGTTGCCCCAGGCACCGGCTGCGATCATCAGCTGCGGTGCGCGAAAGATCCGGCCGTCCGTCGCCTCGACGCGGAACTCGCCGCCGTCGCGCTCCACCGCCACGATCTCGGTGCGCTCGAACACGACCGCGCCCTCGCGCCGGGCCGCGCGGCCGAAGGCGGGCGCCGCCAGCCGCGGATTGGCGTGGCCGTCATGGGGCGCATAGGAGCCGGCGCGCACCTCGGGCCCAAGGAAGGGAAACCGCTCCCGCAGGGCATTGCCCCCGATGATGGTGAGGTCGAGGCCGTAGGGCCTGGCGTCGCGGGCATAGGCCTCGATCCGCTCGGTCATGGCGTCATCGTATGTGATGCGCAGATGGCCGGAGGCGATGAACTCGGCATCCTCGCCGATGAGCTCATTGAGCCGGCCCCAGATCTCGCGCGAGCGGTTCGCCAGCGGCAGCTGCGGCAGGAAGCGGCCCTGGCGGCGGACATTGCCGAAATTGGTGCCGCTCGCCTGCTGGCCGATCAGACCGCGCTCGATGAGCGCGACCGACTTGCCGCGCCGGCGCAGGAAGAAGGCGGTGGCCGCTCCCATGATGCCGCCGCCGACCACAATGACGTCCGAGCGATGCGGTTCGCTCATGGCGTCGCCCTCCGCGTGCGGATCGCCAGCGGCTTGACCGGCGCCTGTCCGCGCAGGCGGCCAATGGTGGCGAGGGGCAACTCGGCCGCCGCCGCCACCACCTCCGCCGCCGCATGGCCGCAATAGCGTCCCTGGCAGCGCCCCATGCCCACGCGGCTCAGCGCCTTGGCGCGGTTGAGCTCGTCGGCACCCTTGTCGCGGACGGTCGCACGCAGCTCTCCGGCGGTGATGCCTTCGCAACGGCAGAGGATGGTCTCGTCGTCGAGGCCGGCTGCGAGGTGGTGCGGCCAGGGAAAGGCTGCGGCGATGCCCTGCCGGAAGCGCTCCATCGCCGCGCCCTCGCGCTCCAGGGCGCGGACGCGCCCCTCGTCCACCGCAAAGCCGTGGTCGGCCAGGACCGCCATCGCCGCACGCCGGCCCGCGATTTCGGCGCCGTCGGCGCCCTGCGTCCGAACGCCGTCACCGGCGAGATAGACGCCGGACACGCTGCTGCGGCCGGCACCGTCCACCGCTGGCCAGAACTGGCGGGTCGCCGCGTCGAAGTCGAAGCGGCAGCCGGCGAGGTCGGCGAGCTGGGTTTCCGGCCGCAGGTGATGGCCGAGGGCGACGGCGTCGCACTCGATCCGCACCACGGCCCCCGATCGCTTGCGGACCGAGACGGCGGTGACACCCTTGTCGGCATCGCCATGGATTTCGATCGGCGTGATGCCACGGTGCACGGGCGTGCCGGCCAAGGCATGGCCGAGAACCAGCGTCGGGGCGGGCCGCGAGCTTCGGCGCCGCCGACACCTGCTGCATCAGTCGCGACGTATCGAGAATGGCCGCGACCTCGGCGCCAGCCTTGCGGTACTGGCTCGCGACGAGCTGCATGAGCGGCCCGGTGCCGAGGAAGGCCACGCGGCGACCGATGGCGCAGCCCTGCGCCTTGAGGGCGATCTGGGCCGCGCCGAGGCTGTAGACCCCGGCATGCTGCCAGCCCTTGACCGGCATGATGCGGTCGGTGGCGCCCGACGCGATGATCAGGGCGTCGAAGGGGAGGGCGCTGGTCGCGCCCTCGCAGACCACGTGGAGATGGCCATCGGCGACGTTCCAGGCGAGATGCGAGGACCGGTAGTCGATCTTCGGGCGCAAGGCGTCGAAGGTGGCATGCAGCGCGTCCGCCCGCGGGGCCTCGGTCCCATAGAGCTCCTGCGACGTGCGCGAGAAGTACCGCAAGGCTGGCGCCGAGGTCGCGGCCATTCTCGATACGTCGCGACTGATGCAGCAGGTGTCGGCGGCGCCGAAGCTCGCGGCCCGCCCCGACGATGATTATGCGCGGCGCGGCCATGGCATGTCCGGCGGTTGAGTGAGAACGATGAGACCGGTCCGAACCGGCGTGTCGCAGGCGCGGAGACGGTCGCCGTCAGGCGTCCACATCCAGCAGTCCTGGCAGGCGGCCATGAGGCAGAAGCCCGATCGTGCCTCCGGGCCGAACTCGGACTGGCGCAGATGGCCGCGATGGGTCAGCACGGCGACCAGCAGGCTGTCGCCGGCGAGCGCATCGACCGGCTCGCCGTCCACCGTGATGGATATGGCGGGCCTCTGGGTTTCCACCAGCCTCACAAAGCGTGACGCGGACGAGGTCATCGAAGCTTCAGTCTCCGCGGCCGCCAGCACGGCCGGATCATGGGAAGGTTAGTCCCGTGACGGGGGCGAAGAGTGGCGGCCATGCGCCTCCCGGCGGTGCTCCCTGCCGAATTCGGCGGGATCGCGGTAGAATCTGCGGCATTCAGCGGTCAACCCGCATGCGGGAACAAGCGATCGAGAGGATAGTGAGTCTTCACGAAGGGCGACTTGATGACGATGTAGCTGAAATATTTCTCGATCCCGATGCCGCGTTCCAGGAGATTTTCCATAATCTCTTGGTAGTTGTCGACGCCGCGCGCCACGAACTTCAGGAGATAATCATAGCCGCCACTGACGAGGTGGCATTCGATGATTTCCGGAATGTTGCGAATGGCGCCTTCAAATCGCGCGAAGTCGTCATAGCGGTGATCGGAGAGGGTGACCTCGGTGAAGACGAAGAGCACGTCGCCCAGCTTGCGCAGCTGAATCTGCGCGCCGTAGCCGACGATGTAACCCGACGTTTCCAGCCGCTTGACGCGCGTGAGGCAGGGACTCGGCGACAAGCCGACGGCATCGGCCAGCTCCACATTCGTGACCCGGCCGTTTTTCTGTAATTCCGCCAGGATCTTGAGGTCGATCCGATCGAGCTTCGACGACACCGACATCGTCACCTACCCTTGATGGCGTCGGGGACCGTCCGACGGCGGCACAATCTGCTGGACCGATCCTGCCGCCGGTATTGGGCGGTAGCAAGGCCGTCGCGAACGCTTATCCCCGGAGAGCCGCCCGGACCTCTGCCTCGCCGAGCGTGTCGTCCAGCGTGCGGGCGAGCCGGGCCAGTAGGATTTCCATTTCGTCGTCGGTGCAGGACAGGGCCGGGGCGAGACCGATCGTTCCGTCTGCGAAGGCCCGGAAAATGATCCCGTTGCGATAGCCGTTGGCGGCAAGGCGATCGGCCAGCTTCACCTCCGCCGGGAAGGGGCGGCGGGCCGTCTTGTCGGCGACGAGTTCGAGGGCGCCGAGCATGCCGCGGAAGCGCGCCTCGCCCACCAGCGGGTGGCGTTCGAGATGCTTGAGACCGGCCCCGAAGCGTTGGCCAACAGCCTTGCCATTGTCGAGGATGCCGCTCTCGTAGAGCCGGATCACCTCGAGGCCGACCGCAGCGGCCACCGGGTGCCCCGAATAGGTGTAGCCATGGCCGATGACGGCCTCAGGGGCCGCACCGTCGGCGATCCCGGCATAGACCTTGTCGGAGAGCAGCACGGCCCCCATCGGCACGTAGCCGGCGGTCAGGCCCTTGGCGATGGTCATGACGTCGGGGGTCACGCCCTCGGCCTCACACGCGAACATCGGGCCGGTGCGGCCGAAGCCGGTGATGACCTCGTCGGCGAGGAAGAGGATTCCCAGCTCCGCGGTGGCGGCGCGCATCGCCTTGAGCCAGCCGACCGGCGGCACGATCACGCCGCCCGATCCCTGGACCGGCTCGCAGAAGAAGGCCGCGACGTTCTCCGCGCCGAGCTCGGCGACCTTGGCCTTCAGCGCCGCGACACTGGCGGCGATGACGCCCGCATCGTCGCTGCCGGCCGGGTTGCGGTAGGGGTAGGGCGAGGGGATGTGGTGCTGGTTGGCGCGCGGCAGGTCGAAGTTGCGATGGAAGACGGGCAGCGCGGTCATGCCGGCCCCTGTCGACGAGGAGCCGTGGTATCCCTTCTCCAGTGCGATGAACTGCTTGCGGGACGGCTGGCCGATTGCGTTGAAGTAGTGGGTGATGAGCCGGATGGCGCTGTCCACCGCGTCCGATCCACCCTGGCTGAAGAAGACACGGTTGAGGCCCGGCGGCGAGATCTCGGCGAGCTTGGCGGCGAGGCGGATCGCCGGCTCGGAGGCGAAGCCGAAATAGCCGGTGGCATAGGGCAGCTTGCGCATCTGCGCGGCCGCTGCCTCCACCACGCTCTCGTGCCCGTAGCCGATGTTGACGCACCACAGCCCGGCGAAGGCATCGATCAACTCGTGGCCGTTGGCATCGCGCAGGAACATGCCGCGTGCGCTTTCCAGCACGGTCGCGCCGCGGGACTCATGCGCGCGGTAGGCGCTGACAGGATGGACGTAGTGCTCGCGGTCGAGCGCGATCAGGGAGTTGGCGAGCATCGGCGGGCTCCTGTGGTCGACCGATGATCGCCGGTCCGCAAGAGCCATGTGAGGCCGTTCCAGCCATGTGGAGCGGAGCGCCGTACCGTTCTGCGGCGTTGCACGGCAGATTCTGTCGTGCGCCTCAGCCGAGGGCCTGGCTGACGAGGCCGAAGGTCCGGTAGGGGCCCGGAGGGGGCAGAGGCCTGCCGCGCAGCATGGTCAGGACGGGGCTCACGCGCGTCAGTCCCAGTCCGTCGAGCCAGTCCGACAGGCCGGACTCGCCCGGCACGTCGACACGCAGGAACATGCCGGCATTCAGGCCGATCCAATGGGCGATGAGGGCGCGCGCCGCCGCGGTGTCGCGTGCAATCACCGGGCCGATGGCATGGCCGCGGCCGAACCTGCGGAAGAAGGCGAAGCCGACGGTCTCCTCGCCATCGTCGAGGACGATCGCCGCACCCTGGCGCAGGAGCTCGCCGATGACGCCCTCGCGCCGCGCACCCATGGCCATGGCGTCCAGGGCGACCAGCCGCTTCGCGTCGTTGCGGCCGAGGGGGCGGATGCGCTCGCCCTGGCGCAGCGGAACGAGCGGCGATCCGAAGGGGGCGCCCTGATGCTGGATGATCGTGCTCACGGGCGCAAAGCCGAGGTCGCGATAGAGCCTTTCGCCCGCGTCCGTCGCGTTGAGCATGACGCGAGGCTCGTCCAGCCTGTCGAGCAGGGATGTCATCATCCTCCGCCCGATTCCGGCCCGCTGGATGGTCGGGTCGACAATGACGAGGCCGATGCGAGCCTGCTCCCCGCCATAGCGCCAGGCCATGGCGGTGCCGATCAGGCGGTCGCCGGCATAGGCGCAGACCCCCTCGCCGACCGCGAGGGCAAATTGCCAGTCCTCGAGCCGGTGCGGCCATCCAACGGCCCGCGACAGGGCGTGGGCGGCGGCAAGGTCGGCCGGCTCCATGGCTCGCAGCTCACAGGATATGGCTGACTGTGCGACGCTCAATGGGGGTCTCCGGGATCGACGTCGGGCCCTCCCGGCGTCTCGCCGGGTCAATCTATGATTGATCGCGAAGAATTTTGTCGCGTTTGCCGGGGGTGAAACGGTGCAATCGGCGGCAGCCGCGTTCCAGCGCTCCCCGGTTTCCCAGGAATCAGCCTCGATCCGTATCGCCATGCGGGTCGCGCCGCCAAACGCGCCGATGCGGAGCCCCGGAGGGAAACTGCCGACCGATGGCCGCATAACGGCAGAATCTTCCACAGGCCGCGTGCAAACTGGGTCCAACTCCATCGGGCTCGTGCCAGCCTTGAGGGGTCCACGAGACCTCGAGCACCCGGATCACAGCGCGCCATGACCGCCTTCCGCCCCCGGTACATCACCTTCGACTGCTACGGCACGCTGACACGCTTCCGCATGAGCGACATGGCGCGGGAGATGTTCGCCGATCGCGTTCCGGCCGATCGCATGGACGCCTTCGTCCAGGACTTCTCGGCTTACCGGCTCGACGAGATCCTCGGGGCCTGGAAGCCTTATCGGGACGTCCTGATCAATGCGATCCAGCGGACGGGCAAGAAGTGGGGCTTCGCCGTCTCCGAGGCCGAAGGCGAGAAGTTCTACCTCGCCGTCCCCACCTGGGGGCCGCATCCGGATGTTCCGGCAGGACTCTCCAAGGTCGCCGACAAGATCCCGCTGGTGATCCTGTCCAACGCATCCAACGACCAGATCAACCTCAATGTCGCCCAGCTCGGTGCGCCCTTCCATGCCGTCTACACGGCCCAGATGGCGCAGGCCTACAAGCCGCGCATGCAGGCCTTCGAGTACATGCTCGACCAGCTGAACTGTCCGCCCGAACAGATCCTCCACGTCTCATCGTCCAACCGCTACGACCTGATGACCGCCCATGACATGCGCTTCGGCATGCGGGCTTTCGTCAATCGACGCCATGAGCCCTACGTGCCCCATTACGGGGCGCACGAGATCCCCGACATCGGCGGCCTCGCCGGCCTCGTCGGTCTGTGAGGCAAACGATGGCCGGCCATTCCCCCGCAAGGTTCAGGTCATCATGAAGCCGGACTCCTACTGGCTCGATACCGCGCCGTCCTTCACCGGCGCCGCCGCCGGACCCGTCGAGGGCCACTGTGACGTTGCGGTCATCGGCGGCGGGTTCACCGGCCTGACGGCGGCCCTGACGCTCGCCAGGCTCGGCACCTCCGTCCGCCTGCTGGAGGCCGGGCTGGTCGCTTCGGAGGCCTCAGGCCGCAATGGCGGCCACTGCAACAGCGGCCTGGCCCACGACTTCTCCGCGACGGCCGCCGCCCACGGACTGGAGCGGGCCCGCGAGATGTACCGTTCCTTCGATGCCGGGGTCGACCGCGTCGAGGCCATCGTCCGCGAGGAGGCCATCGACTGCCACTTCGTGCGGTCGGGCAAGCTGAAGCTGGCGGCCAGGCCAGGCCACTTCGACTCCATGCGCCGCGCGCAGGAGGTTCTCGCGCGGGAAGTCGACGATGACACCGCCATCATCGAGCCCGGCGACCTCGGCACCGAGGTCGGGACGCAAGCCTATCACGGCGGGCTGCTCTATCGCCGCTCGGCCATGCTGCACGTCGGCAAGTTCGGCAAAGGCCTGGCAGCCGCTGCGGTGCGCGCCGGGGCCGTGATCCACGAGCATGCGCCGGTGACCGCCATCGACGAGGTTGCAGGCGGGTATCGTCTCGTGACCGCCAAGGGCACGGTCACCGCCGAAAAGGTCATCCTCGCCACCGGCGCCAGCCAGGTGGGGCCGCTCGGGTGGTTTCGCCGCCGCATCGTCCCCGTCGGCAGCTTCATCATCGTCACCGAGCCGCTCGGCGAGAACCGCGCCCGCGCCATCATGCCGGGCAACCGCACCTGCACCACCACGCAGAACATCGGCAACTACTTTCGCCTGACGCCCGACAACCGGCTCGTGTGGGGCGGCCGCGCGCGCTTTGCCATGTCCGGCCCGACCTCGGACCTCAAGAGCGGTGCGGTTCTGCAGCAACAGTTGCGCGAGGCCTTTCCGCAGCTTGCCGACTGTCGCATCGATTATTGCTGGGGCGGACTGGTCGACATGACGCAGGACCGGCTGCCCCGGTCCGGCGTCCATCGCGGCATGCACTACGCCATGGGCTTCTCAGGCCACGGCGTCCAGATGTCGACCTACATGGGCGAGGTGCTCGCCCATGAGGCCGCCGGCCGCGACGTGGTCAATCCCTGGCGGGGCCTCGACTGGCCCGCCATTCCCTTCCACTTCGGCAAGCCGTGGTTCCTGCCCTTCGTGGGCATGTACTACCGCGCCAAGGATGCCTGGGGCTGAGGAGGCAGCGCCCGTCCAAGCCAGACGACCCATAAAACGATCCCGAGCGGCGCGCCGACGAGGGACGATCCAGAGACGTGCAGAGTGAAACATCACCGGCATAAGGGGACCCAGACCATGAACGGACAGACCTTCGATCCGCTGTCGCTGCTGAGCATCGCAGAGCGCGACCGGCTTCTTCTCGCAGCCCGTCTCGGCGCCAGCCGCCGGGACATGCTCGGCCTGCTCGGCGGGCTGGGTATCGGTGTCGCCTTCGGGTCCAGCCTGATCGGTGCGGCAGGAACGGCTCTGGCGCAGACGCCCAAGAAGGGCGGTCGCATTCGCGTGGCCGGGTTCGGCACCTCGACCGCCGACACGCTCGATCCTGCCAAGGGGTCCTTCTCCACGGACTACTGCCGCTGTTCGATGTTCTACAACGGTCTCACCGATCTCGACGCGACCCTGACGCCGCAGATGGCGCTCGCGGAGTCGATGACGAGCGAGGCTGCAACCGTCTGGACGATCAAGCTGCGCAAGGGCGTGCAGTTCCATGACGGCAAGGAGCTGACCTCCGCCGACGTCGTCTTTTCCCTTCAGCGACACCTCGACCCGGCGACGGCCTCGCGCGCTCGGGCGCTGGCCACCCAGATGAAGGAGATCGTGGCGACCGGCACCCACGAGGTGAAGGTGACCCTGACCGGCCCCAACGCCGATTTCCCCGTCGTGCTGGGCACGCACCACTTCTACATCGTCCAGGCCGGCACGACCGACTTCTCGAAGGGCATCGGCACCGGTCCGTTCAAGTGCAAGGAATTCACCCCCGGTGTCCGGTCCATCGCGGTGCGGAACGAGAACTACTGGAAGCAGGGCGCCGGCCCGCATGTCGACGAGATCGAGTTCTTCGGCATTCCCGACGTCGGCGCGCGGGTCAACGCGCTCATGGCGGGTGACGTCCACCTCATCGGCAACGTCAATCCGGCATCGGCCCGCATGATCCTGGCGCGGAACGATCTCGCGATCATGGAAACGAAGTCGGGCAACTACACCAACCTCGTCATGCGGCTCGACCAGGCGCCCGGCAACAATCCGGATTTCGTCCTCGGGATGAAGTTCCTGATGAACCGCAGCCTGATCCGCCGCAATGCCTTCCAGAACTATGCCGAGGTCGCCAACGACCAGCCCATCCCGCCGATGAACCGGTACCACGCCAAGGACATTCCGCAGCGACCCTATGACCCGGAAAAGGCGAAGTTCCACCTGAACAAGGCCGGCGTCATGGGGTCGACCCTCCCGGTCGTCACCTCGCCGGCGGCGACCGGCTCGGTCGAGATGGGCCTCCTCCTCCAGCAGGCTGCCCAGGGTATCGGCCTGAAGATCGAGCTGAAGCAGGTCCCTGCCGACGGCTACTGGTCCAACTTCTGGATGAAGGTGCCGGTGGGCTACGGCAACATCAACCCGCGCCCCTCGGCCGACGTGCTGTTCAGCCTGTTCTATGCATCGGGCGCAGCCTGGAACGAGAGCGGCTGGAAGAGCGAGAAGTTCGATCAGCTCCTGCTCGCGGCCCGTGCCGAGACGGACGATGCCAAGCGCCGCCAGATGTACACCGACATGCAGGTGATGGTGCACGAGAGCGCCGGCACCGGCATCCCGGTCTTCATCAATGGCCTCGACGCCCATTCCGCGAAGCTCAAGGGGATGAGCCCCATGGGGACTGGCTCGCTGATGGGCTTTGCCTTCGCTGAGCACGTCTGGCTCGACGCGTGATCGGCTGCGCCGCGGCCGGGGCTTGTCCCCGGTGGTCCATACATGGGGAGGGAGCGGGCGAATGACTGCGGCGATCGGCCGGCTGCTGCTGACTCGGTTCCTGCTGTCGCTCGCGACGCTGATCTTCGTTGCCTCGGCGGTTTTTGCGATCACCAATCTCCTGCCCGGAGACGTGGCGCAGGAACTGCTGGGCCAGGCGGCGACGCCCGAAGCCGTCGCCGGCCTGCGGACGGCGCTCGGCCTCGATGTGCCGCCGCTCCAGCGCTACATCGCCTGGCTCGGCAACCTCGTCACCGGCAATCTCGGCAACTCCCTGGTGAACGGCCAGCCGGTCACAGCGCTCATCGGCTCGCGGATCGGCAACTCGCTGCTGCTGGCCGCGATCACCGCGCTGGTCGCCGTCCCCATCGCCATCGGTCTCGGCATCACCGCCGCCGTCTGGCGCGGATCGCTCTATGACCGCCTGGTCGGCGCGGCGACCGTGCTCGTCGTGTCGGTCCCCGAGTTCCTCGTCGCCTCCACGGCCGTGCTCATTTTCGCGGTCCATCTCCAGTGGGTGCCCGCCCTGTCGCAGCTCGGGCGAATCACTGGGCTAGCCGACGTCGTGCGCGTCTTCGCCCTGCCCGTGATGACGTTGACCTTCGTGGTCGTGGCGCAGATGGCGCGCATGACCCGGGCTGCGCTCGTGGATGTCCTCTCCTCGTCCTACGTCGAGATGGCCCGCCTGAAGGGCGCCGGCCCCATCCGCATCGTGGTCTGGCACGCGCTGCCCAACGCCATCGGCCCGATCGCCAATGCGGTGGCCTTCTCGCTGTCCTTCCTGCTCGGCGGGGTCATCATCGTCGAGACGATCTTCAGCTATCCCGGGATCGCCAAGCTCATGGTCGACGGCGTGGCCACCCGCGACCTGCCGCTGGTGCAGGCCTGCGCCATGCTGTTCTGCGGCGCCTATCTCGTCCTGGTGACCGCGGCTGACGTGGCAGCCATCCTCGCCAATCCCCGTCTGCGGAAGGGGTGACAGATGACGACCGCGACCGCCACCCGTCCTCGCCGCCGGCTCCGCCTCGTGCGGTATGTCGCTCCGCTCATCGTCGTCGGCTGGATCGCCGTTGCCCTCGGTGGCGCGGCGATCGCGCCCTACGATCCCGCCGCCATACAGGACGCCGACCTCTTCGAGGGCATGAGCCGCGCCTATTGGCTGGGGACCGACTTCTTCGGCCGCGACATGCTGTCCCGGATCATGGCCGGTGCGCGCCAGACGGTCGGCATCGCCCTCGTCGCGACGCTGCTGGCCGTCGGGACCGGGCTCCTTCTCGGTCTTGCGGCCTCGGCCATCGGCGGGATCGTGGATGCCGTGCTCAGCCGGATGCTCGATGCGCTGATCTCGATCCCGTCCAAGCTGTTCGGCCTGGTGGTGGTGGCGGCCTTCGGCTCGTCGGTGCCGGTGCTCATCCTCACCATGGCGATCATCTACGTGCCCGGGTGCTACCGCATGGTGCGCTCGGTGGCCGTCAACGTCGCCGCGCTCGACTTCGTCATCGCCGCAAGGGCCCGCGGGGAGGGGACCTTCTACATCATGATCCGCGAGATCCTGCCCAACATGGTGAGCCCGGTCCTCGCGGATTTCGGCCTGCGGTTCATCTATGTGGTGCTGCTGCTGTCCAGCCTCAGCTTCCTCGGGCTCGGCGTGCAGCCGCCGGCCGCCGACTGGGGTTCGCTGGTGCGCGAGAACATCGGCGGCCTGCCGCAGGGTGCGCCCGCCGTCGTGATGCCGGCGTTCGCGATCGCCTCGCTGACCATTGCCGTCAACCTCACGATCGACGCCTTCTTCAGCGGCCGCTCCCGCGACGGGGTCCATTGACGTGACACCCCTCGTCAGCATCCGCGATCTGCGCGTGACGGCCCGCACCGACGGTGGCGGGGAGACCGAGATCGTCAAGGGCGTGTCGCTCGACGTGAACCGCGGCGAGGTGGTCGGCCTCATCGGCGAATCCGGATCCGGCAAGACGACCATCGCGCTCGCGACCATGGGCTATGCCCGCTACGGCTGTCGGATCGCCTCGGGCACGATCAAGCTCGGCGACGATGCGGTCACCGCGATGAGCGAACGCCAGCTTCGGGCGATCCGCGGCAAGCGCATCGCCTATATCGCCCAGAGCGCCGCAGCCTCGTTCAATCCGTCTCGCTCCATCATCGCCCAGGTCGTGGAGAGCGCCGTCATCCACGGCACGTCCAGCGAGGCGGAGGCCCGCGCCAAGGCCGTCGAGCTTTTCCGCGCCCTGGCCATCCCGTCGCCGGAGACGATCGGCGATCGCTACCCTCACCAGGTCTCGGGTGGCCAGTTGCAGCGGCTGATGGCGGCCATGGCCCTGATCACGGATCCGGAGGTCGTCATCTTCGACGAGCCGACGACCGCCCTCGACGTGACGACGCAGATCGAGGTGCTCAAGGCCTTCAAGTCGGCGATCCGCGAGCGCAACACCACCGGCATCTACGTCACCCATGATCTCGCCGTCATTGCCCAGATCGCCGACCGGATCGTCGTGCTCCGCCATGGCGCGGTGCAGGAGGCCGGACCGGTCGACCAGGTGTTGACCATGCCCGCCGCCCCCTACACGCGCAGCCTCCTGGCGGCGGCGGAGCCCGCCCCCCGGCTCGCCCATGCCGATGCCGGCGAGACGGCCGAGCCGCTGCTCACCGTCGACGGGCTGACGGCAGGCTATGGCGGCCTTGCCGCCAATGGCGATCCGCGCATCACCATCCTGCGGGACGTGTCCCTGTCGATCGGGCGAGGAGCCTCGCTCGGCGTCATCGGCGAATCCGGCTGTGGCAAGTCCACGCTGGCGCGGGTCATCGCCGGCCTCGCGCCCCAGACCCGCGGGACCGTGTCACTCGCCGGCCAAGGCCTCGCCCCCGTCCTCGAAAGCCGGAGCCGTGACCAGCTCCGCCGGATCCAGCTGGTCTTCCAGTCCGCCGACACGGCGCTCAATCCGACCATGTCCATCGAGGAGATCATCGGCAGGCCGCTGACCTTCTATTTCGGCCTGCGCGGCGAGGCCCGCCGGGCCGAGGTCAGGCGGATGCTGGACCTGACGCGCCTGCCGGCCGATGTGATGGGGCGACGGCCGGGAGATCTCTCCGGTGGCCAGAAGCAGCGGGTGAACCTTGCACGCGCGCTGGCCGCCAAGCCCGACCTGCTGCTGTGCGACGAGGTGACCTCGGCCCTCGACACGGTCGTCGCGGCGGCGATCCTCGACCTCCTGGTCGACCTCAGGCGCGATCTCGGCCTGACGATGATGTTCATCAGCCACGACCTGAAGACCGTGCGCGCCATCTGCGACGACGTCATGGTGCTCTATGCCGGCCGGGCGGTGGAGACCATGGCCGCCACGGCCGTCGCCGACAAGGACCACCATCCCTACACCCGGATGCTGCTCGCCTCCGTGCCGCATCTGCGCCGTGGCTGGCTGGAGGAGGGTTCGACCGCGGTGCGCGAGGGCCGCGTCGATCTCACGCTGACGGACGGCTGCGTGTTCCGTCCGCGCTGCGCGTCGGCCATTCCCGGGACCTGCGATGTCGGGCAGCCGCCGCTGCGCGCAAGCCGGGCCGGCGGAACGATTGCCTGCCACCTGCCGGCGCTTGCCGAGGGATGAGCGCGCCTTTGCTTGCGAACAGGAGACTTCCATGACGACGGCGCCCGCGGTTCTCAGCTTCGACGTGGTTGGGACCCTGATCGATTTCGAGACGGGGATGCTGTCATACCTGCGCCAGGCATGCGCCAGGGCGCTGGAACATGTCGACGACGACACGTTTCTCGCGGCCTACCGGACATCGCGGAAGAGCCCGGAGGTCATCAGGTTCCCGGATGACCTCGTGCGTGTCTACTTCGAGCTTGCCCCGCAATTCGGGCTGCCGATGGATCAGGCCATCGCCGACGGTTTCCGCGCATCGGTGAAGGACTGGCCGGCCTTTCCGGACTCGGTCGAGGCCCTGCGCCGTCTGAAGGGGCGTTGCAAGCTGGTCGCCATGACCAATGCCCAGCGATGGGCGCTGGAGCATTTCGCGCGCACCCTCGGCAGTCCGTTCACGGACGGCGTCACCGTCGACGAGGCGGGTTGCGAGAAGCCGGATCCCCGCTTCTTCGCCTTCACCTTGGGCCGGCTCAGCCGCGACGGCCATGGACTGCACGACATCCTGCACGTCGCCCAGAGCCAGTACCACGACATCGGCGTGGCCCGGCAACTCGGCTACACCGTCTGCTGGATCGAAAGGCGGGCCGGCAAGGCCGATTCCGGCGGAACCATCGAGGCCGCGCGCACGACCCCGGATTACCACTTCACCACCCTCGCGGCCTTGGCAGACGCCCTCGATGCCGGTGGCATCCATATGCGATGACGGGGAAAAGTGCCTGTTTGCCGCAGACCGGGCGGCCGATGTGAGCCGCCGGGGCACGATGGCGCAGCCGCTCACGCGGGCCCTTCTGCAACGGTCCTCGCCATAGGTTCCATCCACCGAGCGTCAGCCAGGGCATCGAGGTGAACCGGGCCGGGCCGGCCGGTGGCCGCTGACGGCTCATCCAAAGCGATATCCCGGCGCGCCAGCCCGGGTGTAAGGACCCAAGATGTTCTTCCTCACGACCTGTTGAAATGGCTGGTGAAATGCCGCTGCGAGCGGTTTGAATTTCCTCAAAAATCCCAAACCAATTGCCTCATGGGTCCATTCAAGTCGGCATAAACAAAAAGG
>LNFH01000044.1 GCA_001464235.1 Rhizobiales bacterium Ga0077556 | reverse complement strand
GTCGGAGATGACCCGCAGCGTCGCGGTCATGCCGGGCATCAGCTCCATGCGCGGGTTCTGGAACGAGATGATGGCCGTGTAGATGACGACGTTCTGCACCGTCTGCGACCCGAGGCGGACCAGCCTCACCTCGCCGCGGAATTCGCGGCCCGGATAGGCGTTGACCGAGAAGGTGACGGCCTGCCCGCTGCGCACGCGGCCGACGTCGGCCTCGTCCACATTGGCGTAGATTTCCATCGACCGCAGGTCCTGGGCGACGAGGAACAGCGTCGGCGCCTGCAGCGAGGCGGCCACAGACTGTCCCAGCTCGACCTGGCGCTGCACCACCGTTCCCTTCACCGGCGAGCGGATCTCGGTGTTGGCGAGGTCGACCTCGATCTGCCGCACCACGGCCTCGCGCTGGGCGATCTGCGCGTCGATCGTGCCGATCTGCGCCTCCGCCACCCGCAGCGCCGCCTCGATGGAGCGCTTGGAGGCCTCCGCCGAGGCGATCTGCGCCCGCGCCGAATCGCGCCCGGCGCGCTGGCCCTCGGCATTGGCGCGGGCCGTGTCGATGACAGCCTGCGCCACCGCGCCGCGGGCGCCGAGCTCGCGCTGGCGCACGAAGTTGCGCTCGGCCTCGGCGAGCTGGGCCTCCACCTGCGCCAGCTTGGCGGTGGCGTCGAGGCGCACCGCCTCCGCCCTGTTGATCTCCGAGCGCGCCTGCTCGATCTGCGCGAGCTGCACCTCGCGCGCCGCGCGCACGTTGGCGAGGTCGGCGCGCGCGCCGTCGAGCCGCGCCTTCACCTGCGTCGGGTCGAGCCGGGCGAGCACCTGTCCGGCCTCCACCTGCGAATTGTAGTCGGCGATGATCTCCAGCACCTGGCCGGAGACCTGCGAGCCCACGACGACGGTCGAGATCGGATTGATCGTGCCGGTGGCGTTCACCGCCGCGACCACGTCGCCGCGGTCGGCCCGCGCGGTGCGCCAGGCGGGTTGGTCGGCCACCGCCAGCGAGCCCGGGCCGGTGAACCACCAGGCGCCGGCGCCGAGCGCGGAGACGAGGAGAACGAGGAGGAGCCAGCGGCGCATGTCAGACGGAGTCCGGTATCATGACGCCCTTCTATCACGGCTCCCGCGCGCGCTCACGTGACAGTTTGGAAAGGTGACAAGGTGGGCGCGCCGCCCTGCGGCGCAAATGGTTATTGACAATAACCAAGGGCGTTGGTGAGCTTCGCGCCGCGCCGGAGACGCCCATGCCCCCACCCATCCTCGTCCCCGCCTTTTCCATCGCCGCCGAGGTCGCGCCCGCCCTCGAGGTCGGCCCGACGCCGCTCGGCGAGCGCCGGCTCATCCCGATCCTGGGCGGCGAGGTCACGGGCCCGCGCCTGACCGGCAAGGTTCTGCCCGGCGGCACCGACTACCAGTCGATCCGCGACCCGGGCCTTGCCGACATCCACGCCCGCTATGTCGTCGAGACGCCCGAGGGCGCCCGCATCTATGTCGAGAACACCGGCATCCGCCGCGGCCCGCCGGACCTCGTGGCGCGGCTGCGCCGGGGTGAGCCGGTGGACGCGTCCCAGATCTATTTCCGCACCGTGCCCCGCTTCGAGACCGCCTCGCCCGACCATCTCTGGCTGATGCGGTCGATCTTCGTCTGCGTCGGCACGCGGCTGCCCGACCGGGTGCTGCTCGACGTCTACGAACTGGAGTAGCGCCACCATCCTGTCAGGCGAGCGGCCGCCACCCACCATCAACAACAGCCGCAGGGAGGTTATCGTGAAGAGAGTGATCCGGGCGGCCCTGGCCGCCGTCGCCGTCATGGCCGCCGCCGGCCTCGCGCCGGCCCACGCCCAGGCGCCGCGCACCATCACCCTGGTGGTCGGCTTTGCCGGCGGCACCGCCCCCGACACGCTGGCGCGCATCCTCGCCGATGCCATGCAGCGGGCGGGCAACGCCAACGTGGTGGTGGAGAACGTTCCCGGAGCCGGCGGCCAGGTCGCCTCCGCCCGCGTCGCCCGCGCCGCCGCCGACGGCGCCACCGTCCTCCTCGGCGAGGTCGGCTCGGTCGCCATCGC
>LNFH01000043.1 GCA_001464235.1 Rhizobiales bacterium Ga0077556 | reverse complement strand
AGCCCCGGCCACATCGCCGCCGAGCTCTTCGCCCAGAGCGCCGGCTTCAAGGGCGAGCCGGTGCATTACCGCGCGGTGGCCGACGGCATCGGCGACATCGCCCGCGGCCAGACGGCCGGCTCCTTCTTCTCGATCCCGCTCGCCGCCGCCCAGATCCGCTCCGGCGGCCTGCGCGCCCTCGTCCAGACCGGCGCCACCCGCGCCGACATGCTGCCGGGCGTGCCCACCGCAGCGGAAGCCGGCGTGCCCTACCTCGCCATGGCGTCCTGGTTCGTGCTGATGGTGCCCGCCGCCGTCCCCGCCGCAACGGTCGCGGAGATCCACCGCGCCGCCGCCGCGGCGGTCCGGGACCCCGCCGCCCTTGAGCGCCTGCGCGGCGCCGGTTTCGAGGCGGTCGGGTCGAGCCCCGACGAGGTGAAGGCCATGGTCGGCCGCGAGCGCGACCGCTGGAAGCCGGTCATCGAGCGCGCCGGCATCCGCATCACCAACTGAGAGCGGGACGCAACGGGGCCTCAGGCGCTCGATCGGTGCACGCGCTGGAACCACCAGCCGTCATGGCCGGGCTTGTCCCGGCC
>LNFH01000042.1 GCA_001464235.1 Rhizobiales bacterium Ga0077556 | reverse complement strand
GCAGCCGCGCTCAAGTGCACCCGTTTCGGCGGTCGCGCCGGGATTCCGACGCGCGAGGAGACCGAAGCTCTCCTCCAGACATCAAGGACGACAGCATGAGCATCTCCGCCGGTAAGCTTCGGGGTCTGAAACGCCTCGCCGACCCCTCCGGTCGCTTCAAGATGGTGGCCGTGGACCAGCGGCCGCCGCTCCTGAAGGCGATCGGCGAGCGCATGGGCCGCCCGGCAGCCTACGAGGAAGTTGCCGGCGTCAAGGCGCTCCTGACGCGGCGCCTCAGCGCCGATGGATCGGCCCTGCTGATCGATCCCGACTATGGGTTCACGACCGCAGAACCGGACATCCGTCCCGACCGCGGGCTGCTCATCACGCTCGAGGATTTTCGGTTCGAGGAAACACCCGGCGGTCGCAAGACGCGCCTGCCCAAAGACTGGTCCGTGGCGAAGATCAAGCGGATGGGCGCTGACGGGGTGAAGCTCCTGCTCTGGTATCGGCCCGACGCCGCGGCGGATGTCCTCGCCCATCAGCAGCAGCTCGTGCGGGACGTCGGTGACGCCTGCGCCGAGCAGGACATCGCCCTGCTGCTGGAGTTGCTGGTCTACCCCTTCGCCGGCCAGGCGGGGCACACGACGGATTACATCGAGGACCGGACCAAGCGTCCCGACCTCGTGTTGCAGAGCGTCCGCGATTTTGCCTCACCGGATTTCGGTGTCGACATCTACAAGTTGGAGAGCCCCCTGCCCGCCGGCTCCCTTCCCGACCCGGCGGCCGATGGACCCGACACGCGGGAGGCGCAGGCATGGTTCGACCGCCTGGGCGCGCTCATCGACAAACCCTGGGTGATGCTGAGCGCCGGCGCGGGGATGGAGGAGTTCCGACGGGTGCTCGGATTTGCCTATCGCGCGGGCGCAAACGGCTACCTGGCGGGCCGCGCGATCTGGTGGAAGGCCTTTGGTGCGTTTCCCGACCTCGCAGCCATGGATCAGGCCCTCGCCACGGACGGGCGTCGCTACATGGTCGAAATCAATGCGCTCACGGACCAGCTCGCCAAGCCCTGGGATCAGGGCGGCCTTGAGGGTGGCAAGCTGGCGCTGGCGGAGGCCGGGATCGACTTTCCCGGGCGGTATTCTGCGCCTCTGCCTGGCCGTTCCACCCCATGAGAGTCCGAAGGTAGCCCGTCACCGGACCCACCTGGCTGCGATCATCAAGCGCCTGGAGATCTGGTCGAACTGAACGGAGCCGCTCGGGATTGCAGATCGTGAGGAACGGTCTCAAATCCATGACCGTCGCGGTGCCGCCCTCAAGCCGCGCCGGGACGCCACTCCGGCGCAGCCAATTGCAGCGGTCCCAACGAGTCGTCAGGTCAGCGCGCTCGGCGGAATCGCGCGATCGACCACGGTGCGGAGGGCGAAACTGGAATGCAGGCGCGCGACGCCGGGAAGCCGCGACAGCTGCGTCATGTGAATGCGCTCGTAGTCGGAGATGTCACGGACCACGACCGTCACGAGATAGTCGTCCGTGCCCGACATCAGCAGGCAACGCACGACCGAAGGGCAGCGCTGCACCGCCTTTTCGAAGGCGCTCAGCGCCTCCTCGCTCTGCGTCTCCAGCGCGATGCGGACCACGACGGTGGTGGGCAGATCAAACTTCGCCAGAGAGAGCCGCGCGCCGTAGCCGAGGATGAAGCCGTCCTCCTCCAGCACCCTCTGGCGGCGCGCGCTGGCTGTCGATGAGAGACCGACCCTTTCGGCGAGTTCCACGGCTGTGATCCGGGCGTCTTTTTCCAGCTCCCTGAGGATTGCGAGGTCAATACGGTCGAGTGCCATGAGATATCCTGCGCCGAAACGGGGATTTCCGCACGAATCCGGCGCCCCCTCCCACAAGCATACTGCTCTTCGCCGGGATCGCGCAGCAGGCCCGTCCTAGCATCGTGTCCACGCCGTAAGGGAGGACGAACGATGCGCGTCGGAGTGCCGAAGGAGATCAAGATTCAGGAATATCGGGTCGGGCTGGTGCCGTCCGCGGTGCAGGAATATGCCCGCCGGGGCCACGAGGTCCTGGTGGAAACCGGGGCTGGCGCCGGCATCGGCGCCTCCGACGAGGCCTACATGGCCGCCGGTGCCACGATCGTCGCCACCGCCGACGAGGTCTTTGCCCGCAGCACCCTGATCGTCAAGGTGAAGGAGCCGCAGCCGCTGGAATGGGCGAGGCTGCGCGAGCACCACATCCTCTTCACCTATCTGCATCTGGCGGCGGACAGCGACCAGACCCGTGGCCTGATGGCCTCCGGCTGCACCGCCATCGCCTACGAAACGGTCTCCGACGCTGCCGGAGGCCTGCCGCTTCTGGCGCCCATGAGCGAGGTCGCCGGGCGCCTCGCCATCGAGGCGGCGGCCTTCAGCCTGCGCAAGCCCGCCGGCGGCAAGGGTCTGCTGATCGGCGGCGTCCCCGGGGTTCCGCCGGCCAGGATCGTCGTCATCGGCGGCGGCGTGGTGGGAACCCACGCGGCGCGGATGGCGGTCGGGCTCGGCGGCGAGGTGACGATCCTCGACCGCTCGCTGCCGCGCCTGCGCGCTCTGGACGACCTCTTCGCCGGGCGCGTCCGCACCCGCTACTCGACCCGCCAGGCGCTGGAGGAAGAGGTCCTCGCTGCCGACGTGGTGATCGGCGCCGTTCTTGTGCCGGGGGCCAGCGCGCCGAAGCTGGTCGACCGCGCCATGCTGGGACGCATGAGGCGTGGGACGGTGATCGTCGACGTGGCCATCGACCAGGGCGGTTGCTTCGAGACCTCGCGGGCCACCACCCACGACGATCCGACCTACGAGGTTGACGGCGTGATCCACTATTGCGTGGCGAACATGCCGGGCGCCGTCCCGCTGACGTCGAGCCACGCCCTCAACCACGCGACCCTGCCCTTCGGGCTCGCCCTCGCCGATCACGGGCTCGCCGCGCTGGACGCCGACCCGCACCTGCGGCGTGGCCTGAACGTCCATCGGTCGCAGCTGACCAACGAGGCGGTGGCGCAGAGCCTCGGCCTGCCCTTCAGCCCGGCCGACGCCGCTCTCTCCGGCTGAGGGCGGGCCCTCGGGTCTGCGGCGACCGCGGTCCGCCATAGTCGACGCAGACGGCGAGCCGGCGAGCGCCTGCGCGCCACCGCAGGCGGGGCGGCCTAGCGCAGGGTCGGGTCCAGGCGATCGCGCAGCCAGTCGCCGAGGATCGAGACGGCGAGCGTCGTCAGCACGATGGTCGAGGCCGGCGCCAGCATGATCCAGGGCGCGCGGGTGATGTATTCGCGGCCGTAGCCGACCATGTTGCCGAGGCTGGTCATCGGGGGCTGGACGCCGAGCCCGAGGAAGGACAGGCCGCTCTCGAGCAGGATCACCTCCGGAAAGACCAGGGTCATCGAGACGATCAGCGTCGAGGCGATGTTGGGGAGGATGTGCTTCAGGTAGACCCGCGTCGGCGCCGCGCCGAGCTGCGTCACGGCCGAGGCATAGCCCTGGGCACTGGCGGAAATGGCGAGGCCGCGGGCGATGCGGGCATAGCGCTCCCAGCCGAAGAGACCCATCAGGCCGATGAGCAGCGGCAACGACGAGCCGAAGAAGGCGAGCACGGCGAGCGCCATGATGAGGAAGGGCATGCTGGCCTGGAAATCGGCGAGCATGAGCACGACCTGTTCGACGAACCCGCGGAAATAGGCCGCGAGGAAGCCGAGGGTGGTGCCGACCACCGCCGACATGATGCTGGCGCCGAAGGCGATCATCAGGGAAATGCGGATGGAGACGATGAGCCGCGAGAGCACGTCGCGGCCGAGTTCGTCCGTGCCGAGCCAGTGCAGGTGATGGCCGGGCGCCACAAGGCGGTTGCGCAGGTTCGGGGCCGTGTAGGAATAGGGGCTGATCAGGTCGGCGAGCAGCGCCACGGCGACCATGCCCACCAGCCAGGCGATGGCCACCCAGACGAGGGGCGGGATGCCGCCGAGCGCCCGCGGCAGGCCGCTGCGCTGCGGCGCGGCGTCGAGGGTCTGGTCGGTCATGAGGCACTCCGCGCGCCCGACTGGCGCAGGCGCGGATCGAGGAAGCCGTAGAGGAGGTCCACCACCAGGTTGGAGACCACCATGGTGGCGGCCACCAGCAGCAGGATGCACTGGACCACCGCGAGATCGCGGTTGGACACCGCGACGACCAGCAGGCGGCCGACACCGGGCCAGGAGAAGACGCTCTCCACCACCACGGCGCCGGCGATCAGCGAACCGACCATGAAGCCGATGATGGTGACGGTCGGGATGGTGGCGTTGGGCAGGGCATGGCCGATCACGACGCGCCGCCACGGCACGCCCTTGGCGCTCGCCGTACGAACGTAGGGCTGGCCGAGCACCTCCAGCATGGCGCTGCGGGTGAAGCGGGCGAGGACAGCCGCGCCGCCGACGCCGAGCGTGACGATGGGCAGGATGGCGTGGCGCCAGCTGTCCTGGCCCCCCGAGGGCAGCCAGCCGAGCTGGACGGCGAAGACGAGGACGAGGACGAGCCCGAGGACGAAGCTCGGGACGGTGAAGCCGGCGACCGAGAGCAGCATGACCAGGCGATCGGCGAGGCTGCCGCGATGGAGCGCGGCAAAGATGCCGGCGGGAATGCCGATGCCGACCTTGAGAAGGAGGGCGGGGATGGTCAGGGAGAGGGTCGCCGGAATGCGCTCGGCGACCAGCTCGATGGCGGCGCGCCCGTCACGCATCGAGCGGCCGAGCTCGCCCTGGGCGATGGCGCCGAAATAGCGGAAATATTGCTGCCAGAGCGGGTCGTCGAGGCCCCAGGCCTTGCGGAAGGCGGCGATGGCCTCCGGCGCCGATTCCGGGCCGAGGATGATCAGGGCCGGGTCGCCGGACAGGCGCAGCACGACGAAGGCGAAGGTCACCACCAGCGCAATGGTGACGAAGGCCCTCAGGAGCCGCAGGGCGAAGAAGCGCAGCATCAGGCGGCCTCACGGGTCTGGTGGGCGCCTTCGACGAGGTGGCAGGCGACGCGGCGCCCGCCCTCCAGCGTCCGCAGGGCCGGGCTTTCGGAGCGGCAGCGGGCGACGGCGAGGGGGCAGCGGGGATGAAAGGCGCAGCCGGCGGGGCGCTGGGCCGGGTTCGGCGGTTCGCCGATGAGCACGATCCGCTCGCTCTTCGCCCCCGGCGCGGGTGCGGCGGAGACGAGGGCGCGGGTGTAGGGATGGCGCGGGGCGGCGAAGAGGTCGTCGGCATCGCCCTCCTCGACGAAGCGGCCGAGATACATGACCGCGACGCGCCGGCTGATCTGCCGGACGACCCTGAGGTCGTGGCTGATGAACAGCATGGCGAGGCGGAACTCCTCCTGCAGGTCGACGAGGAGGTTGACCACCTGCGCCTGGATGGAGACGTCGAGGGCGGAGACCGGTTCGTCGCAGACGAGGAATTGCGGCGCGGTCATCAGCGCGCGGGCGAGGACGACGCGCTGGCGCTGGCCGCCGGAGAGTTCGTGCGGATAGCGGCCTGCGAGGTGGGAGGAGAGTCCGACGCGGGAGAGCATGGCGAGAGCCTCGCCCGCGCGCGCCTCGCGCATGCCGCGGCCGTGGATGTCGAGCGGCTCGCGCACCTGGTCGAGCACGGTGAGCCGCCGGTCGAGGGCGCCGAGCGGGTCCTGGTAGATCATCTGCATGCGGGCGCGGGAGCGGCGCCACTCCGCGGTGAAGGGCGCGGGCATGGGCTGTCCGTCGAAGGCGACCGAACCCTCGTCCGGCCTTTCCAGCCCGAGCACCATGCGTCCGAGCGTCGACTTCCCCGAGCCGGATTCGCCGACGACGCCGAGCGTCTCGCCGGCACCGATGCGCAGGCTCACACCGTCGACGGCGCGCACGTCGACGGCGGCGCCGAACAGGCCCCGCCGCATCTGATAGGTCCGCGACAGGGACTTCGCGGTCACGAGGGTCGGGATCATGCGGGCTG
>LNFH01000041.1 GCA_001464235.1 Rhizobiales bacterium Ga0077556 | reverse complement strand
CGGGGTCGGCCTCTGCGCAGGAGCGCAGCGCCAGGGCGCAGCGCGGCGCGAAGGCGCAGCCGGGAGGCAGGTGCCGCGGATCGGGCACCACGCCGGGGATGGAGGTCAGCCGCCGGCGCGGCCCCGCGAGGTGCGGAAGCGAACCGATCAGGCCCCGCGCATAGGGATGGCGGGCCGCCTCGAACAGTTTGTCGGCGGCGGCCTCCTCGACGATCCTGCCGGCATACATGACGGCGACGCGGTCGCAGGTCTCGGCGATGACGCCGAGGTCGAGGGCCATGGAGAATTCGCGGCGGACGGAACGCAGCAGGTCGAGGATCTGCGCCTGGATCGTCACGTCGAGGGCGGTGGTCGGCTCGTCGGCGACGAGAAGGTCCGGCCTCCCGGCCAGCGCCATGGCGATCATCACCCGCTGGTTCTGGCCGCCGGAGAACTCGTGGGGATAGGCGTCGAGCCGGCGGGCAGCGTCGGGGATGCCGACGAGGTCGAGGAGCCTCAGCGCCTCCGCCCTCAGGCTCGCGCCGGAGAGGTCGGTGTGGAGCGCCAGGGCCTCGCCGATCTGGCGACCGACCTTGAGGACCGGATTGAGGGCGCTCGCCGGGTCCTGGAAGATCATGGCGATGCGACCGCCGCGGACATCGTCGAGCACGACCGGGGGTGCACCCAGCAGCTCCTGGCCCTCGAGCCTCGCGCTTCCCGTCACGGTCGCCTTGGCAGGCAGGAGGCCGAGGGCTGCGAGCCAGGTGACGGACTTGCCCGAACCGGATTCACCGACGAGACCGACGGCCTCGCCGCGGCCGACCGTCAGGTCGATGCCGCGCAGGGCGGGAACACCGGCGAATGCGACCCGGAGGCCGGCGAGCTCGACCAGGGGACGGTGCAGAAGCGGGGTGGAGGATGCCATGCCGCGTCAGCCCATGTTCGCCGCGCGGAAGTCCATGTATTCGATCGGATAGGGGTGCCAGGGCACGTCCTTCCGCTTGCCGTAGAACATGGTCAGGTCGTGCAGCACGGTGCCGGCGGGGTCCTCGGTGTCAAAGATCTCCAGCATGCGGCGGAAGGCGGCCTTGCGCTCGGCCGTGTCGAGACTGGAGGCGAGCACCGCCGCCTTCTCGTTGAACTCGGCGTTCGACCATTCCTTGTAGACCCGCTGGGTCGGGCCGTTGGGACCGAAGAGGCGCACGAGCACGCCGGCCGGATCGTTCCAGAAGATGGTGTTGGACCAGTCGCGGATGCCGCGCCCTTCCGGCGGGTTGACGACGGCTCCCACGTTCTCGCGCACCTGCAGGTCGATGGTGAGGCCGACGGCCCGCCACATCTCGACGAGGATCTGCGCGGTCTGCAGTTGCAGCGTGTAGTAGTTCGGCAGGATGCGGTACGGGATGGGCCGGCCGGTATAGCCCGCCGCCTTCACCAGGGCGCGCGCCCTGTCCGGATCGAAGCCCGGCGCCGGATAATCCGGCATGTAGAGTGCACCATAGGCCGGGTTCTGGTGGCCGGGCGGGACCGTGGTGCGGCCGCCATAGAGGGCGTCGACGATGGCCTTGCGGTCGATGGCGAGGCCGAGGGCCTGCCTGATCCGCACGTCGGCGAGCACCGGGTGGTTCTTGTCGTAGGCGAGAACGCGGATGTTCTGGATCGGCCCGCCGGCGATCTCGCAGCCGGCCATGGCCTCGACGCTGCGGAAATGATCCGGCGACAGCTCGGTGATGATGTCCGCCTCACCGGTGGCGAGGGCGTTGAGGCGGCTCGCAAGTTCGGGCACCACCCGGAAGACGAGTTCGCGCACCGTCGGCGCGCCGCCCCAGTAGGCGTCGTGGGCCTGAAGGACCAGGTGCTGGTCGACCTTGAATTCGGCGACGGCGAAGGGCCCCGTGCCGACAGGCGCCTTCTCCCAGGCTTCGAAGGAGGCGGCGGCGAGGAAGGCGCGCTTGGAGACGATCTGCCCGGCCCAGCCGGCGAGGCGCTGTTCGATCAGCGGATCGGGAGCGCGGGTGACGACGCGCACCTGGCGAGGTCCGACAGCCTCGACGCGCTCGATGGTGCCGAGGAAGGGGCGGCTCAGCGCATGGCCCGGGGCCTTCGGATCGGCGACGCGCTCAGGCCCGAAGGTGAAGGCGACGTCCTCGGCGGTGAGCACGTCGCCGTTGTGAAAGCGCACGCCCTCGCGCAGGTCGAGCTCGAGCACACGCGGCTCGGTGCGCCGCCAGGCGGTGGCGAGGCCGGGCTTCAGTTTCGCGCCGTCGCGATAATCCACCGTGATCAGGGTGTCGAAGATGTTGTAGGCGGTGCGGAAGAGGACGTTGGAGACCTCGCGCACGGGCTCGAGAACCCGCGGGCTGACCGGCATCGCCACGGTGACACGGCGCGCGCCTGCCTGGGCCCCGGCCGCGCCGCCGAGCGATGCCGCCGCCAGGACGGCGCCGGAGGCCTGAAGGATCGATCGGCGCGAGGGCCGGACAAGAGCATTGGTCATGAAAAGCGATCCTCATCGACAAGGGGACGGGCCGGCCGGGCAGGTCCGGCCGACCCGTCAAGGCAGCGTCAGGCGCCGTAGTTGCCGGGGCGGAAGTCCATGGCGAAGGCGGGTGCGGTCTTCCAGCGGATCGCCTTGGGCTTGGCCGTGAAGGTCGCGTTCTGGTGCAGCACCGTGTAGGCGGGGTCCTCGCGCTCGCAGACTTCCAGCATGCGGCGGAAGGACTTGCGGCGCAGGGCCCGGTCGGTCGAGGTCTCCAGCACCTCGCAGAGCTGGTTCATCTCGGCATTGGTCCACTCGCCGATCTGCTGCTGCTGGCCGTTCGGGCCGTGCTGGTTCACCAGCGAGGAGACCGGGTCGTTGAAGGGCGCCGAGTTGGACCAGTCGCGCACCGCGCGCGCCGGTCCGCGCTCCATGATCTGGCTCCAGTTCTCCACCGTCTGCATCTGCACGTTGAGGCCGACGGAGCGCCACATCTCGGTCAGGATCTGCGACGTGGGGTTCTGGTTCGTGTAGTAGTTGTTGAGCACCCGGTAGGTGATCGGGTCGCCCTTGTAGCCGGCCTGGCGCAGGAGATCGCGGGCGACCTTGGGGTCGTAGTCCGGAACCTTCCAGTCCGCGTGGAACATGTCGCCGTAGAACTCCCACTGCAGGCCGGCGGGCACCTTGGTGCGCCCGGCCCAGAGCGAGTCGACGATCGCCTGGCGGTCGATGGCGTGGGTGAAGGCCCGGCGCACCAGCGGATTGGCGAGCTGGGCATTGTTCTTGTCGAAGACGGTGAGCCGGTGGTTCTGGATCGTGCCGCCCTGGACCTCGAAGGCGGCGTTCTTCTCGACCTCGCCGATCTGATCCGGCGGGATGTCGCAGGCGAACTGGTACTGGCCGGAAAGCAGGCCGGCGACGCGGCTCGCCACTTCCGGCACTTCGACGAAACGGATCGACCTGACCGGCGGACGGCCGCCCCAGTACTCGTCATGGGCGACGAGCAGGAGCGAGGTGTCGGGACGGAATTCGGCGACCTTGTAGGGGCCGGTGGTGATCGGCTTGCGGGCCCAGTCGAGATAGCTCGCGGCCTCTTCCCAGCCGCGCCGGCTCATGATGTCCGAGCCGTAGCGGGACAGCCGGCCCTCCAGCGTCACGTCCGGCGTCGCGTTGACGAAGCGCACGGTGTAGCGATCGACGGCGTCGACGCGCAGCAGGTCGGGCCAGATGCGGCGGGCGGCCGCGGGGATCTCGCCCGGCAGTTCCTTGCCCGGGCGCGGCGCCGGGATGTTCTCGAAGGCCTTCAGGGTCGAGCGGTTCTTGGCTTCGGTGTTGCCGAACATGCGCTCGCGCGAGAAGGTGAAGACCACGTCCTCGGCGGTCATCTCGTCGCCGTTGTGGAACTTGACGCCCTGGCGCAGCTTCAGTTCGACGGTCTGGTCGTCGATCCGGCGCCATTCGGTGGCGAGGCCCGGCTGCGGGGCGAGATTGCCGAGCCAGTCGCGGCCGATCAGGGCCTCCCACAGGGAGGTGAAGAAGATCCGCTCGCCGACGTTGGACTGCTCGCGCAGCACGTCGAGGACGTTGGAATTGACGATCTTCTGCACCGCGATGGTGATGGCGGGGCGGCTGTCGGACTGGGCCAGGGCGAAGCGCGGCACCAGCGGGGCGGCGAGAGCGGCGCCGCCGAGCAACAGAACGGAACGTCGGGTGGAGGGGATCAGCATGGTCGCCATGTCCTCGTTGTGCGGGGCTGCGTCCGGCCGGGGCTCTGCTCGCCGGTCGTTCGCCTGCGAACTTGTCTAGACTTCCCCGATAACCGTCCCGTGACCCGACGATGACCCCGCCGTGACAGTGCGGCGGGGCCATGGCTCGAGAGGTCAGACGGCGAGGCCGAGGCCGATCAGATGGTCGGCGCCCGCGCGCAGGCGCTCCTTGTCGCGAACCTCGAGGATGAGGCGCGGATCGCTGGTGAGCGTGGCGAGGGCGCGGAATAGCTGCGGCCAGGCGATGGTGCCCTCGCCCGGATTCCAGTGGCGGTCGGCATAGCCGTCGGAGTCCTGCAGGTGGACGTGGTGCAGCATGTCGCCGGCGGCGGTTACGTAGTAATCGACGGGCGGAGCGCCGGTGCTCGTATGGGCATAGTTGGCGTGGCCGGTGTCGATGGAGACGCGGACCGCGGGGCTGTCGAAGGAGCGGGCGAGCGCGACGCGGTCGGCCGGGTCGCAGTCCTCGATGTTCTCGATCACCAGGACGACGCCCATGTCCTCGGCCCGGCGGACGGCCGCCTTGAGCGTGTCGTGGGTGCGCTCGACGACCTTGGCGCGGGCACCGGAATTGTAGTCGAGATTGTTGTAGTCCCAGGTCGTGTAGGGCGAGTGGATGACCATCTGCGTGGCGCCGAGCGCGGCGCAGACGTCGAGGCCCTGCTCCATGCGGTGGGCGACCAGCTTGCGCACGTCGGGATCGAGGCTGGCGATGGTGAAGCCCCAGAACGGACCATGGATCCCGAGGCGGCCGGTATAGCCGTCGAGTTCCTTGCGGATCGCCTCGGCGAGCGGCGCCCAATCGCCGTTCAGCACCTCGGCCCAGAAGAAATCCTGGATCTCCAGGTCGCGCTGGCCGTCGACGATCCAGGAGCGGTGAAGGCGCAGGCCGTCGAGCGGCAGGGCGGCGCCGAGTTTGGGCAGGGACATGGCGATGAATCCATTGGCTGGCGGCGCGACGGCCGCGACGCTGCCGGGCATCGCCCCCGCAGACGACGGCGGAATGACAGTCGGGTGGACGCAAGCCGCCACGACGCCGAAATCCGACGCGCCCTTTCGCAGCCCCCGAGACCGCGGCGTTCCCAACGCCACGGGGCCAGCCGGACCGCATCCGGCATGCTGGTCCGCTATTGGCCGTGATTCCTTGTCCCCTCCCCGCCGAACCGGGGTTGCGGCACAGGGACGTCTGGTTTCAGCACCATCCCCCATGGCGGCATCGGCGTGCAGATCCGACGCACCTCGCCGCAAACCTTGAGTTGCTGGGGCCCGCAACTGGCAGACCCAGAAAGTCCCCATCGGGACTTGACGGGACACCGTCCGCAGACAACACTTAAGTGAATGCTACAGTATCAAGTCCAACCACTCGACCTCGCCTTCCAGGCCCTCGGTGATCCCGCCCGACGGGCCATGGTGGAGCGTCTGAGCATCGGTCCAGCCTCGGTCAGCGATCTCGCGAGGCCGTTGCCCATGACCCTGTCGGCGGTCGTCCAGCACCTGAAAATCCTGGAGGAGGCCGGACTCGTGAAGAGCGCGAAGGTCGGCCGCGTCCGCACCTGTTCCCTCGACATGGGCGCGATGAACGAGGTCGAGAGCTGGATCTTGGAACGCAAGCAGTTCTGGAGCCAGCAGTACGACCAGCTCGAAGCCTATCTCGCCAGGACGGCACAAGAGGACGGAGACGCATGAGCATCACCAACGCGGCCTTCACCATCGAGCGGGTGCTGAACGCGACCCCCGCGCGGGTTTTCGCGGCCTATACGACGATCGAGGCCAAGAGCGCGTGGTTCAAGGCGCCGGCCGAGATCGAGACGCTCGAGCGCCACCTCGATTTCCGGCCAGGCGGCACCGAGCGCTTCCACGCGCGCTGGCCGGGCGGACTGGAGACGGATTTCCAGGCGACCTACCACGACATCGTCGAAAACGAGCGGATCATCCTCGTCTACGACCTGTTCCACAACCGGGACAAGCTGTCCGTCTCGCTGCTGACGCTGGAGTTCAGGGCCGAGGGCAGCAGGACGCGCCTCCTGCACACCGAACAGGGCAGCTACCTCGTCGGCGGGGCGGAAGCCGTGCAGGGCCGCGAGCACGGGACCACCTGGCACATCGACAATCTGGTTGCCCTGATCGAAGGGCGCGAACCCCGGGCCTTCTCATGACCATCGAACTCTTCGCCCATCCGTTCTCGTCCTACTGTCAGAAGGTGCTCATCGCCTTCTACGAGAACGACGTGCCGTTCACGTACCGCATGCTGGAGGATGAGGGCGTCGGCGACGAGCTCGCCGCACTGTGGCCGATGAAGCGTTTTCCGATTCTGCGGGACGATGGGCGGGTCGTCCTGGAGGCTTCCATCGTGATCGAGCACCTCCAGATCCATCACCCGGGACCGGTGCGGCTGATCCCGGACGACCCGGACCTCGCGCTCGAGGTGCGGATGCTCGATCGCTTCTTCGACAACTACGTCATGACCCCGCAGGGCAAGTTCGTCTTCGACGCCCTGCGGCCGGCGGAGCACCGCGATCCCTTCGGCGTCGACGAGGCCCGACGCATGCTCGACACGAGCTATGCCTGGCTCGACAGCCGCATGGCGGGCCGGACCTGGGCGGTGGGCGAGAGCTTCACGCTGGCCGACTGTGCGGCAGCCCCCTCACTGTTCTATGCGGACTGGACCCACGCGATCCCGGCACGGTTCCAGAGCCTGCGCGCCTATCGCCAGCGGCTGCTCGCAAGACCGTCTTTTGCCCGGGCCGTGGAAGAGGCCAGGCGTTTCCGCCACTACTTTCCCCTCGGCGCTCCCGATCGCGACTAGGGAGATCCGGGATCGACCGGTGTCCGGGCGGTGACGTTCGTGACCGGGCTCGCCTGCTGGACCACGGACGATCAAAGGCCGCCGAGCCCGGACAGATTGTCGCCATCGACGGCGGGCGCTAAGCCGGATCGCGCCGTGGCGAGACGGACCTGCGCCGCCGCCGGACGGCACGATGCGTTGCGCGCCTAGGGCAGTTCGACGATCTCCACCCAGTTCGGGTCCTTGCCGAGGGGCAGGCGATGGATTGCGCTGAGACGCCCGGACGCCGGATCGATGCCGTAGAGCGTTGCCGCATGGGACTTCTGCCCGACGGCGACGAGGAACTGGCCGGCGGCATCGAGCGCGAAGCCACGCGGCTGTTCTTCGGTCGGCACGACGGCCGTGCGGGTCAGCCTGCCGGTCGCCGCATCGACATCGAAGACGGACAACGTGCTCGATCGGCGCTCCGAGGCGTAGAGGCGCCGCCCATCGGTGCTGATCCGCAGTTCGGCGGCCCAGGGCGCGCCGCCCTGGAACCCGTCCGGCAAGGCCGTGACGCGCTCGATGCGGTTGCCGAGAGAGCCTGCGCCGGCATCGTAGGGATACACGTTGATGGTCGCGTCCAGTTCGTTGAGCAGATAGGCGAACCGGTCGCCCGGATGAAAGACGAGATGCCGCGGCCCCTGGCCCTTGTCCGTCTCGACGACCGGCGCGCCGGCGGGCCTCAGCTGGCCCGTCGTCGCATCGAAGGTGAACTGGAGAACGACGTCGCCGCCCAGATTGGTGGCGAAGGCGTGGCGGTTGCTCCGGTCGGTCAGCACGGCGTGGGCGTGACGGCGGGTCGCGACGATCTGGATCGGCTCGGCCGCGACGGCCCCGTTCGGACCGATGGCGTTCACCGCCACCTTGTCACCGCCATAGGAGGCGCTGAGCAGGAAGCGGCCGGTCCGGTCGGTGGCGATGTAGGCCATGCTGTCGGGCAGCGGGGTGGTGGCGACGGGGCTGAGTTCGCCCGTCGCGGGGTTGATGCTGAACGAGGCGACGGAGAAGGGCTGCGATCGCAGCGCGACGTGGAGAAAGCGCTTATCCGGAGACACGGCGATCGGCATGGCCGTTCCCGTCACCGGAACCGTCTGGACCGGCCGGAGCACGCGGGCTTCCCGGTCGATCTTCAGGACGCTGATCTCCCGGCTCTCGGCGTTGGACACGTAGACGTAGGTCGCCGCCACGGCGGGCATGGGCGACAGGCCGAAGGCGGTCGCCAGCGCGAGCGTGGCGAGGATGTGACGCTTCATGGGTCCCTCCCGTTCCGGCTCGTGGCCGGCTCCGCTTGCCGCGGATGTCTCTGGACAGGCTAGGCGCGCGGCTCACCGCCGGCCAAGTCAATGTCGCTATGGATCCATGCCGGGTCGGCATGGATCGACGCCGTCCCGGTCCGGCGGTGCCTCATGCGGCGTGCTGACGGGCGGCGAAGATGCCTGTCTCGAGCCTGCGCACGAGTGCCGCGAGTTCTGCCGTCTCGGCTTCAGCGAGATCGGTCAGCGGCGCTCGGACCGGCCCGGAATTCCGCCCGACGACCTTCATCCCGGCCTTGATGATCGAGACGGCATAGCCCTTGCGCCGGTTGCGGATGGCCAGCAGCGGCAGAATGAAGTCCTTCAGTCCGGCCTCCACCGTCCGGTGGTCGCGTTGCCGAACGGCCGCATAGAAGCGCGTCGAGAACTCCGGCACGAAGTTGAACACCGCCGAGGAGTAGGTCGTCACGCCCATCTCCAGATAGGGCATCGCGAAGGTCTCGGCGGTCGGAAGGCCTCCCACATAGGTCAGGCGATCCCCCATCCTCAGACTGACCCGCTGCATCAGCTCGAGGTCCCCGACACCGTCCTTGAAGCCCACGAGATTGGGACAGCGCTCGCAGAGCCGCGCCAGCGTGTCCTCGGTCAGAATGGCGTTGTCGCGGTTGTAGACGATGACGCCGAGGCTGGTGGACCGGCAGACGGCTTCGACATGCGCGGCGAGACCCTCCTGCTCCGAGTTGACCAGGTAGGGCGGCAGCAGCAGGATTCCGTCCGCACCGGACGTCTCGACATTCCGGGCGAGCTCGCAGGCGATGGCGGTGCCGTACCCCACCCCGGCGAGGACCGGGACGCGCCCGGCGGTCTCGGCCACGGCGACCGCGACGATGCGCGCGACCTCCTCCGGCGTCAGGGAGAAGAACTCGCCTGTGCCGCCACAGGAGAAGAGCCCCGCCACCTCGTAGCCGCAGAGCCAGTCGAGGTTCGAGCGGTAGCGCTCCTCGTCGAAGGCGAGGTCCGCGTCGAAGGGTGTGACGGGGAAGGAGAGGAGCCCGCCGCCGATCGTCAGGGCCATCTCCTTCGGGGTCATTCGGGCCATTGATGCCACTCCTCATGCGGCCCCGCTCCGGGGCACTCGTTGGGTGCGGCGAGCATGGCGCAGGCTCACGGGCGATGCCCGACCAAAGGCTGGATGAATCGATACCGAATGTGGAACGATCGGCCTCAGGCGGCCATCTTGCGCGCAACGTCGAGCAGGATCGGGATGGCGGGGTTGGTGCTCTGTTCGCGCCAGACCATGAACAGTTCGGCGAGAACCGGCTTCTGCAGCGCGATGGGCCGCAGCACCACATCGCGGAACTGAAGGTTGTCGGCGGCCTCCGGCACGATGGCGACACCGACGCCCGCATGGACGAGCGCGAGGATCGAGTGGATCTGGGCGAGATACTGGACGTGGTTCGGCGACAGCCCGCCGCGGGCCAAGATCTCGACGACGAGATCGTGGAAATAGCGCGCCTCATAGGGCGCGTACATGATGAAGGGATCCGCCGCGAGTTGCTCGAGCTTCACGCTGGTCTGCCGCGCCCGGGGATGGTTTCGCGGCAGCGCGGCCAGCATCGGCTCCGCCATGACGCGGAACGAGCCGAGCCCCACGGGCGGCATGGGCGGGCGCATCAGCCCGATGTCGATCTCCCCCGACAGCAGCCGTTTAAGCTGGTCCCCGCTGACCATCTCCTTGAGCGACAGCGCGACGTCGGGCAGTTCGTTGCGGCACGCCGCGACCAGGCTGGGAAGATAGCTGTAGGCCGAGGCCGCGGTGAACCCGACCTTCAGCGAGCCCGCCCGCCCGCGCGCCACCCGCTTGACCAGCAGGGCCGAACTCTCGGCGAGGCCGAGGATATGACGGGCTTCGGGCAGGAAGCTCTGCCCGGCCGGGGTCAGCTTCACCGATCGGCTCGAACGCTCGAGCAGCTTCACGTCGAGGATGCGTTCGAGAATCTGGATCTGCCGGCTCAGCGGCGGCTGGGTCATGTTCAGTCGTATCGCCGCCCGGCCGAAATGCAGCTCGTCGGCCACGGCGACGAAGCAGCGCAACTGGCCGAGGTCAAACATGGCGGGGCCCCGTGGAGCATGGCGTGCATCCGGTCCTCATCTACTCCTGAAAGACCTCCTCACGCTTGGCCCGGACCGCGGGCAGGATCAGGACGGCGAGAAGCAGAGCCGTTAGGACGAGCAACGCAGCGCTGATGGGCCGCTCCACGAACACCATGGGGTCGCCGCGAGAGAGGTTCATGGCGCGGCGGAAGTTCTCCTCCATCAGCGGGCCGAGGATGAAGCCCAGGATGAAGGGCGCGGGTTCCGCCCCGACCTTGACGAAGAAGACGCCGACGAGGGCGAAGAGCAGCATCAGGCCGATGTCCAGCTGGCTGTTGCTGATGGAATAGGTGCCGATGCAGCAGAACAGCGCGATGGCCGGAAACAGGATGCGGTAGGGCACGCGCAGCAGTGACACCCACAGACCCACCAGCGGCAGGTTGAGGATGACCAGCATCAGGTTGCCGAGCCACATGGAGGCGATGACGCCCCAGAACAGCTGAGGCTGGGCGGTCATCACCTGCGGCCCGGGCTGAATGCCCTGGATCATCAGCGCACCGACCATCAGCGCCATGATGGCGTTGCCGGGAATGCCGAGGGTGAGCAGCGGGATGAAGGACGTCTGGGCGCCGGCGTTGTTGGCCGCCTCCGGGCCCGCCACCCCTTCGATCGCGCCGCGGCCGAACCGCTCGGGCGTCGCCGAGGTCTTCTTCTCCACCGCATAGGACGCGAAGGAGGAGAGCGCCGCGCCGCCGCCGGGGAGAACGCCGAGAATGGAGCCGATGGCAGTGCCGCGGAGCATGGCCGGCACGCAGTCCTTCAGCTCCTTGCGGCTCGGCCAGAGCTGGCTCAAGGCGACGGACAGCAGCGTCCGGTCCTGCGGCCGGGACAGGGCGACCATCAGCTCCGAAATTCCGAAGAGGCCGATCGCGATGGCGACGAAGCCGATGCCGTCGCCGAGTTCGCCGATGCCGAGCGTCATGCGGGGAAGGCCCGTGTTGACGTCGATGCCGACCAGGCCGAGCAGCAGGCCGAGCAGCACCATGGCCACCGCCTTGACGGCGGAGCCGTGGGCGAGCGCGATGGAGCCCGTCAGCCCGAGAACCATCAGGCTGAAATATTCGGCCGCCGTGAATTTCAGCGCCAGCACCGAGAGGGGAACGCTCGCGACCGCGATGATGATCGTGGCGATGGTGCCGGCGAAGAACGAGGCGATCGCCGCGATCGCCAGCGCCGGGCCGGCGCGGCCCTGTTTCGCCATCTGGTGACCGTCCAGGCATGTGACGATGGACGAGGACTCGCCCGGCAGGTTGACGAGGATGGCCGTGGTGGAGCCCCCGTACTGGGCGCCGTAGAAGATGCCCGAGAGCATGATCATCGCCGAAGCCGGCGGCAGGGTGAAGGTGAAGGGAAGCAGGATCGCGATGGTGGTGATCGGCGCAATGCCGGGAAGCACGCCGACGAGCGTACCGATCAGCACGCCGAGGAAGCAGAAGGCGAGGTTGGCCGGCGTCAGCGCGACCGAAAATCCGGTGGCGAGGTTGGCGATGAGATCCATGGTCAGTTCACCGGCCAGACGGGCATGGGAAGGCCGAGCGCCTTGACGAACAGGAGCACCGCGAAGGCGGACAGCAGCGCGGCGATCGTGACGAGTTCCTTCCAGCGCATGTCCTTCGACGCCGAACCCGCGACGAGGACGACGATGAAGGCGGTGGCGGCAAGGCCAAGCCTCGGCAGCAACAGGCCGAACAACCCCACCGCGGCGCCGACGAGCAGGATGGGCCGCCACGCGATATCGGGAAAGGCCTCGCCCGCGGCGACGAGGGCCCTGCCGGCGATGAAGGCGCCGATCAGGGCGATCATCACGGCAAGCGCCCTCGGGACGTAGCCCGGTCCCATGCGGGAGGTCGAACCCATGGGCAGGTCGGCGATGAGGTAGAGCGCGACCGCCGCCACGGCCATGAGGAAGAGCCCGAAGGCAAGGTCGGCGGTGTTCACGCGGGTCATGGTGGATCCCTGCAGGAAGAAGGGGGTGCGCCGGCTCGCCCGGCGCACCGAGGTCAGGGCTTCAGCCGTCCAGCGAGATGTTCTCGGCCTTCACGACCTCGCCCCATTCGACCATGGCTTTGTCCATCCAGGCGGCGAAGGAGGCCGGGGAGTTGGCTCGCACATCGCTGCCGAGTTCCCTGATCTTGGCCGCGATGTCGGCCTGCGCCAGGACCTTGTTGAGCTCCTCGTTGAGGCGCGCGACCACCGGAGCGGGCGTGCCCTTGCTCGCGTAGATGCCCTGCCAGGAACCGGCGTCCTGGACCGGGGTGTTCAGTTCCTTGAAGGACGGCAGGTTCGGGAGCGCCTCCAGCCGCTTGTCGCCGGACACGGCGATGCCCTTCAGCTGGCCCTGCGTGACGAAGGGGAGCGTCGCGATGGCGCCGTTGAAGATGACGTTGCTCTCTCCCGACACCACCCCGCGCACCGCCGCGGCACCGCCGCGATAGGGCACGGCGCTCCATGTGATGCCGAAGTGCTTTCCGACGACCATGGCCGTCAGATGGTTGACCGCGCCGACGCCGCTGGTGGCGACGTTGAGCTTGCCGGGATTGGCCTTGTCATAGGCCGCGAGCTCGGCGAAGGAGGTCGCCGGCACCTGCGGGTTGATGGCCACCAGGTAAGGCGAGAACGACACCATGCCCACGGGGACGAGGTCGGTCTTGACGTTGAAGGACAGCCGCTTGAACAGCGCCGGCACGCTCGCGAGGGTCCCCGCATCGGCGATGAGGAGCGTGTGGCCGTCGCCCGCCTGACGCGCCACGAAATCGGCCCCGACATTGCCCGAGGCGCTCGGCCGGTTGTCGACGACGACCGGCTGGCCCAGCGCCTGTGACAGTTTCGGGCCGATCAGGCGGGCGAGAATGTCGGACGTGCCGCCCGGGGCGAAGGGCACGATCAGGCTGATCTGGCGGGTGAAGGTCTGCGCCCGCAGAGCGGGGGCAAAGAGAGGAAGTCCGGCGGCAGACAAGCCGGCGACAGCAGAACGCCTCGTGAGCATCGT
>LNFH01000040.1 GCA_001464235.1 Rhizobiales bacterium Ga0077556 | reverse complement strand
GTCAGCGCGCCCCGCGAGATCAGCAACTGCTTGCCGACCAGCACGATCTCGATGAGCTTGGTCGGGTCGCTGTCGAGGTCGATGAGGTTGCCGGCCTCTTTCGCCGCGGGCGTGCCGGAATTCATGGCGACGCCGACGTCGGCCTGGGCGAGGGCGGGCGCGTCGTTCGAACCGTCGCCGCACATGGCGACGAGGCGGCCGTCGGCCTGTTCCTTGCGGATGAGCTCGAGCTTCTTCTCAGGCGTCGCCTCGGCGAGGAAGTCGTCGACGCCGGCCTCCGCCGCGATGGCGGCCGCGGTGAGCGGGTTGTCGCCGGTGATCATCACCGTGCGGATGCCCATGCGGCGCAGTTCGGCGAAGCGCTCGCGGATACCGGGCTTGACGATGTCCTTGAGGTGCACGACGCCGAGGATGCGGCCGTCGCGGGCGACGACCAGCGGCGTGCCACCGCTCATGGCGATGCGCCGCACGATGGCCTCGAGCGCCGGCTCCGCGGGCCGGCCCACCAGCCGCAGCATGGCGTCCGATGCGCCCTTGCGGATGGCCGTGCCGTCCGGCAGGTCGACGCCGGACATGCGCGTCTGCGCGGTGAAGGGGACGAAGGTCATGCCGGCGCGGTCCGTCGGCGCGAGGCCGAACCTGCGTGTGGCGAGATCGACGATGGACTTGCCCTCCGGCGTGTCGTCGGCGAGCGAGGCGAGGCAGGCGGCCTCGGCCAGCTCGCGATCGGTCACCCCCGGTAGCGGCTCGAAGGCGTCGGCCATGCGGTTGCCGAAGGTGATCGTGCCCGTCTTGTCGAGCAGGAGCACGTCGATGTCGCCGGCGGCTTCCACCGCGCGGCCGGACTTGGCGACCACGTTCGCCTTTACCAGCCGGTCCATGCCGGCGATGCCGATGGCCGAGAGCAGGCCGCCGATGGTCGTCGGAATGAGCGTGACGAACAGGGCGGCGAGATAGATCACCGGGATCTCGGTGTTCGACCACGAGGCGAAGACCGGCAGGGTCACGACGACGAAGAGGAAGACCAGCGTCAGCCCGGCGAGCAGGATGTCGAGGGCGATCTCGTTCGGCGTCTTCTGGCGTTTGGCGCCTTCCACGAGCGCGATCATCCGGTCGAGAAAGGTCTCGCCTTGGCGGGCGGTGACGCGCACCACCAGCCAGTCGGAGACGAGCCGGGTGCCGCCGGTGACCGAGGAGCGGTCGCCGCCGGATTCGCGGATGACCGGGGCGCTCTCGCCGGTGATGGCGCTCTCGTCCGCCGAGGCGACGCCCTCGAATGGTGTCGCCGGCCTCGACGAGGATGAGATCGTCGATGGCGACGTCGTCGAGGTCCTTGGACTGCCAGACGTCGCGGCGTGCGGCCTCCACCAGCACCTTGGCACGGGCACTGGAGCGCGTCGCCCGGAAGGCGTCGGCGCGCGCCTTGCCGCGGCCCTCGGCCACCGCTTCCGCGAAGTTGGCGAAGAGCACCGTGAACCACAGCCAGACGGCGATCTGGACGCCGATGAAGGCGTTGACGCCGCCGGCCAGGACCTCGCGGGCGGCGAGAATCGTGGCGAGCACCGCCACCAGCGCGGTGACGAAGATGACGGGATTGCGGACGAGGCCGCGCGGATCGAGCTTGGCGAAGGCCTGCAGGCTCGCCGCCTTCAGGATGCGGCCGTCGAACAGGCCGATCTCGGCCGCGGGCGACGCTGCGGGCACGGGCGCCGGAGTGGGGAGGTGGGTCATGGCGGGGACTTTCAGAAGGCCTTGCCGGCGAGGATCGACACCTGCTCGGCGATGGGGCCGAGGGCGAGGACCGGCAGGAAGGTGAGGGCGCCGACGATCAGGATGGTGACCACCAGCAGCACGACGAAGACGGGGCCGTGGGTCGGGAAGGTGCCCGCCGAGGCGGGCGCGGTCTTCTTCGCCGCCAGCGACCCGGCGATGGCGAGGATCGGCACGATGTAGCCGAAGCGGCCGAGCAGCATGGCGAGCCCCAGCAGGGTGTTGTGGAACGGCACGTTGGCGTTGAAGCCGGCGAAGGCCGAGCCGTTGTTCCCCGTCGCCGAGGAATAGGCGTAGAGGAGCTCCGACAGGCCGTGGGGACCGGCGTCCTGGATCGAGCCCTGCGCCGCGCCTGTCACGATGGCGAGCGCCGCCAGCGCCAGTGCGCCGATGGGCATGACCATCAGCGTCAGGGCGGCGAGCTTCACCTCGCGCGCCTCGATCTTCGTGCGGCCGACCATCAGCCCGGCCAGGAAGACGGTGAGGATGACGAAGAGCAGCATGCCCGTGAGGCCGACGCCGACACCGCCGAAGACGATCTCGCCGAGCTGCATCTGCAGCATGGCGACCAGCCCGCCGAGGGGGGTGAGGCTGTCGTGCATGGCGTTCACCGAGCCATTGGACGCCGCCGTCGTGGCGACAGCCCAGAGCGCCGAGCCGATGACGCCGAAGCGCACCTCCTTGCCCTCCATGTTGCCGGCGCCCGGCGTGATCAGGCTCGCCTGCAGCGGGTTGCCGGCCTTCTCTGCCGCATAGAGCGCGGCGAAGGCGATGACGAGCATCACGCCCATGGCGGCGAAGAGCGCGAGGCCCTGGCGGCGGTCGCCGACCATGCGCCCGTAGGTGAAGCAGAAGGCGACCGGCAGGGCGAGGATGGCGAGAAGCGACAGGAGGTTCGAGATCGCCGTCGGGTTCTCGAAGGGGTGGGCGGAATTGACGTTGAAGAAGCCGCCGCCATTGGTGCCGAGCTGCTTGATGGCGACCTGGCTCGCCACCGGCCCGAGCGCCAGCGTCTGGCGGCCACCCTCGACGGTGGTCGCGTCGACCGAGGCAGCGAGCGTCTGCGGCATGCCGGTGGCGACGAAGGCCACGGCGAGCAGGATGGCCAGGGGCAGCAGCACGTAGAGAACTGCCCGGATCATGTCGCTCCAGAAATTGCCGATGGTCCGCACCTGGCGGCCGGCGAAGCCGCGCGCGACCGCGGCGGCGACCGCCATGCCCGATGCGGCGGAGACGAAGTTCTGCGTCGTCAGGCCGACCATCTGGCTGAGGTTGGAGAGCGTCGTCTCGCCGCCGTAGGACTGCCAGTTGGTGTTGGTGACGAAGGAAATGGCGGTGTTGAAGGCGAGATGCGCCGGCAC
>LNFH01000039.1 GCA_001464235.1 Rhizobiales bacterium Ga0077556 | reverse complement strand
CTGGCCGTCTCCGGCGCGCACGCCGGCGGGGGCGAGCAAAGCCCGCTCCAGCGGAGCGAGGAAGGTGGCATCGCCCGCGAAGACGCGCGCCATGTAGAGGCCGAGCGGGACGGCAACGACGACGAGGAGGGCCGCATAGAGGGCGGCCTGGAGGAGGTCGGGTGTCATGGGGATGAGCTTTCAGAAGCGCTCGGGGCGCAGCAGGGCGACCATGAGGTAGCCGAAGGCGAAGAGCGCGAAGGCGAGGCCGAGGCCGATGTCGAAGGTCATGGCCGCCTCACACGCGCTCGGCGCCGGTGATGGCTGCGGCGATCAGGGCGAAGCCGGCGAGGCCGCCGGCGAGGAAGAGAAAGTCGACCCACATGGTGAGCGCTCCG
>LNFH01000038.1 GCA_001464235.1 Rhizobiales bacterium Ga0077556 | reverse complement strand
CGCCGTCGGCCGTCAGGGCGTCGACCAGGGCAACCGTTCGCCCATGTCCCCCGGTCAGGTCCGCTGCCGGATCGGCCCCCGGATCTCCGCCCTCCCGGGCCCGGATGAGGGACGCGAGGCGGAGCGCCGGGTCGATGGCCTCCGTTCCAAGGCGAACGAGGGCGGCATACTCCCGCCGGGCCGCACCGACATCACCACGCTCCTCCAGCCGGCGGGCGCTCTGGTAGCGCTCGGTCCATCCCGCCGTGCCCTGTGTGAGACCATCGGAGCCGGGCGGGGGTGAGCGATCTGCCGGCACCTGTGACACGCCCGGCGACGCGATGGCCGGGATTGGCGCTTCGGCCACCACGGGGCTTCGGGAACGGCTGATCCACAGCAGGCTGGCGCCGGTGGCGGCGACGACGATCCCGGCCAGCACCCACAGGGCGGCCGGTCGGCGGGCCGTCGGGGCCTGGGCTGTCACGCTGGAGGGTCCTGCCGGCGCGCCGGCCGGCCGCCTCACGTCGATCCGGAAGACGTGCACCGGATAGGGCAGGTTCTTCACCTCGCGATGGCCCATGTCGAGCGAGGGCACCGAGGTCTTGTTGGCGACGGCCTCCTGCACGCTGCGGGAGACGCAGATGGACCCCGGTTCGGCGAGCGCCTGCAGCCGCGCCGCGATGTTGACCACATCACCCAGCAGGTCGCCATCGCGCTCGACCACGTCACCGATCGAGATGCCGATGCGGAAATGCATCTGCCGATGGGCGGGATAGGAGAGGTTGCGGGTGCGGAAGGATTCCTGGATGTCGATCGCGCAGCGCGTTGCTTCGACGGCGCTGGGAAACTCGCACATGACGCTGTCGCCGGCGCTGTTGAAGACGCGGCCGCCCGCCCGCACCACCAGATCGTCGAAGACCTGACGATAGGCGTCGAGCCGCGAGAGCGTTTCGTCCTCGTCTTCGGCGGTGATCCGGGTGTATTCGGCGATGTCCGCCGCCATGATGGCGGTGATCTTGCGCTTGAGGGGTGGTCTCATGGCGTTCACGCGCGGTCGGCCGATGCCCTTGCGGGCACGGATACGTCATCCTCGCGTGGTCTTGCCAGTTTGCACCCCGCCTTGGCAAAAAATGCGTCGCGGATGTTGCACGGGTTTGCCGCCGAGCAGCCGCCGCGCGACCCTGGGGCGCCGATGAAGCGGGACGTTGGCATGGCATCGATCGCGCAGGTCGGCATCTTCCAGGGCATCAGCGACCTCGACCTCTCGCGATTCGACCACCGTTGCGTCTGGAAGAAGGTCGACGAGGGCCAGACGATCATCGATTTCGACGATCCCTCGAGCGATGTCTATTTCATCATCGCCGGCGAGGTCCGCATCCAGTTGCGAACGACGGGCGGTCGCGAGTTCATTCTGGCCGATCTTCGGGAGGGACAGTTCTTCGGGGAACTCGCCGCCATCGACGGCGAGCCGCGGTCGGCGAACGTCACGGCGCTGACGCGGACGACCATCTGCATCGTGGGGGCGGCGCTGTTCCGCGAGATCCTCAAGGCGTCTCCGCAAGTGTCGGAGCGGGTGATGGTGCTGCTCGCCCGGCGGGTCCGCGACCTCAATGCCCGCTTGCTCGAACACGCCGTCCTCGACATTCGCCACAACCTCTACGCCGAGCTCATCCGGCTCTCGATCCAGCGCTCCCGGGGATCCCCGGCACGGATCGTCTCTCCGCCGCCCTATCATCACGTGCTGGCCGCCCGCATCGGGTGTCGACGCGAGCAGATCACCCGAGAGCTTCGCACCATGGAGCAGGACGGCCTGATGCAGAAGGCGCGGGGAGGGCTCATCCTGCCCGACCCGGAGGCGATCCGTCAGCGGATCGCCCTGAAGATGCAGGAGCTGGGGTAAGGCGCTGAGGACGCACCGGCTCGGTCAGTCCGCCCCGCGCCATCCATCACCTGCACCCGCTCCTATCGGCACGAGCAGGACGTGCCGGGACGCATGTTGTTGTTCCGCGAGAAGTTCTCGGCGTCCGACCGGTAGCTGAACCGCCGGATCGTGCAGTAGCTGGTGCCGAAGGCGCTGCGCAGCTGCGCCTCGTCCCGGGAGTCGATGTCGTAGCGGCCGCTCTTGCAGATGACGGCATAGGCGCTGGCGGGCGAGACCGCCAGCAGGGTGAGGAGGGCAGCCGCCGCGAGGGCAGCGGGGCGAACCTGCGAAGCGAAGGTCATGGGGCAATCTCCACGAGGACTGGACGGACCGGATCGGCCATCGGCACGACGTCGACACAAGCACGGCGCGCCACCACGCCGCGTGCGCCAGCGCACAATGCGCGGACCATTGCCGAAGCCATCGTCGGTTCCGGGCGCTCCTTCCACCGTCCGTCTCACTCCGGCCTCCGCAGATGAATCGTTCACGTATCGCGAGGGCGTCGAGGGGACGTGGGCGAGCACTGCACATGGCCGGCGGTCCGACATCGTCATGCTCTGCCGTCGACGAACCCTGAAAGGAGTGGCCCCATGCCGCGTCGCGCGTCGCTGTCCGCAGCCTCGGGCCTTGCCCTCTGCATGGTCGCGACCACCTCTGCCGCCCCCGTGCGGGCGGACCTTCGCACCTTCGGCAACTGGATCGTCGGATGCGACAACAAGGCCGAATGCACGGCCCTGGGAATACCCGAAGCCGCCCGGAATCCCGCCGCGCCGGCCGTGGTGCTCCGCATCGGCGTGGACCGGACCTCGCTCAGCGGGTTTGAATTCGCGATCGTTCCCCTGCCGAACGGCGATCCCGCCTCCCGTCCCATCACGGTGACCTGCGTTCTCTGCGCCAATGGCCTCCGCCCCACGGCAGGGGAGGCGGCAGACAGGATGGAACTGCACGGCGAGCGGATCACCCTCCCGGACATGCAGGGCGCCCGTTGGCTCGACGCCCTGGGCAAGGGACGGCGCATCGTCGTGACATCGCCGGGCGATGGTGCCGGCACGACGATCGACACGTCGGCGTTTCTGGTGGCCTGGACGCATCTCGCGCAGACGCGGGGCGATCTCCTGCGGCAAGCCACTGTCGGGAAAGGCGTGCCTTCGCTTCACGCCGGGCAGCCGCAGCCGGAGCGCCGGCGCGCTTTTCCCGCCCGGGAGGTCATCCCCTCCGGCTCCCCCGGCATCGAGCGCGTGACGCGGAAATGTCCGTCCACGGCCGATTCCATGCCCTATCGGCAATTCGCGCTGCCGGGAGACGTGACCTTGTGGGCCGTGCCATGCCGCGCCGGCACGACCCTGACCATCCATTGGTACCAGGCTGCCGGCGTGATGGATCTCCCGTCTCCGCTGGAACTGCCGGACGCGGATCGCGGCCAGCTGAAGGCGGGCGAACACGGCCTCGCGGACAGCGTGTTCGACTTCGACTTCGGCATCCTCCGGGCGCGGTCCGGCCCGCCGGCCCGCGAGGATTGCGGGGTCCAGCGCGCCTGGGGCTGGGACGGCAGAGCGTGGTTCCTGCTGGAGCGCCGCGACATGCCGGCCTGTATCGGGCTCCCGCCATCCGAGTGGATCAGGACCTATTCATCGCCATGAGCCCGGCCGAATGAACCCCATCCCGTTCCGGCTGTGCGCCAGCGCACAGCGTGTTCAGGCGCACGCCCTCCATACGGAGACCCGGGACCAGCGGAGGATGGGGCATGGGGGGCGGGTCGGTGTCGATGGTTCGGTGGCAGGTCCGGTGCGTCATCGACACGGCCGCCCGACGGCCGATCGAATTACGCGCCTTCGCGATGGACCGCTGAGATGGCGCCGATCCCCCATCGCGATCCGCCGCCGACCCCCGGGCCGCGTGCAAGACCGGGCTTCATCCTGTCTGCGATGGCGGTCATCTGCGCCGCGCTGATCCTCTTGCCGTTCGTCGGTGCCGTGGTCGTCCTTCATCTGAACGGTGTGCTGACCATCTCCAACGTCCTGCAGATCGGCTGGCTCGTGATCGGCGCTCTCGTCGCCGTCCTCTCTCCGCCGAGGCCGTACATGGTGGTGCTGGCGATCCCGTCGGTGCTGATCTTCGTCTTCTCGGTCGTGTTCGTGGCCGCCTTCGTCCTCCGCGCGGCCTGGGCTCCTCGCATCCTTGCGGTTCTGGCCATCCTCTGGGCGCTCTCGGTCAATGCCAGCACGATCTTGGTGCCGTTGCTCACCCTGTCCGGATCGCTGCCGGTGCTGACCTCCCTCGGCATGGTCCCGACCCTCGTCGCGCCTCTCCTCTTCGCCATGGGCTTCGCCGGCTTCATGCTGCACGGCGACGTCGCGCAGGCCTGGTTTCGCACGGCACGCCGGGAGGTCCGCGCATGACCGTCCGGGATGCCGTGTTGGCACGCCGCCCGGGCCGATCCCGCCTCGGGCGCGGCCTCGCCGGCTTCGGGGCCCTCGTCGCCGGGGCGCTCGGCCTCACCGGACAGGCACTCGCCGACGGCTTCCCGGAACGGCGGAGCCTCATCGGCCTGTGGGGCTACTTCACCACCTGCCGCGCAGCCAATGAACTGATGGTCAGCTATCGTCGCCGGCACGCGGAGTTCCCCCACGAGACCGTCGCGCACCATGCGACGACGTGCCGGATTCTCTCGCGGCAAGGGGCCGCGCCCCGGTGGGAGCTGGAACTGAGCTGCCGTGTCCTGAGCGACGTGCAGCCTGCGCCCACAGTGAGGGTCAGGCAGGTGATCAAGGCGCGCGGGAACGGCCTGACGCTCGACATTGAATCGCTGAACCGCACGACCGGCGAGACGCGGACATTCGACGTCTTCTACTGCCGCCAGCATCATGAGCCGGAACTCGTGCCGCTGGGAATTCTCGATCCTCCCGAGTGAAGCGGGTGGGCGGCAACGGCGAAGCGTTCATGATCGCTGGACTGCCCGGGCGAGCGGCGTCACCGGACGGACCACGGCACCGGGCTTTTTGCGTTTGCTTTTCCCGGTGATACCCATACCTGAGGAGCTACGACAGGGCCCCGAGAGCGGCAACCGTGTTGCCGTTGCCGGAGCAAGTGATACCCCATGTCGAAGAGACTATGCTTTACGGTGCCCACGCGAGTCTGACGGAAAGCCGCATGAACGCTGAATTGTCCGGAAGCTCCAGCCCGTGGCGGTTTTCGGTTGCGCCGATGATGGACTGGACGGACCGACATTGCCGGTTCTTCCACCGCATCCTCACGCGCCATGCCCTGCTCTACACCGAGATGGTCACCGCCAACGCCGTGATCCATGGCGACCGCGAGCGTCTCCTCGGCTTCGATCCGGCCGAGCATCCCGTCGCCCTGCAACTCGGCGGCGCCGATGCGGTCGCCCTGGCCGAGGCGGCGCGGATCGGCGAGGCCTTCGGCTACGACGAGATCAACCTCAATTGCGGCTGCCCGTCGGACCGTGTCCAGGGCGGCCAGTTCGGCGCCTGCCTGATGGCGGTGCCCGATCAGGTGGCGCGGGCGGTCGCGGCGATGAAGGCCGCCGTCGCCGTGCCGGTCACCGTCAAGTGCCGCATCGGGATCGACGACCAGGACCCGGAGACGGGGCTCGACCGCTTCGCCGACGCGGTCGTCGCCGCAGGCGCGGACGCCCTGATCGTCCATGCCCGCAAGGCCTGGCTCCAGGGCCTGTCGCCGCGCGAGAACCGCGAGATCCCGCCGCTCGACTATGACAGGGTGTTCCGCCTCAAGGCGCGGCTGCCGCAGGTCCCGATCGCCATCAACGGCGGCATCGCCTCTCTCGCCGAGGCGGAGGCCCTGCTCGCGCCGCGGGACGGGGTTCGCCTCGACGGCGTCATGCTCGGCCGCGCCGCCTACCAGTCACCGGCCCTGCTGCGCGATGTCGATCCGGTGCTCTTCGGCACCGAGCCCCCTGTCGCGGGTCTCGCCGAGACGATCGAGGCCTTCATACCCTATGTCGAGGCGCGGCTCGCGGAAGGCGTCCGGCTCTCCGCCATGACCCGGCACATCCTCGGTCTCTTCCAGGCCGTTCCCGGCGCCCGCCAGTTCCGCCGGCACCTGTCGGTGGAGGCGGTGAAGCCCGGCGCCGATGCGCGCGTGCTGCGCGGCGCGCTGGACCTGGTCGTGAACCGCCCGGCGGGGCGGGAACTGGCGGCCTGACGGGCGCCGGCGACGCGAAAGGGCGGCGCACGCGTCGCCGCCCTGTCCTGCGATCGGAGTATCGGTCAGCGGGTCCGCACGGACTCGCAGTAGTGGCCGCGGATCACCTCGAAGCGGCACATGACCACCGAGTCGCGCTGGCCATCGACGCGGGCCTGCGGGATGCCGGGGATCTGAATGGCCATGGTCGGCGCATCGTAGCCGATCGAGCCGCCGCCGTCGCCGGCGCTTCCGCCGCCACCGGCGGTCTGGGCCATGGCGCCACCGGCGGCGCAGGCGAGAACGGCGGCGAGGGCGAGGGTCTTGAAGCGGGTCATCTGACGGTCTCCTGGTGTGTTGGAGCGGTGCGCCCGGTGGCCCTCTCGGCCGGCCGGTGTCGTCCGCCTGTGACGCCCTTGTGAGCCCCGCGCTTTGCAGCCGCACGCCGCCGGGCCGGCCCACCGTTTCCCCTGTATCCGCCGTGTTGCAGCCGGCGCGGAGAGGGAGCGGCCCCGTCCGCAGGCCCGCTCCGCGTCCCGGGCACTTGCCGCGCCCGGCCATCAGGGAGTAAGTCGCGCGCTCACTGCGGCGCGGATGTCCCCCATGTTCTTCGGCGTTCCCTACGATCAGCTGGCCATTCTCGCCGTCGGGCTTCTCGGGGCCGGAGCCATCACCGGCATCCTCGCGGGCGTCTTTGGCGTCGGCGGCGGCGCGGTCATCGTGCCGGTGCTCTATGAGCTCTTCGGCGTGGTGGGCGTCCCTGTCGAGCTGCGCATGGCGCTAGCCGTCGGCACCTCGCTCGCCATCATCATTCCCACCTCCATCCGTTCCTTCCAGGCCCACAAGGCCAAGGGCGCGGTCGACATGGACATCCTGCGGGCCTGGGCGGTTCCGGTCGTGCTCGGCGTCGTCGCCGGCTCGTTCATGGCGCGCTATGCGCCGCCGGCCGTGTTCAAGGCGGTCTTCGTCTTCGTCGCGGGCCTGTCGGCATGGCGGCTGCTCACCGGCAAGGAGCTGAACTTCGGCACCGGCATGCCGGGCCGGGCCGGCATGATCGCGTCTGGCGGGATCATCGGCGTCCTGTCGAGCCTGATGGGCATCGGCGGCGGCCAGCTCGGCAACCTCGTCATGATGGCCTATGGCCGCTCGATCCATAACGCGGTGGCGACCTCCTCGGGCCTCGGCGTGCTCATCTCCATTCCCGGTGCGCTCGGCTACATCTACGCCGGCTGGCCGAAGGCGGCGGAGTTCCCCGGCGTCGCCGCCATCCAGTTCCCCTTCGCCCTCGGCTACGTCTCGCTGATCGGGTTCCTGCTCTTCATCCCGACCTCCATGTGGACGGCCCCGCTCGGCGCGCGCCTCGCCCACGCCCTGCCGAAGCGCAAGCTGGAACTCTCCTTCGGCATCTTCCTGCTCATCGTCTGCCTGCGCTTCACCTGGGATCTGGTGACCCGCGGCCTCGGCTGAGGTCAGGCGCCTCAGCTGTAGACGCCGAGACGCTTCAGCGCGGCGCGACCGATCTCCAGCCGCTTCGGGGCCATGGCCATCTCCGGCGGCTGCCGCGCTCCACCCAGCCGGTCCACCAGCCGATCGACGTCTCGCCGCGCTTCACGAACCAGCCGGTCTTGCCGTAGAGGGTCGCGCCGCCGGCGCTCTCCAGCCGCACGATGTCGTGGACCAGCGTCTGCGACCGCTCCGAGGCCGGCAGCGCCTTCTGCGCCAGGCGCGCGTTGAAGCGTGCCTCTTCCGTCGCGCTGATGCGCAGCGGTCCGTCGAGCCAGAAGCGGTCCACCACGGTCCCGGGGTCGCGGTTGCCGTAGTCGAGGCGCGCCAGCCAGTCGCGGTAGCGGGCGAGATCGACCCGGCGGGCCACCTCCTGGAAGATCGGCACGTTGGAGATCGGCATGGCCGCGCGCAGCGACATGTCGCGCGCCCAGGCCGGGTTGGACGTGCGCCCACCGCCATAGGGCAGCACGGTGTCGGCATCGGCCACCACCCCGGTCTCGAAGGCGATGAGGCTGTTGGGGATCTTGAAGGTGGAGGCCGGCACCAGGCGCCGAGCGGCCCGGCCAGCATCCGCCAGCGTCGTCTCGCCCGTGGCCGCGTCCAGGAGGACGAAGGTGCCGCTCGCGCCGTGCTCACGAAAGAGCGCCCGGATATCGGTCCGGTCCGTGGCCGGCGCCGCCAGCGCTCCGGCGGAAGGGACGGCTGCCGCCATGGCGAGAACCGTGCGGCGGGTCATGCGGGAGGGGGAAGGGGTCATGGCGGATCGTCCTGCTCTGGGGACGCCGCGCCTAGCTCCCAATCGTGGCGGATCGCTGGCGACCCCCATCCGTCATTTCAGGATGATGCGCCCTTCGATCCGCGGCGCGACGGTCCCGAGGCCCCGCAGATGGGTCATCAGGTCGGAGGCGACGAGCTTGCCCTGCACGTCCTTGTCGGGGGCCCGGAGGCCCAGCATCGTGTAGCCGTCGCCGCCGCGCAGCATGAAGTCGTTGGTCGCGACCGTGTAGACGCGATCGTCGTCGAGGGGCTGCCCGCCCACCTGGACGGAGACGACGCGGCTGCCGGGCGGTCGTTTCGCATCGACCTCCGCCGTCAGGTTCGAGACATGCGGGAAGCGCCCCGCCCGCTGCTCCACCTGGCTGACCCCGTTCTCCAGCGCCTGGCGGATGTCGGCGCCCGACACCTTGGCCACCACGGTGCGGTTGCCGAAGGGCAACTCGCTCAGGGCGTCCCGCCGGGTGAAGCGGTGGCCGGCGGGATAGATCCGGTTGCCGCGGATGGCGCCGGCATTGGTCAGGCCGATATCGGCGCCCGTGGCGGCCCTCATGGCGTCGGCGACGAGATTGCCGATCGGCTGCTCGCCCGAGCGCACCGAGGCGGTGCGCGTGTCGAGTTCGCCCGTGACCGTGGCGATCTCCACGTCGAGTTCCTCCGACAGCACCTGTTCGTACTGCCGCACCCGCTGGAGCGTCTCCGGGTCGGGCGTCACGTGACGGCTGTCGTTGACCCGGAAGGCGGGCGTGAAGACCGTGCGCGTCACGCCCTCGGCGGTCACCCGCGAGAGCGTCAGGTCGACGGCGGTGACGTAGTAGCCTTCCTCCGAACTCTCCACCATGACGGTGCGCCCGTCATAGGTGATGGCGAGGTCGTGGTCGTGGCCGGTAAGCAGCACGTCGACGAGGCGCGAGCGGACGATCTCGTCGTCGTCCTTGCGGTCGGTATGGGCGCAGCAGACGATGAGATCGGCGCCCTCCCGGCGCAG
>LNFH01000037.1 GCA_001464235.1 Rhizobiales bacterium Ga0077556 | reverse complement strand
GCTCAGCACGCCGGTGGCGACACCGAAGAAGGCGCCGTGCAGCTTCAGCTTGCCGCGCTCCTCGAGAATGCGCACGCAGGGGAAGGTGCGCAGGTTGTTCAGGGTGGTGGCGACGGAGGCGAATTCGAGCTGGCGCAGGTAATCGGCCATCGTCCTGTCGCCGCGGGGGCCGAGCTTCTCGATGGCCGGGGCGACGAGGCCCATCCAGCGGCCGATGAAGTCGCCCGGCGAGAGCGGTTCGGCGTCCTCGGCAACGGAGGCGCGGATGCCGCCGCACTGGGCGTGGCCGAGCACGACGATGTCGGTGACGCGCAGGGCCTGGACGGCGAATTCGAGGGCGGCGGAGGTGCCGTGATAGTTCTCGTCCGGCGCATAGGGCGGCACCAGATTGGCGACGTTGCGGACGATGAAGAGCTCACCCGGGCCGACGTCGAAGATCACCTCGGGCGAGACGCGGCTGTCGCAGCAGGAGACGACCATGGTCTTCGGGCTCTGACCGGACTGGGCGAGCCGGCGATAGCGCTCGGATTCGTCGGGAAAGCGGGCCTCGAGGAAGGACGCGTAGCCGTCGACCAGACGTTGCGGCAGCATGGTGGGGCTCCTGCACGGGGGTGGAGCCCGCGCATGAAGACCCTCCCGGCGCTGAGGTCAATCCCGCTTTCGGCAGTGCAGCAACTACAGCCAGGCCGGCAGGCGGTCCATGGCGATGATGGCCTCGACCTCGAGACGCGGGCGCACGACGGCAAAATCGGCGCCCTTCACCAGCACCTCCGGCGACAGCGGCCGGGTGTTGTAGGTGCCGGCCTGGACCGCGCCATAGGCGCCGGCGGTCATCACCGCCAGGAGATCGCCGGGGCCGACCTCGGGCAGCTTGCGGCCGAGGGCGAGATAGTCGCCGCTCTCGCAGATGGGTCCGACGACGTCGACCTTCGGCTTCGGCGCGCCGGGAACGGGCTGCTTCACCGGGCGGATCTCGTGGTGGGCGTCGTAGAGGGTCGGGCGGATCAGGTCATTCATAGCCCCGTCGACGATGACGAAGGTGTGGCCCTCCGTCTCCTTCACGTAGATGACGCGGGTGACGAGGATGCCGGCATTGCCGACCATCATGCGACCGGGCTCCATGATCACCCGGGCGCCGAGACCCGCCGTGTGGCGCTTCACCACCTCGGCATAGCGCATGGGCTCGGGCGGAGGCTCGTTGTCGTCGCGGTAGGGGATGCCGAGGCCGCCGCCGACGTCGACGTGCTCGATGGCATGGCCGTCGGACCGGAGGGTCCCGACGAACTCGGCGAGCAGCGCATAGGCGTCGTCATAGGGCTGCAGGTCGGTGATCTGCGAGCCGATATGCATGTCGACGCCGGACATATGGATGCCCGGCAGCTTGGCGGCCCGGGCATAGGCCTCGCGTGCCGTCGAGATGGGGATGCCGAACTTGTCGCCCTTCTTGCCCGTCGAGATCTTGGCGTGGGTGCGGGCGTCGACGTCCGGATTGACGCGGAAGGAGACGTGGGCGGTGCGCCCGAGGGAGGTGGCGACGCGGGAGAGCTGCTCGACCTCCGGCTCGCTCTCGACATTGATGCAGAAGACGCCGGCCTCGAGGGCGGCGGCGTGCTCGGCCTCGGTCTTGCCGACGCCGGAGAACATGATGCGCTCGCCGGGGACGCCGGCGGCGATGGCGCGCTTCAGCTCGCCGCCGGAGACCACGTCCATGCCGGCGCCGAGGCGGGCGAGCGTCGAGATGACCGC
>LNFH01000036.1 GCA_001464235.1 Rhizobiales bacterium Ga0077556 | reverse complement strand
CGCGCTCCGTCAACCGCTTGGGCGGTTTCGTGGTCATTTCCGACGGCATCCAGCCGAACACCGTCTATCAGGTGCGCGGTACGATCGAGACAGTGCCAGCACGTGAGACGACGTGGTCGTCTTGGGTCAGCGTGACGACCCCAGATGTGCGGATCACCGAGGGGGAGCTCGACGACGCCATCACTGCGGCAATCACCACGGCCGGCACCAACGCGGCGCGGGCGCTCCAGGACGCGCAGGATCTGATCGCGGCGCTTTCGGCAGACGCGAACCGCTCGCAGCCGGCATCGGCGCGGCTTAACCTCGACCTGTCCAGCCGCTTGGAGCAGCTCTCCGGCGCGGTGCTCGCTTCTCAGGCTGCGGTCGAGGACTTCAAGGGCGTCCTCGGTGACCTTGGCTGGGAGCGCATCGGCCCCGGTGGTGCATCCCGGTTCCGCGCCATCGATGTCGTCAACAATGGCCTGACCACGCTGACGACGCAGATCAACCTCTTGGCGGGGAGGGTGGACTTCATCCTAGCGGCGGAGACCGGCGACCTCTCGGCGATCGACGCGCAGCTCACCACGATCATCGTGACGCTGGACGCGCTTCAGGGGCTGGTCGACGCCACCGTCACCGACGTGAACACTGCCGAGGGGTCCATCGATATCCTCTCGGCCCGCATCAGCGCCGCAGAGGAGCAGATCACGCTCCTGGCGTCCTCGGCCGATCTGGAAGAACTGCAGGCCCTGATCGAGGCGGCGCAGATCGCGCTCTCGTCCGGCACGATCACCGCGGAGACGATCGCCGGCATCCAGCGGACCCAGGAGCAGATTGCGGAGGGCGTCGCTGGCCTCATTGCGCGGCTCCAGGGTTTGTCCGATCAGGCGTTCGAGACGGCGGCTTCGACCCGGCTTCAGCTCACATCGTCCATCAACGCCCTCGGCCAGGCTGTGGCGCGATTCGAGCTGGAGCTTGTGGCCGCGCAGGGCAATTCTTCGTCCGAACTGCTGAAGACCTCGCAGGCCCTCGCCGGCGCGACGGCGGCGGTGGCCTCGGACCTGTCCAACCTCACTGCAGCCATCAACAACCCGACGACGGGCCTCGCATCCAAGGCATCGGAATCGTCTGTGGTGGCGGTTCAGGCCCAGCTCGACGACCAGGGCGAGGAGATCGGAGCCCTTGGTGTTCGCGCCGACACCTTGGAGGCCACGGCCGAGAGCCTGGCAACAAGCCTCGCCGCGAAGGCGTCGATCTCGTCGGTTGAGACCGTCCAGGCTACCGTCGACGCGCAGGGCGACGAGATCGAGGCGCTGACGGCGACGGTCGAATCGCACACCTCGCAGATCGGCGACAACACGTCGGCGATCGAAACCCTGGAGTCGACGGCGGTCACCGAGAGCGAGGTGACGACGCTGGTCTCCACGCAGGTCTCAGCGGCGACTGCTGCCTATTCCGGCAGCGGCTACTATCGCGTGACGGTGACCGTCGATGACGGTGGCGCACTCTCCACGCTCGGCCTTGGCGTCTCCGCCACCACTGGCGGCACGTCGGCGGATGCCGGGATCGAGATGGCTGCGGTGGCGAAACCTGGCGGTGGAACCGCGACCCGCATCAGGTTGAAGGCAGACTACACGCAATTCCTCGACACGGCCGGTGTTCCCTTCGCCGTCTTCGACGGAACGACCCGAACCCTCTATGCCGACCGGATCGCGGAAGGCACGGCGTCCAAGGCCGCTTCTTACAGTCGGGATTCCTCCCTCGCCGCCTTCTCCCCGGGCACCGGCGCGAACTCCGGTACCTCCGGCAACGGGTGGGCAGACATCGTTCTCGCCTCGGGCATCGTATTCACCGCCAACACCGGGGGCGTCATCGGAGCGACGGGCAGCAAATTGCTGGTGCGCGGGGACCAGACGGTCAACGCCAACACGACAACGGGCTTCCCATCGGCGAGTGCTGGTTCCGTTCCGACCTGGCAGGACTATTGGTTCGAGCTATGGGTTCGCATTGTGCTGCGCCCATCGGGTGGCGGCGCTGATATTGAGATCACCCCGCCCGCCAAGTTCAGGTCCATCCCTCAGAACGACGGATTCACCGTCAGCAACCTGATGCCTGAGCTTCTGAACGACGTACCCACCACCGGTTCCGCCGTCATCGATGCAGGCACCTACAGCCTGATCGTCCAGCATCGTGTGGGGCGCACCGGCTCGTCCCTCGTCGGCAACACCATGTCGGTGAAAATGCGCGGCATCTTCACGATCGAAGCCAAGCTCCGCTGACCCCTCCGCACACCCCCGTCTTTCCACCCTTCACCGAGGGAACGCACCCCCATGGACCTTTACAGCAGCCTTGCCAGCGTTTCGGCGACGTCGGGCACCAATGCCTGGACGATCACCGGCACGATCTCGCTGGATGGTGTCGGCCCGGGCGACATGATCATCGTCGGCTCGCGCACCTTCTGGGGCTCGTCGCAGAAGGGCTTCCGCATCGCGACGATCGACCGGGTGGCAAAGACCTTCACCACAACGGACAACGCGGATACGACCTACAGCGGCGCCGCGTTCTTCATCCGCTACACCGGGTCGGGCATCAACTTCCTGCCGGGCATGCTTCAGACGGTGCTCAACCGCCTAGACGCCATGTTCGGCATCGGGTCAACGATCTTCGCCGGCGGCGGCACGCGGTTCTTGCTGTCGCGGCAGTCTGGCGCCTCGGCGATCGCCGAACTGATGTTCGCGCTCCGCTCCGGCGACACCACCACGGGTGCCTTCTTCCTCCGTCAGCGCCAGGTCTCCGGCGTCGAAGTTCTGGATTTCATCTCCACCACGGACGGCACGACGGAGGTGGTGGTCTTCCGCATCACCAGGGCAGGGGTGGTCTCGTTCCCGTCATCCCTGTCGACCGTAGCATTCCAGGCCGAGAGCCTGAACACAGGCCCGCTCGGCGGACTGCGAAACCTGCTGATCAACGGGTCGATGGATATCTGGCAGCGAGGCACGAGTTTCAGCGCCGATGGCTACACGGCTGATCGCTGGCGCGCCTTCAACATCACGTCCGTTTCACGCTCGACGGACGTTCCAGATGACCGGTTCACGTACTCGCTGGAGTTTGCCAACTCGGCGGCATCGTTCCCCTACATCGAGCAGCGGATCGAAGCGGCCAACGCACGCCATCTCGTAGGCAAGAAGGCCCGGTTCTCGTTCTGGGCGAAGAACGTCAGCGGCTCATCGATCCTCTATATCACCGCACGCTACGCAACGGCCCTCAACAACTTCGCCTCGCAGACGGAGATCATTTCCACCACGGCGGCATCGTCACCAGCCTCCTCCTGGCAGCGCTATACGATCGATCTGGGGACGATCCCGGCTGGCGCGGTCAACGGCCTGGCGATCGCAATTCTGCGCAACAATGCCTCCGCCACCACCACGCGCGTGACGGGGCTGCAGCTGGAAATCGGCGATGTCGCCACCGCCCACGAGTTCATCGGCGAGCGCGGCGGGATCGCGGCGGAGATTGCCCGGTGCCACCGGTACTTCGAGCGGATCGGCAATGTCGTGGATACGAGCTTCGTGCTCCTGACTGCCTTCTCTCCCACGGTCGCCCTTGGTGCCATCGGCTTCTTCGAGAAGCGATCGTCGCCAAGCATCAGTTTCGGCGCCGACAGCACGTACCGGCTGGTGGGCAACGGCGCCGGCTACTCGATCTCAAGCCCCACGGCGAGCGGCGTTGGAACCCAGCGGCGCTATCTCCAGGTGGCGTCCTCCGGCCTTACATCCGG
>LNFH01000035.1 GCA_001464235.1 Rhizobiales bacterium Ga0077556 | reverse complement strand
CGGGCTTCAGCAGCAGGGTCGGGATGAGCGATGTCAGGTTCGCATTGCCGCAGCGCTCGCCGAGGCCGTTCAGCGTGCCCTGGATCTGCCGGCAGCCGGCCCTCACTGCCGCCAGCGAATTGGCCACCGCCTGTTCCGTGTCGTTGTGGGCGTGGATGCCGAGGTTGCCGCCCGGCACCACGGCCGTCACCTCGCGCACGATGGCCTCGACCTCCTCCGGCAGCGTACCGCCATTGGTGTCGCAGAGCACCACCCAGCGCGCGCCGCTCTCGAAGGCGGTGCGGGCGCAGGCGAGGGCATAGTCGCGGTTGGCCTTGAACCCGTCGAAGAAGTGCTCGCAGTCGACCAGCACCTCGCGGCCCCGCGCCTTCGCCGCCTTCACCGAGTCGGCGATGCCCTCGAGGTTCTCCTCCAGCGTGCAGCCGAGCGCGACGTGCACATGGTAGTCCCAGGCCTTGGCGACGAAGCAGATGGCGTCCGCCTCCGCTTCGAGGAGCGCGGCGACGCCGGGATCGTTGGCGGCCGAGCGTCCCGCCCGCTTCGTCATGCCGAAGGCGGTGAAACGCGCCTTCAACCGCCGCTTCGCGCCGAACAGCGCCGTATCGGTCGGGTTGGCGCCGGGATAGCCGCCCTCGATGAAGTCGAGGCCGAGATCGTCCAGCAGCGCCGCGATCTTCAGCTTGTCCTCGAGGGTGAAATCGACGCCGGTCGTCTGCGCCCCGTCGCGCAGCGTCGTGTCGAAGAGATAGAGGCGTTCGCGGGCATCGGTCATGATCGGGCGGGGTCCGCAGGCGGCCAGGCGGCCGTGTCGTGGTCCGGGTGCTGGTGGGAGACGACGGAGGCGTAGAAGCCCGCGACCTTCTCCTGCTCGGCCGGCGTGCGCGTCGGCAGCCCCGCGAGGTCGGCGAGGAAGGGCATGCGCGCCTCCAGCCCCATCTGGATGATCGGGGGCAGGGCGGCCGGATCGTCGAAGGCGCCGAGCGCCAGTTCGACACCGTGGGCGTGCTCGTAGGTCAGCGGCGTGCCGCAGTCGCCGCAGAAGCCGCGGCGCACCACGCCGGAACTCTGGAAGTGCTTCGGTGCCCCGCGCGTCCAGGTGAGCCCATGAGCGCTGGCGAGAGGGGCGAAATAGCTGCCGAAGGCCTTCTGGCACATGCGGCAATGACAGATCGAGGCGCGGCCGAGGCTCTCGCAGGCAAAGCGCACGGCGCCGCACTGGCAGCCGCCGGTGAAGGGAGCGGTCATGCGCGTGGCCTCCTGTCGGGGTTGCCGATCTGGGGTGACGATGCGCGGGCCAAGGCCCCACCCGCACCCTCCCCTCGCTGACGCGAAGGGAGGGGGGCCACGGCGGCGCATCTTGTTCTCGATCCGTGAGGCTCGCCCTGCCGACGACGCGCCACGGTGGCGCCGATCCCGCCCAGCGCCAGGTGCAGCCACCTGTGAGAGAGGCGCGACGTCGAAGTCCCCCTCTCCTGCGAGCGGAGCGAGCAGGGGAGGGGGAGGGTGGGGCCTCGCTCGAAGGCCGCCGCCGGGGATGGAACGTTCATCGCATCGGCTCCCAGGCCGCCGGCGTCTGGCTCGCCCCATCCGTTCCACCGCCCGTCACCCCCGGCGAGCCCGAAGGGCGAGGGAAGGGGGTCCAGGTGTCGAAGGGCGCGGCCGTCTGACCTGTCGGGTTTGATCCGCCAAGAACAGTGTCTGTGGACCCTGGACCCCCTTCCCTCGGCGCTGGCGCGCCTCGCCGGGGGGGACGGGTGGTGCCTGCTGGGAGCGCTCACCGCATCACCTCCCAGGTCGTCACCGGCTCGCCGGTCGCCGGGTCCTTGCCGTCCTTGAGCTGGATGCCCATGGCCGCGAGTTCGTCGCGGATGCGGTCGCTCTCGGCGAAGTTCTTCGCCTTGCGGGCGGCGAGCCGGGCGGCGATGAGATCGTCGATGCGGGCGGTGTCCTTCATGTCCGCCTCGGCGTCGGCTTCGGCCGTGAGCTCGCCGAGCCGGGCCTCGTCGAAGCCCATGAGCTGCAGCGATGCCTTCAGGCCAGCATGGTCGCCGCGCTTGTCGAGCCCATGCAACTCGGCGATCGCCTTGGCCGTGTTGAGGTCGTCGCCGAGGGCTTCCAGCACGGTCTCCGGCACGGTCGAGGCCTCAACGCCCTGACCAGCGCGATACCAGCCCTCCAGCGTCTTCCAGCTCTCCTCCATGGC
>LNFH01000034.1 GCA_001464235.1 Rhizobiales bacterium Ga0077556 | reverse complement strand
GAGGTGAATGGGTGCCTATTCCGTGAAAGTGCGGCGCGTTCGGGGAATGCTCGGATCAGCCACAGTCTGAACCGCATCCCCCGACCGTCATCCCCGGCGGGGGGATAGGCGGGTTGGCGACGCGGTGAGCATTGCCGGCCGTGCCGGGCGCGACCTTCGCCTCTCCCCGGCGGGGAGAGGTCGACGAGCGAAAGCGAGGCGGGTGAGGGGGAGAGCGGGCAGCCGGACAGGTCAAAGCCCCTTCACCTCTCCCCGGCGGGGAGAGGTGAAGGGGCGGCGGAACCCGGCCACCACCAGCTCCCGGTCCGTCGCCTCAGGCGATCTCGCTGACGATCTTGCGCCTGACCGCGTCGGCAAAGGATCGGTCCGCGTCGGCCACCTCGACGAAAGCGCCGGGGCCGCCGATCACCGCCTCGCGGTAATAGTCCGGCAGAGGCTGGCCGATGCGCGCCGGCACGGAACCGCCGGGCCGCAGGATCGCCAGGGCGTTGATGGTGATGCCCTTCGCCACCGCGTCGTCACGCGCTGCCTCGACGGCGCGGCCGCCGATGTTCGGCCCGTCGCCGGAGACGTCGATGACGCGCCTGAGGCCGCGAAAGGGCCCTGTCTCGATGTGATGGACGCAGAAGTCGATGGCGGCGGAGATGGAGTTGTAGCCGCGCGCGGCCCGCGGTCTCGCCAGGAGCTCGGCGGCGAAGCCCTGCGCGCTCGCCGCGTCGCGGATCAGCGTCCAGTCGACGATGACGTGCTGCGAGGTCGGGCCGCCCCATTCGGTGTAGATCACGGCGATGGCGCCATGCATGCCCTTGGCGATGACCGACAGCACCTCCGGCGAGGACAGGGCCTTGCCGTAGCCGTCACGCTGAAGCCTGAGTTCATCGTCGTCGATGGAGCCCGAGCCGTCGGCGGCGAGCGCCAGGACCACGTCCACCGGCACCGGGCGCTGGGCTGCCGCCAGCCGGGGCGCGGCCGCCGCCGCCGCGAGGCCGAGCGCCATGCGCCGGGACATCCCGTTCCACCGCCACACCGCCATGGGTCCTCCCCTCCGTTCGGGCCATGCTGCCATGTTCCAGCGCGGCAGCCGCCATGACCATCCACATCATCGTGACCGGAGGCGGCTTCGTATAGGGTGCGCCTCCCGCGAGGGCCCCTGCCCTCCCCAGCCCCGAGACCCGATTGGCCCTTCTCGTTCTCCTGTCCGTCGGCATGCTCATTGTCGGCTTCGGCGCCTTCGGGGTGATCGGCGTCATCACGCCCATCAGCCGCGACCTCGCGCTGACGCCGGTCGGCGCCGGCTGGATCGTCAGCGCCTATGCGGTGGCCTATGCGATCGGCTCGCCGCTCGGCGCCTCCATCACCGGCCGCCTCGACCGGCGCGCCGTCCTCGTCATCGGCATGGGGCTGATCGCCGTGGGTGCGCTCGTCACCGCGGT
>LNFH01000033.1 GCA_001464235.1 Rhizobiales bacterium Ga0077556 | reverse complement strand
TGAAGACGCGCGAGCCTGCCGCGGCATGGTAGAGCGGGCCGGCATGGAGGCCGACGAGATCGCTGCTCAGCTTGGTGTGCACCATGCCGCCGAACGAGATCGACATGCAGTTGATATGGGTGAGCATGACGCCCTTGGAGCGTCCCGTCGTGCCGCCGGTATAGAACAGCACGGCAACGTCCTCGCCGCGGCGACCGGCATCCGCGACAGGCTCCTGCGCGGCGAGCGCCCCCTCGTAGGCGATCATGCCGGCCGGCAGCGCGCCCTCGCCGGCGAAGATGACGTGGGCGAGATCCGGGCACTGCGGGCGGAGCGCCTCCGCCATCTCGACGAAGTCGTCGCCGACGACCAGCACCTTCGCGCCGCTGTCCTGCATCAGGAAGGCGGTTTCGGGCAGCGCATAGCGGGTGGAGACGGGCACTGCGATGCCGCCGGCCCAGAAGGCGGCGAAGAAGAACTCGAGGTAGCGGTCGGAGGAATGGGAGAGCATGGCCACCCGGTCGCCGGGGCCGACGCCCAGGTCCCGGAGCACGCCGGCGAGCCGTGCCACGCGATCGGCGAACTGGTCCCAGGTCCAGCGCCGGTCGGCGAAGATCACGGCGGTCTTGGTCGGGAAGAGCCGCCGGGCGCGGTGGACGGCGAGGGTCAGCTGCATGTCGGGCCTGTGCAGGGTCCCCGGCAAGGCAGGGAACCGCTCGTTTCATGAAGTTCTATTTCTCACCATGAAACACCGTTCCGCAACCTGCCGAAGGGCGGAGGTGGCGGAGCCGCCCCGTTTGATTCGCTGTGACGACCGGGCCGCGGCCTCAGCCGCGTGCGTCCCGCGCCGCCTGGCTGGCCTTCGTTTGCTGCGAGACGCTGCCGACCTTGGCCGGCGGGACCGTGGTCCGGCGCTTGTCCCTGGGGTTGGCACGCATGCCCTGGCCGGCGGTCCGCCCGCCGGCGGGGCGGTTCGCGCCGCCGGCGTCCGCCTTCATCGCCAGGGCACGGCGCGCGGCGTCCTTCGTCGCCTCGCGCGCCTCGACGGCCTGACGCCGGGCGAGTTCCTTGTTGAGCCGCTTCAGCGCCCCGGACAGGACCTGCTTGCGGCGGGCGGGTTTGTCCACATGGCCGGGGAAACTGCCGCCGCGCGGCTCCGCCTTGCCGCGGATGCTGCGGCGCATGCTCCGCACCAGCCCCCGCTCCTTGGCGAGCATGTCCCGGATGCGCACCCGCGCCGCCGCGAGGTCCTCGGCGTCGGCCTCGGCGAGCGCGGTATTGTGGGACTGCGCCAGCAGCTCCCGTTCATCCTGCTTCATGAAGCGGGCTTCGGCTTTGACGGGAAGGCTCATGAGGTCGTTCTCTCCTGTGGCGAACCGGCCCTCTGGGGGCCGGAGCTGTCGGAGAAGAAACGCCTGCCCGCCGGGGCGCGTCCGGCCTGCGGGGTCGTGCCGCAGGCCGATCAGATGACGTAGCTGAAGCCTTCGACGGCCTCGCGGCCGAGGATCTGGTCCATCGCCCGCGACGGCTCGGCGCAGCCGGCCGTGCCCACCGGCTTCGCCGGAACGCCGGCCACCGTCGTGTTCGGCGCAACGGCATGCAGCACGACGGAGCCTGCGGCGACGCGGGCGCAGCGGCCGATCTCGATATTGCCGAGGATCTTGGCGCCGGCGCCGAGCAGCACGCCGCGGCGGACCTTCGGATGGCGGTCGCCCGCCTCCTTGCCGGTGCCGCCGAGGGTGACGTCCTGCAGGATGGAGACGTCGTCCTCGATCACCGCGGTCTCGCCGACCACGAGGCCGGTGGCGTGGTCGAGGAACACGCCCTTGCCCATGACCACGGCGGGGTTGATGTCGGTCTGGAAGACCTCGGAGGACCGGCTCTGCAGGTAGAGCGCGAAGTCGCGGCGGCCCTTGCCCAGCAGCCAGTGGGCGAGGCGGTGGGTCTGCAGCGCGTGGAAGCCCTTGAAGAACAGCACCGGCTCGATCAGCCGGTCGGCGGCGGGGTCGCGGTCGATGACCGCGGCGGCGTCGGCGCGCATCGCCACGGCGATGGTGGACGAGGCTTCCAGGGCCTCGGTGAAGGCGTCGTGCAGCACGTCGGCGGGGACGTCGCCGGTGGCGAGGCGCGCGGAAATGCGGCGCGCGACGGCGTCCTCGAAGGACGAGGCCCGGCCAATGGTGCGCAGGACCAGCGTCGCCAGCTCCGGGTTGGCGGAGGCCATGGCGTTGGCCTCGCTGCGCAGCCGGTGCCAGGCGAGATCGGCCGTGTCGGAGGGCAGGGGGATGATGGTTCCCGTCGCCTGGGTCTTCGCCATGAAACGATCCTCCGCAGCATGGATGTGGGGGAATAAGGGCACTGTCCCCGGCGGATTCAAGTCAAATCGCCGGGAGAGAACAGCCGTCTCCCATCGCGGTTAGCCGTGGGATGCGTGTTTTGTGAGGACAGGCGTTGGGAGGTGAATGATCTCCCATGCAATGGCCCTGCATCGGGCGAGTGCGTCCTTCGAGGCTCGCGCCGGCGCTGGCAAGCAGCGCCTATGCTCGCACCTCAGGATGAGGTGGGTGGCGTGTGGCACCAGCGAGGGAACAGGCCGCGCCGGCTGCGGTCTGCAACCGGGGTGCAATCCACACCCGTCCTCATCCTGAGGTGCGAGCGGAAGC
>LNFH01000032.1 GCA_001464235.1 Rhizobiales bacterium Ga0077556 | reverse complement strand
ATTGGTCGGATGCATGATCATCCGCGCCTGCTGGTCGTTGATCCAGAAATAGTCGCCCTGGCCGTAGCGCAGCTCGCCGATGCGCCGGGCGGCGTCCGAGCGGGCGGCCGCATCGGCCTTCGCGCCGCTGCCGGCGGCGGCCTGCTCCTCGCGGGCGATGGAGAGCGCCGTCTCGACGAGATGGCGCAGCTCGGTTTCCTTCTGCGCGACGAGCCCGCTGCGCAGGGCATGGAGATTGTAGGCGGCGACGGCGATGATCGAGACGACGAAGAGGGCCAGCAACAGATAGAGCCTGGCGGCCAGGCTGTTGCCTGGCAGGAAGCGCGGCATGTCGGAAACTCCGGGAGAGAGGCCGCTCCCCAGCGGCCCGCGCCGAATGTCGGAGGGCCATGCTTAACGCAGCGTTACCTGCGCCCAAAAAGTGGGCACAGGGCAGTCATCCCAAAGTTGAACGCATGCCAGATGCGTCGTGAGCCCAGATCTGGCGGCCGAAGAGACTGGCGACGAGATCGACCAGGAGCAGCGCCGTCCGGCCCCGCTCGTCGAGGAAGGGATTGAGCTCGACCACGTCGACCGAGCCGACGAGGCCGCTCTCGTGGAGCAGTTCCATGACGAGGTGCGCCTCGCGGTAGGTGGCGCCGCCGGCGACGGGCGTTCCGGCACCCGGGGCGATGGCGGGATCGAGCACGTCGACGTCCAGGCTGACGTGGAGGTGCCCGCCGGCGGCGGCAACCTCCTCGATGACGCGGCGGGTGAGCACCGCCGCGCCGAACTCGTCGATGAGGCGCATGTCGACGACGGAAATGCCGCGGGCGGCGAGGAGCGCCCGCTCCTCCGCGTCGATGGAGCGGATGCCGAAGAGGGTGAGGCGGCGCGGATCGACGGTGGTGCGATCGGCACCCAGCACCCCGTCGAGCCCGGCTTCGCCGGCGATCAGGGCCGCCGCCATGCCGTGGAGATTGCCCGAGGGCGAGGTCTCAGGCGTGTTGAAGTCGGCATGGGCGTCGAGCCAGAGGACGAAGAGCGGCCGGCCCGCGCCGGCGCAGTGGTCGGTTACCGCCGTCACCGATCCCATGGCGAGCGAATGGTCGCCGCCGAGGACGACGGGAACGCGCCCCGCCGCCAGCGCCTCGGCCGTGGCGGCCCGGGTGGCGCGGGCGAAGCCGGCGACGACGGGCAGGTTGCGCGCCTCCGCCGTCGCCGCGAGGTCTACGGCCGGGTCAGGCGCGAGGTCGCCGGCATCCGCCACGGCATGGCCGAGGTTCTCCAGCGCGCGAACCAGACCTGCCGTGCGCAGGGCCCGCGGGCCCATGGCGCAGCCGAGCGTGCCGGCGCCCTCCTCCACCGGCACGCCGATGAGGGTGATGTCGCGGGACGGCGGCAGGACGGGCATGGGCTTTCCTCTACGCGGCCGGGGGCCGTCTGCTGACAATCCGCGGCCTGGGCCTTATGCCATGGTGGCAACCGCCGGTGCAGGTCCCGTGACGACGACCGCCGCCGAGCCCGGGAGGGATGCCTTGACGACCGCCGCCTTCGCCACGGGCTTCCTCGCCATCATCGCCACGGCGACCGTGGCGGGCCTGTTCTTCGGCTACTGGTGCTCGGTCATGCCGGCCCTCGACCAGATGCCGGCGAGGACGGCCATCGCCGTCATGCGGCGGATCAACGTCGTCATCGTCAACCCACCCTTCCTCGCGGCCTTCCTCGGCGCCGCGGCGCTGCTGCCCGCCGCGGCCGTGCTCGCCTGGTGGACGGGTGCGGGCGCCGCCGCCGGCTGGTTCGCCGCCGCCGCGGGCCTCTACGGCATCGGCACGTTCGGCGTCACGGTCGCCTCGAACGTCCCGCTCAACGACGCGCTGGAGCGGCTCGGCGACGAACCCGCCGCGCCGGAAGAGGAGTGGCCGGCCTTCGCCGGGCCGTGGAACCGCTGGCACGCCTTGCGCACCGCCGCGTCCGTTCTCGCCCTCGCCTGCTCGGGTCTCGGCCTCGCCGCCTTGCCCTGAGCCGCGCATTTCCGGTGGATGACGGGCTTGCGGCCTGTAGCCACCACGCGTTCGGGCATAATGTCGCGGTTCCAGCCGAAACCGGCACGAGACCGGGCGGCGCATTGACGGGGGCCGATCATGGCTGAAGGCTATTTTCCCAGGTGGACCGAGAAGAGCGGCGGCATCGTCATGCCGGACGAGCGGCTGCCGCTCGGCCAGACCGTCGTCGTCGGCCTCCAGCACGTCGTCGCCATGTTCGGCGCCACCGTCCTGGCGCCCATCCTCATGGGCTTCGACCCGAACGTCGCCATTCTCTTCTCCGGCATCGCGACGCTCATCTTCTTCGTCGTCACCGGTGGCCGGGTGCCGAGCTATCTCGGCTCGTCCTTCGCCTTCATCGGCCCGGTGCTCGCGGCGGTGGCCGCCGGCACGGCGGCGGGCGGCGCGCCCAATATCGGCCTCGCCCTCGGCGGCATCATCGCTGCGGGCGCGCTCTACACGGTCATCGGCCTCGTCGTCATGGCGATCGGCCACGGCTGGGTGGAGAAGGTCATGCCGCCGGTGGTGACCGGCGCCATCGTCGCCGCCATCGGCCTCGTGCTGGCGCCCATCGCCATCGGCATGGCGTCGGGCACCGGCCCGGGCAATGCCGAGGGCGCGGCCTTCCCGCGCTGGATCGCCCTGTTCACGGTGGTCGCGGTCGGCGTCTTCGCGGTCTATGCGCCGGGCCTCTGGCGGCGCCTGCCGATCCTGCTCGGCGCCCTCGCCGGCTACGTCCTCTACCTCGTCCTCGCCAATGGCCTCGGTCTTGGCGCGCCCATCGACTTCTCGAAGGTCGCGGCCGCACCGCTCTTCGGCCTGCCGAACTTCACCGCGCCCGTCTTCGACGCCCGCGCCATGGTGCTGATCGCGCCGGTGGCGATCATCCTGGTCGCGGAGAACCTCGGACACCTCAAGGGCATCGCGGCGATGACCGGCCGCAATCTCGACCCCTATATCGGCCGCGCCTTCGTCGGCGACGGCATCGCCACCATGCTCTCGGGCTCGGCCGGCGGCACGGGCGTCACCACCTATGCCGAGAACATGGGCGTGATGGCGGTGACCCGCATCTATTCGACGCTGATGTTCGTCGCCGCGGCGCTGATCGCCATCCTGCTCGGCTTCTCGCCGAAGTTCGGCGCGCTGATCCTCACCATTCCCGTGCCGGTCCTGGGCGGCCTCGCCATCGTCGTCTTCGGCCTCATCGCCGCGACCGCGGGGCGCATCTGGGTGGAGAACAAGGTCGACTTCTCCAACCCGCGCAACCTCATCACGGTGGCGGTGGCGCTGGTGCTGGGCGCCGGCAACTTCAAGCTGACCATGGCCGGCTTCACGCTGGACGGCATCGGCACCGCCACCTTCGGCGCCATCATCCTCTACCACCTGCTGCGCGACCCGCAGCCGGAGGCCTGAGGCCATGACGACGACCGCCTACCGGCCGGTGCCCCTTCCCGACCACCTCGCCCGGCCGGAGGCGGAGATGCAGGCGCGGGCGGACGCCTTTCTCGCCGACATCCGCCGCCGCCATACGGTGCGCGACTTCTCCGACCGGCCGGTGCCGCGCGCGCTGATCGAGACCTGCATCAGGGCCGCCGGCACCGCGCCGAACGGGGCCAACCACCAGCCCTGGCACTTCTGCGTCATCGGCGATCCCGCCGTGAAGCGTCGCATTCGCGAGGCGGCAGAGGCGGAGGAGCGGGAATTCTATGCGGGCAAGGCGGGCGAGGAGTGGCTGAAGGCGCTGGCGCCGCTCGGCACCGACCCGGACAAGCCCTTCCTCGAGACTGCGCCCTGGCTGATCGCGGTGTTCGGAGCGCGGCGGTCGGCGAGTGCCGACGGCGTCATGCGCAAGAACTACTACGTCCCCGAATCGGTCTCCATCGCGGTCGGCTTCCTCATCGTCGCGCTGCACCAGGCGGGGCTCGTCAGCCTCACCCACACGCCGGCGCCGATGGGATTCCTCAACGCCATCTGCGGGCGGCCGGCGGACGAGAAGCCCTATATCCTCATGGTGGTGGGCCATCCGGCGGAGGGTGCCACCATCCCCGTCCATGCGCTGGAGAAGAAGCCGCTGAAGGCCATCGCCAGCTTCCTGTGAGCGTGGCGGTTCAGCGGTAGGCGACCGCCTTCAGCGTCCATGTCCAGCGCCGCAGCGGCACGCGGCAGTCGCCGATGGGGATGTCGGCGCAGGTACCGGGCGGACTCTCGGTCTCCAGGAAGACGATGATCCTGCTGGTCCCGTAGGAGTAGCGCCTGAGGAGGCTCATCGGGCCGTCGGCGTCGAGGGAGGGATCGTGCCGCCAGCCGGGCAGCGCGCCGAAGAGCCGGGCGGACACCGCGTCGAAGCGCCGCGTCAGCCCGGTCGCCTTGCCGGAGATGACGCAGCCCTGGCCGCGCGGGGCACGCTCCTCGATGACGCGGACCGGGCCGATGGCGGTGGTAACGGCGATGCCTGTCGCCTCCGAGAGCGACTGCGCCAGCGCCGCGCATTCCGCGGGCGCCAGCGGCACGGCCGGAGCCGGGGAGGTCGCGAGGGCCGTCGACGGAGCGGCGGCGATCAGCAGAAGCACGAGACCGGTCGGCAGGGAGGCGGCATGCATGGTGACTGTCCGAATGCGGGCGGGTGCCCGAACGGCGGGG
>LNFH01000031.1 GCA_001464235.1 Rhizobiales bacterium Ga0077556 | reverse complement strand
CCTTGGTCTTCTCTTCGCCCTCGAGGCGGCGGACGACCACGCGGTCGTGCAGCGGACGGAACTTCATGGATCTGGTGTCCCTGACATGAGCGGCCCCCGGGGCCGCGGAAATGTTTGGCGGCCCGTCGGCCGGGGCTGTTAGCACTCACCTCACGTGACTGCTAATGCCCGCCGTCGAGATAGTCCGGGAGGTATCGGGAGTCAAGGACGGAACGATCTATGGTTAAACGGGCCGCCCGACCCCACATGTCTTGACGCGGGACGTCTCGCGCCGGATCGTGACACCATGACGACGGTGACCAGCCAGATGCAGGCGCCCTGCGGCGCCCCCGACGAGGCGACGGTCAACCGCATCGCCAGGTCCTGCATCTGCTACCAGACGCGGATGACGGCCCATGCGGTGACGCGCGCATACAACAACCGGGCGCTCGCCCCCCTCGGGCTCGAGGTGACCCAGTTCAACATCCTCGCCGCCCTGGCGGTCGCGAAGACCAATTCGGTGACGGCGCTGTCGGAAGCGCTGGCCCTCGACCGGACGACGATGACGCGCAACCTGAAGCGGCTGGAGGCGGCGGGCCTCGTCAGCGTCTCCACCGGCCAGGGACGGGCGGTGCGCCCGGCGCTGACGGAGGGGGGCGCCGCGCTGCTCTCGGCCGCCATCCCCCTGTGGGAATCCGAGCACGTGAAGATGGAGGAGGCGGTGGGCGCCGACGTCTGGGGCCGCACCCGCGACGGTCTCCGGGCCATCCGCCGCTCCGTGACGGACGGTCGCTGCGGCTGACGGCCGGCACCGGGCAGCAGTCCGCAATCGTTTGAGTGTTTCTTAAGTGCCGTTGGGTGAGGGTGCTGGTGGTATTTTGCTGCCGCCGGAGACCCGTGTGACGCCCTCCTCGTCCCTCACCCATATCCGCGACGCCTGGGAGGGCTGGCGCAAGGACGTGCCCAACGAGCCCGCCCATGAGGGGCGCATCCGCGCGGCGCAGATCCATGCGGTGGCGCGGTTCTCGCCGCTGACCATGGCGGCCAACCTGATCAATGCCGGCGTCGTCGTCTTCCTGGTGCGGGAGGAGGCCAACCCCTTCGTACTCGCCGCCTGGGCGCTCACCATCCTGGCCGTGGTGGTGGTGACGACCCGGGCCTGGTTCCTGCGGCGCGGCCGCAAGCCGCGGATGCACGCCTCGGCCCGCGCGATCCGCCGGGCGACCTATCACGCCGCCGCCCTGGCGGCGCTCTGGGCCGCCGTCCCGGTCTTCTGGTTCGGAAGCGTCTCGGCCGAGGACCAGCTGGTCATCGCCTGCCTCGTCACCGGCATGATCTGCGCCGGTGGCTTCGCCCTGGCGACCATTCCTTCGGCCGCCTACGCCTATGTCGGCATCCTCGCGGCCGGATCGGTCGCCGCGCTGCTGGAGACCGGCAACGGCTACGTCATCTTCCTCACCCTGCTGCTGCTCGCCTATGCCTGGATCGTGGTGCAGAGCGTCGCCAATTCCTCGCGTCTGTTCAGCGAGCGGTTCCGGGCCGAGGCGAGCCTGAAGGAACGCGGCGAGATCATCGAGCTGCTGCTGAACGAATTCGAGCAGCACGGATCGGACTGGCTCTTCGACACCGACGCCGGGTTCGCCGTGGTGCAGCACTCCGCCCGCTTCGGCGAGGTCGCGGGGGTCGCCGGCCAGTCGCTGGTCGGGCGACGCATCGTCGACATGGCCGATGAGGAGACCGGCCAGGCCCTTCGCCTCGCCATCGCGAAGCGGCAGCCCTTCCGCGACCTCGACATCCAGGTGGAGATCGCCGGAGAGCCGCGCTGGTGGTCGCTGACCGCCAAGCCTCTCGTCGACGAATCCGGCTGGCACGTCGGCTGGCGCGGGGTCGGATCAGACATCACCGACCGCAAGCTGGCGAGCCAGAAGGTGGTCTGGATGGCCCGCACCGACATGCTCACGGGGCTGCCGAACCGCACCCGCTTCCGCGAGCTGGCGGCGCTTCGCCTCGAGACGGCGCGGCGCAACGGCAACAGCTTCGCGCTGGCCTGCCTCGACCTCGACCAGTTCAAGGCGGTGAACGACACCCTCGGCCATCCCGTCGGCGACGCCCTCCTGATGGCGGTGTCGCGCGACCTCGGCGACCTCGCCGAGCAGGGCGTGGTGTTCGGCCGGTTCGGCGGCGACGAATTCGGCATGGTGATGAGCGATTTCGCCCGCCGCTCCGACGTGCTCGAACTCGCCCGGCGCATCATCGCCCGCATCAGCCGCTCCAGGACCATCGACGGCGCGCGCATCACGGTGGGCGCCAGCATGGGCATCGCCTTCGGATCGGGCGAAGCCGATACGGTCGACGACCTCATCCGCAATGCCGACCTCGCGCTCTACCGGGCGAAGGACAACGGCCGCGGCGTGGTGGTGGTCTTCGACGACACGATGCACCAGGAGGCCGAGGAGCGGCGCCTGCTGCAGGAGGACCTGCGCGCGGCCCTCGACGGCAACCAGCTCCGGCTCGCCTACCAGCCGATCATCGACATCCGCGCCGGCGCCATCGTCGGCTTCGAGGCGCTGCTGCGCTGGCAGCACCCGCAGCGTGGCCTGCTGTCGCCGGACGCCTTCATTCCGATCGCCGAGGAATCGGGGCTGATCGAGCCCATCGGCGCCTGGGTGCTGAAACGCGCCTGCCTCGACGCGGCCGCCTGGCCGCAGCCGATCCGGGTGGCGGTAAACATCTCCCCCGCCCAGTTCGGGTCCGCCATGCTCCTCAGCCACGTGGCCCAGGCGCTGGCGGCGAGCCACCTGTCCGCCGACCGGCTGGAGGTCGAGATCACCGAAGCCCTGTTCATGAACCAGATGGCGGAGAGCGGCCGCTTCCTCGCTGACATGCGCACGCTCGGCATCCGCATCGCACTGGACGACTTCGGCACCGGCTTCTCCTCGCTCGGCTATCTCACGCGCTTTCCCATCCAGAAGCTGAAGATCGACCGGTCCTTCGTGTCGGGCTCCGCCGATCCGGAGAACCGCAGGGCGGTGGTCGAGGCCATCGTCGGCATCGCGACGAGCCTCGGCTTCGTCACCACGGCCGAGGGGGTGGAGACGGCGGCCGACCTCGCCTGGGTGCGCGAGCTCGGTTGCGACCAGGCGCAGGGCTACTATTTCGCGCGGACCCTGTCGGCCGAGGCCGTGCCCGGCTTCATCGCGGGATTTGCCGACGAGTTCGGCGAGGTCGGCAGCCAGGCGGCGGCCTGAGCACCCGCCGCCCGTTGACCCCCAAGGTTCCGCCTCGTATCGTGCAGTTACACGATGGGTTCCCCGGAGACCGACCATGACCGCCGCCGCCCCCGCTCCCGCCCTCCGCTACGGCGTCGTCGACATGGCCGAGGCCACGGGGCAGGACGGCATCGACTTCCTGCGGGGCATGCTGGAACAGCGCTATCCGGCGCCGCCCATCGCGCGGTCCATGGGCTTCATCCTGACGGAGGTTGCGCCGGGCTTCGCCGTCTTCGAGGGCACGCCGACCGCCGACTTCTTCAACCCGCTCGGAACCATCCACGGCGGCTGGACCGCGACGATCCTCGATTCCGCCCTCGGCTGCTGCGTCCACACGCTCGTCAAGGCGGGGCAGGGCTACACGACCGTCGAGATGAAGGTGAACTACGTCCGGGCGCTGATGCCGCAGACCGGTCTCGTGCGCTGCGAGGGCAAGGTGGTCCATGCGGGATCGCGCATCGCCACGTCGGAGGCGCGGCTGGTCGACGGCAAGGGCCGGCTCATCGCCCACGCCACCGAGACCTGCATGATCTTCGAGGCGCGGGTTCCGGCGGCGTCCTGATCCGCCGGCGCGAGAAGCTTTTGCCCCACCCTTACCCTCCCCGCTGCGCGGGGAGGGGGACTACCGCGTCGTGCCGTCCTTGGACCGTCGAGCCTGGCCCGACCCTCCGGAACGGAGCGCTACGTCGAAGTCCCCCTCTCCACGCGAAGCGTGGGGAGGGTGCGGGTGGGGCCTTGTCACTATCGTGACCACCGCATGGCGGTGAGGCAGGCGAAGATGATGAGCGCCGCGCCCGCCCAGGTCGTCCAGGCCGGCACTTCCGAGAAGGCGAGATAGCCGAGGCCGGCGCTCCAGATGAGGGCGGTGTACTCGATGACGCCGAGCGGCCCGGCGGCGGCATGCTTGAAGGCCCATGCCATGCACAGGTGGCCGGCGAGCCCGAAGGCGCCGATGCCGAGGAAGATCCACCAGGACCGCGCCTCCGGCACCTCCCAGACGACCCAGGCGAAGGGGGCGATGATGAGAAGGGGGAAAAGGTTCTGGAACAAGATGATGAGGCCGAAGGGATCGGTCTGGGCGCGCTTCCTGAGCAGGACGAGATTGGCGGCATAGGCGAGGGCCGAGGAGACGGCCGCGGCGATGCCGAGGACCCTGACGAGGTCGAATTCGCCGCCGCCCACCTTGCCGGCGACGATCACCGCCATGCCGACGAAGCCGACGAGAATGGCGATCAGGACCGGCTTCTGGATCGGCTCCTTGAGGATCAGCGAGGCGAGCACCGCGAGGAACAGCGGCGACAGGAAGGCGAGCGTGATGGCCTCGGCCAGCGGCAGGGTGGCGAGGGCGTAGAAGAACAGGAAGGCGGTGATGGCGACGAGCACGCCGCGCAGGAGATGGGCCCGCACCATCTCGCCGCTCGGGGCCGGAGGCCGCGTCCACAGGAAGAAGGCGATCGCCCAGGGCATGCCGCAGGCATAGCGCATGAAGACGATCTGCGACGTCGGATGGGCGTTGGCGACGCCCTTGATCAGCGCGTCCATCACCGACAGCAGGAAGATGCCGAAGGCGGCGACGAGGAAGGGCGCGAAGCGGTGGCCGGCGAAGGTCGAGGGGGTCATGGCCACCACAGGGCGCGCGTTGCGTCGAAAAGGAGCTTGGTGCCGGCGAGGCCGACCAGGACGTAGCAGAGCGTGAAGAGCTGCTGGCGGGGAAGGGCGTCGTGGAGCCGCCGGCCGACGAGGACGCCGACCGGGACGACCGGGGCGAGGGCCAGCGCCTTGACGAAGACGCCGGGCTCGCCGAGGCCGGAATAGACGTAGCCGGGCAGCTTCACGACGTTGCCGACCGTGAAGATCGCCACGGTGGTGGCGGCGTATTCGGTCTTCGTCAGGCCCCGGCGCAGCAGATACATGGCCATGGGCGGCCCGCCGGCATGGGCGATGTAGGTGGTGAAGCCGGCGCCGGCGCCGGCCGCGGTCGCCAGGGGTGGCGAGACCGGGCTGGGCGTCACCACCATCCCCCGGCGCCAGAAATAGTCGAGGGTGAAGGCGAGCGTGATCAGCGCGATGCCGAAGGCGACCCAGCGGCGGTCGACATATTCGAACACCAGGAAGCCGAGGAGGAGCCCGCCGAGAAAGCCCGGCATGATCCAGGCGAGGTCTGGCTTCGACCAGGCCGTGCGCGGGAAGGAGGCGAGCGCGAAGACGTCCATGAAGGCGACCAGCAGCGCGGTGACGATCGCCGCCTGGATCGGATCCATGACCAGGGCGAGCAGCGGAATGCCGAGAATGGCGAGGCCACCGCCGAAGGCGCCCTTGCCGAGCCCCATGAGGAAGGTGGCGAGGCCGCCGACGGCGTAGAAGGTCCAGTCTGCGGGGAGGCCTGCAAGGGTCATGGATTCGCGCTCGGGGACCGTTGCTCTAGCGGGCCCGCGCGCCGCCGCATAGGGCAGGGGCTCGCCGTCGTGGCAGCAGGCCGCGAAAAAAGAGCCGCCGCGGGGCACGCGGCGGCTCGAGGTTGTCTGGGAAGCGAACGCGAGGGGACGGCTTCTTCCCGGACAGGCTGTGGGTCGTGAAGGGCGCGGGCGCGCCCTCACATGGAAGGAACGGTGCGCGACAGGGCGGCGCCGACGTCGGGCACCAGCGGCGGACCGCTGAGCTGGCGCGTCGTGCCGAGGCCGGAGCGGCGGCCCTGGCGCTCGCTGGCGCGGGCGGCGATCACCTGCGTGGGATCGCCGAAATACCCGGCCGCCGTGGCGTCTCGAAGGTCGCTCCGCGTCAGGCCGAGATCATGGAGCGTGCGCTCGTCCATGTCGCAGAGGGCGGCATAGCCCTCGCGGGCCTCGCGCCAGTTGCGGAAAGCCACGACCTGGCGGCGCACGACAGCGGCCACCGAGAGGACGGCGGACGAAAGGGTGGCGGCGAACATCGGCATGGGGGCTCTCCTCGGCGGGTCGGACGTCGGCACGCCTGTCCCCTCGCCGGCGTCGGGTGACGCAAACGTCCGGGTGTCTCACCCGGGTCCTCGGGGGCATGTGCCGATGAAGACAGAATGTCACAGGCCAATTGATCATTGAAGCGAATGTTTTTAATCTCTATCATCAGCGTTGATGATGTGACGTCTCGGGGGCGCACCAATGGCCATTCTTCTCGATATCGACCAGCTGCGCACGTTCATGGCCATAGCCGACACCGGCAGCTTCACCCGCGCCGCGGACGTGGTGTTCAAGACCCAGTCGGCCGTCTCCATGCAGATGAAGCGGCTGGAGGAGCGCATCGGCAAATCGCTGTTCGAGCGCGACGGCCGCGCCTCGCGCCTGACCGAGGACGGCGAGCGGCTGCTCGACTACGCCCGGCGCATCGTCAAGCTGAACCTCGAGGCGGTCTCTGCCTTCGCCACAGCCGAGCTGACAGGGCGCGTGCGCCTCGGCGTGCCGGACGACTACGCCGACCGCTATCTGCCGGAGATCCTGGCGCGTTTCTCGCGCTCCAACCCGCGCGCCGAGGTCACCGTCATCTGCGAGCCGTCGTCCATGCTCGCCGAGCG
>LNFH01000030.1 GCA_001464235.1 Rhizobiales bacterium Ga0077556 | reverse complement strand
TCGGGCGGCCGACCTGCGACTGGCGCCGCGCCGCCACCGAGCGGCTGGAGGGGGCCGGGCGCTCCTACCGCATCCTCTATGCCAGCTGGAACGCTGCCGCGGTCGGCGCCGCCGTCATGGCGGGCCTCGCCGTCTCGGTCCTGCCGGAATCGGCGCTCCGGCCCGGCATGCGGGTGCTGCAGCCCTCCGACGGGTTCCCGGCACTGCCCTCGGTCAGCGTCGCGCTGCTGCGCAACCCGCACGAAATGTCCCAGCTCGCAGAGGCGCTGGCCGACCACGTCGTCTCCAGCCTCGACAACCTGACGGAGCACGCCCAGGCGGCGGAGTGAGG
>LNFH01000029.1 GCA_001464235.1 Rhizobiales bacterium Ga0077556 | reverse complement strand
GTGGGAGATGATGGCGAAGGTGCGTCGGCGCGAGGCCGGGCTGCCGGAGCCGTTGGGGCTTGTGGGAGCGGTCATGGCGCGGGTTTAGCCATGCGCGCGGTGCCGGGTCAATGCGGCGAGCCCTGCAACCGCCCGTCTCGACGCAGCGTCACGTGCGCTTATAGTCAGCCGTGGCGGGCATGCCCCCGCGTCCGGAGGACATCCATGGTCTCGTCGTCTCGCTGTGCCGCCACCGCCTTCGTGGCTGCCCTCTCGCTCTTTGCCGGCCCCGCGCTCGCCCAGGCGCCCGCCCTGCCGCCCGGCCCGCCGGTGGCCATCCAGATGGTGACGCAGCTCTCGCCCTCCATCCCGCAATACACCCGCGTCGACATCCCCATGCTGCGCGAGGCCTTGCCGCAGCGCTCCGGCGGGCGCATCCGCGTGACGCTGGCGAGCTGGCCGGAGCGCGGCCTCACTGGCCCCGATCTCATCCGCGTGCTGCGTTCGGGCCAAATCGACCTTGCCGGCCTCGCCCTGCCGACGGTGGCCGGCGACGTGCCACTGCTCGACATCATCGACATGTCCGGCCAGAACCCCTCGCACGAGCAGGGCCGGCGCATCGCCCACGCCATGCTCCCGACGCTCAACAAGGAGCTGGAGCGGGTCGGCATCAAGATCGTCGCCTTCTATCCCTTCCCCGGCCAGGTGCTGTTCTGCCGTGACCCGGTCACCAGCCTCGCCGACCTCAAGGGCCGGCGCGTGCGCACCCCCGGCGGCTCGCAGAACGACTTCATCCAGTCCATCGGCGGCCAGCCGGTGGCGATCGGCTTCCCCGAGGTCTACTCGGCCCTCGAGCGCGGCGTCGTCGACTGCGCCGTGACCGGCACGGCCACCGGCAACGGCGCCCGCTGGTACGAGGTGACGCGCCATCTCTACACCCTGCCCATCCAGTGGGGCGTCGCGGCCTATGCGGTGAACCTCGCCTGGTGGAACCGCCTCGACCCCGCCGTGCGTGACTTCCTGCAGGCGACCATGAACGAGGTGGAGGAGGCCCAGTGGAAGCTCGGTGCCGAGCTCACCGAGGACGGCATCCAGTGCAATTCCGGCAATGCCGCGGGCTGCAAGATCGGCCATGTCGTCACCAACCGGCCCATGACCATCACGCGGGAGACGCCGGCCGACGTGGCGCTGCTGCGCGAGGCCATGCAGAAGGTGGTGCTGCCGGCCTTCGTGAAGCGCTGCGGCGCCCGCTGCGGCGAGATCTACAACCAGATCGTCTCGCCGATCAGCGGCATCACCTACACCCCGCAGTGAGCCGATGATCCGCATTCTCGATCCCGCCGGCTTCCACACGGTCCCGTGGAAGAACGGCGGCGGCACCGCCACCGACATCGCCGTCAGCCTCGGGGCCGACGGCGAGCCGGACTGGCGCGTCGGCACCGCCGCCATCCTCAAGGACGGCCCCTTCTCCGACTATGCCGGGGTGACGCGCACCTTCACCATCGTGGAGGGGCCGGGCGTCCATCTCGACTTCGCCGGCGAGGGCACCCGGACGCTCCCCCGCGACGAGCCGACGCGCTTTGCCGGCGCGCCGGCGCCCTTCTGCCGGCTGCGTGACGGCAAGACCGCCACCGCGTTCAACCTGCTGACGCGGGACGGCGCGGCGACGGGCGAGGTCGCGATCCGGCGCGGACGCGGCGCGGAAGAGCCGGTCGCCGCCGCGCCGGTCGTCGTGCTCTTCGCACTGGAAGAAGCCTGGAGCCTCACCGCCGACGGCGAGACCGTGGTGGTGCACCAGGGCGCCGCCGTGCAGGTGGAGGGCGCGCAGGCGGTCACGGTGTCGTCGGCGCCCGGCGGGCGTTCGGCCGTGGTGACGATCGGGGAGGGGTGAGCGGCCGGACCGACGAGGCAGCGCGCGCCGCCAGTTGATCCCTTGGAATGCCCCACCCTGACCCTCCCCGCTGTCGCGGGGAGGGGGGCTACGACGTTTCCGCCTCCCTCTCATTCCATGTGCCTGGCGCGACCGGTGTCCTGCGTGAGGGTTGCGCTTGGCACGACGCTGGAAGACAGGGTGGGCGGCCGAAGTCCCCTCTCCTCGCGGAGCGAGGGGAGGGTGCGGGTGGGGCATTGCATGGTTCCTGGCGGCCGGATTTGTTGCCTGGGCGCGCGGTTTGGATGCCCCACCCTGACCCTCCCCGCTGTCGCGGGGAGGGGACTATGACGTTTCCGCCTCCCTCTCATTCCATGTGCCTGGCGCGACCGGTGGCCTGCGTGAGGGCTGCGCTTGGCACGACGCTGGCAGACAGGGTGGGCGGCCGAAGTCCCCCTCTCCTCGCGGAGCGAGGGGAGGGTACGGGTGGGGCATTCTGGACGACCCGCGCGACGGACGGGGCGCGGGACCGCGCCCTCAACCTATGGCGACGATCTCCACCTCGCCGCCGCCGACCGTGGCGACGTCACCCACCTCCTTGCCCATGAGGGCGCGGGCGACGGGCGAGAC
>LNFH01000028.1 GCA_001464235.1 Rhizobiales bacterium Ga0077556 | reverse complement strand
CCAGTGCACCAGCGGCTGGACCAGCCCCTGGCGTTCGCGCAGGCCCCCGTTCACCGGCCGGCCGTCGTAATGGGTGCCCCAGGAGATCAGTGGCCAGCCGTAATTCTCGCCTGGCCTGACGGCATAGAGGCCGTCGCCGCCGCGCGGGCCGTGATTGCTGACCCACAGGAGACCGCTGTCGGGATGGAGTGCGGCGCCCTGGACGTTGCGAAGCCCGATGGCCCAGACCTCGGGCGCCCAGTCGCCGCGACCCGCCGCCCGGGGGTTGCCGGGCGCCGGCTCACCGGCCGTCGTGATGCGGACGACCTTCGCGATGGCGTTGGACGGGTCCTGGCTGAGATCCATCTGGCTGAACCGGTCCCCCGTCGTGACCATGAGATGGCCGGACCGGTCGACGACGATGCGGGAGCCGAAATGGTTGCTGCTGGCGAAGGCCGGCTGCTGGCGCCAGATGACCCGGCCGTCCTCGAGCCCGTCGCCCGAGGCGGAGAGACGGGCGCGGAACACGGACGTTACGTTGGTTGAGCCCTCGCGGGCCTCGGCGAAGCTGAGGAAGACGTGCCGGGTCCGCGCGAAGTCGCGGTCGAGCGCGATGCCGAGGAGCCCGCCCTGTCCACGGGCGAGAACCCGCGGTCCGCCCTCCAGCGGCTGGGACACCTCGCCGTCCGGCGTGACGCGGCGCAGCCGGCCGGGGCGCTCGGTCACGAGCATGGACCCGTCGGGAAGGAAGGCGAGGCCCCAGGGGTTTTCGAGGGCCGTCGCGACGGTGGTGACCGCGAGCGGCTGGTCCGGAGCATCGGCCCGCACGGTGCGGGCGTCGGCCCGCTGCGTCAGACCCGCGACGGCAGCGGCGGCCAGGCCGGACAAGAGAACGGCGCGGCGATGGAAACCCGATCCGGACATGCGCCGCCCCGTCACGCCGCGACCGGGGGATCCTTGCGATCCTGGCTGACGGAGACGTAGCGGCGCAGCATGGCGACGAGCAGGACGCCGAGGCCGAGGGTGAGGACGATCACCGTGCCGGACAGAACGAGCGTTTCGGCTTCCGAACCCTCCTCGAGTCCGGCCGCATCGAACAGTTCGGTGGTCAGCGAGATGCCGGCGACCAGGAGCGCAATGATCAGCGCCACGACGATGCCGGCCGAAACGATGGTGGGGACGCGCGGATAGCCGCGTCCGAAGCCCGCGCGGGGGCCGCCGATACGGAAGGATTGAGGCGAACGCAGCATTCGGCAACTCCGTCCTGATGTCTGTCGGCCAGGGTCTTCCGATGAAGGAATCGGCTGGACTTCGGCCGGTCGTCCGGTGAACGACAGTGACGGAAACCATGGTGGCAACACGATGGTTCCGGGCGAAAATGCGGCAACGTCTCACTGTTGCGTGATGAATGTGGGGTGGCAGGCCCCTTTCACAAGGTAAACCCGACCTTAACCACGCCCATGCGACAAGACGTCGTCGTCGGTGATGTGTCGCGAGGTTTCGATGTCCCGCTGGGTCCTGATAGCGGTCGCCGCCGCCTCCGTCCTTCTCGCCCAGTTCGTCGATCGCGGCTCCAAGGACCTCGCGGAAGGCCTCCAGACCGCGCGTGCGCCGGTCTCCGACGACGACATCCGCACCGGTTCGGTCCGCCGTCCGCCGCAGCGCTGAGGCCTCGTCACCGTCACGCCGCGACGTTGCAGCGCGAGACGGCACCCTTGCGCGGCGCCGCCTGCGGGAGGACCATGCCTCCCACGCGAGGTCCCGAAACAAGATCCTCCGTTTGGCCTGTCACTTCCGGGTCGACCTTCTCGCCCGGACCCCGACACGAGGGGTTGCAGACATGGGCGATCGAGCCGGCAGAAGACAGTCGGGTCCCCGGTGCATTGCGCTGGTGGGCCCGTTCCAGAGCGGCAAGACCACGTTGCTGGAGGCGGTGCTGGAACGGACCGGCGCCATCCCGCGGATGGGCGCCACGGAGAGCGGCAGCACGGTGTCGGATTCCAGTGCGGAATCCCGCCAGTTCCGGATGAGCGTCGAGGCCGGCTTCGCCACCACCACCTTCATGGGTGACGACTACACCTTCGTCGACTGCCCCGGATCGGTCGATTTCCTCCACGACATGCGCACCGTCATCCCCGCCGTCGATGCGGCGGTGGTCGTCTGCGAGGCCGACGAGAAGAAGGTGCCGGCGCTCGGGGTGATCCTCCGGGAACTCGAGGACCGCGGCATTCCCCGCATCCTCTTCATCAACAAGATCGACAAGGCCAGTCGCCGCCTGCGCGAGACGCTCGAGGTGCTGCGGCCGGCCTCGCGGGTGCCGCTGCTGCTGCGGCAGATCCCGATCTGGCGGAACGGCATCGTCTCCGGCTTCGTCGATCTCGCGCTGGAGCGCGCCTTCGTGTACCGCGAGCACGCGGCCTCCGAGGTCATTCCGCTCGACGGCGTCGATCTCGACCGGGAGAAGGAGGCGCGATTCTCCATGCTGGAGACGCTCGCCGACCACGACGACGAGCTGATGGAGACCCTGCTCTCCGACCTCGAGCCGCCGCGCGACCGCGTCTTCGACGATCTCGGCCGCGAACTCGCCGCCGGCCTCGTGGTCCCCGTGCTCTTCGGTTCGGCGCTGCAGACCCACGGCGTCCTGCGCCTGCTCAAGGCGCTGCGCCACGACGTGCCGACGGTGGCCGCGGCCGCCGGGCGCCTCGGCGTGGCGCCGGGCGAGGCGGTGGCACAGGTGATGAAGACCATCCACACCCCCCACGGCGGCAAGATCTCCGTCGCCCGCGTCCTGTCCGGCTCGCTCGCGGAAGGCGCCGTGCTCACCGGCGCTGCGGGGGTGGCCGAGCGCACCTCGGGCCTGTTCCGCCTCTTCGGGCCGGGCGTCGACAAGATGCGGGAGGCGCGGGCCGGGGACACCGTCGCCCTCGGCAAGCTCGACCATGTCGCGACCGGGGAGACGATCACCACCGGCCGCGCCGCCCCGGCGCCGCTGGTGACGGTCGAGGCGCCGCAGCCGGTCCTGTCCGCCGCGCTCGCGGCCCGCGACCGCAAGGACGACGTCCGCCTCGGCCTCGCCCTCGGCAAGCTCGTCGACGAGGACCCCTCGCTCGCCGTCACCCACGATGCGGAGACCGGCGAGATCATCCTGGCGGGGCAGGGGGAGATGCACCTGCGTGTCGCGATCGCCAGGCTCGCCAACCGCTACGGCGTGGCGGTGAACCAGGCGCGCCCGGCGATCGGCTATCGCGAGACGATCCGCAAGGCGGTGACGGGCGTCCGCGGCCGCCACCGCAAGCAGTCCGGTGGCCACGGCCAGTTCGGCGACGTGATCATCGACGCCAGACCGGCGCCGCGCGGCACCGGCTTCGTCTTCGACGACAGGATCACGGGCGGCGTGGTGCCGAAGCAGTACATCCCCGCGGTGCGCGAGGGCATCGCCGACGCCCTGCGCAAGGGGCCGCTCGGCTTTCCCGTGGTCGACCTCGCGGTGACCCTCACCGACGGCAGCTTCCACACGGTGGACAGCTCCGACATGGCCTTCCAGCAGGCCGGCCGGATCGCCATCCAGGAGGCGCTCGCGGCCTGCCAGCCGGTGCTGCTGGAACCGGTCATGCGCATTGAGGTGGCGGTGCCCTCCGAGGCCACCGCCAGGGTCAACGCCATCGTCTCGGCGCGTCGCGGCCAGATTCTCGGCTTCGATGCCCGCGACCGCTGGCCCGGCTGGGACCTGGTGAGCGCCCTGATGCCGGAGGCGGAGATCGGCGACCTCATCGTGGAGATCCGCTCGGCGACGGCGGGAGTCGGCTCCTTCACGTCGGGATTCGACCATCTCGCCGAACTGACGGGCCGCGACGCCGAGAAGATCGTGCAGAGCCGCGCGGCCTGACGCCTACGGACGACAAAAAAAGGGCCGGGCTCCAGGAGCCCGGCCTTTTGAGTTTCGGCTTCCGATGACGAACACCAGGAAGCCGCCTTCCAGAGGGGAACGCCGACAGCGACGCGAGGGTCACAGGGAGGACGTGACCCAAAAAATGCTATCGACCAGCCGAAGATGGCGTGTTCGTGTGCAGCGCACAACCGGAATGCCTGCATGGCTGGATTTCACCTGCCGCACGCCTCGGCAGCATGCCCGCATTTTGAGCAAAATGCAGGCGACCGCCGCCCTGCCGCTCGCGGCGGCAAACGGTGGAGGACGGGCTCGTTGCGGCCCTTCCCGTGTGGATAAGGAGGCCGGCGCGATTGCGGCCGGAACGCGAATCCAAGATCGCTGGTGGGGTCAGTAGGCAGCGCCGCCATCCTGCGTTAGGGTCTGGGTCAGAGATCGATTCGAACAGTCGAATCAAAAGCTTGGCCCGCCGGTCTCGCGTCCAGTTGCGTCCCGTCGCGTCTGTCCGACAACCGAGCGAACCGCACGGGGGCGGAATGTCCTTGATCGATATCGAAAGCACGGACCGGCAGGTCAATCCCGTCGATCTGGTAGAGAACCTGGCGTCTCTCAACGAATGGTCGTTCGACCGTTCGGGGGATGACGAGATCACCCTCTCCGTCACCGGCCGGTGGTCCGACTACCACGCCTCCTTCACCTGGATGGACGATATCGAATCGCTCCATCTGGCCTGCGCCTTCGATCTGAAGGTGCCCGACCGCAGGCGGTCGGAGGTGAAGGAGCTGATCCAGCTCATCAACGAGCAGCTCTGGCTCGGCCATTTCGACCTCTGGCCGCAGGAAGGCGTGGTGATGTTCCGCCACGCCCTGCTGCTCGCCGGCGGTGCGGAAGCCTCGGGCCGCCAGTGCGAGGCCCAGCTCGACGCCGCCATGGAGGCCTGCGACCGCTACTACCAGGCCTTCCAGTTCGTCGTCTGGGCCGGCAAGTCGGCGCGCGAGGCGATGGATTCGGCGCTGTTCGAGACCGCCGGCGAGGCGTGACAGGACCGGGCAGGGGGTCTATCCGTGGGGCTGACCAGCCCCTGAGGATGCCATGACAGACGCCGCGCCCGCCTCCCGATCCCTCGCCGCCTTCACCGGACACGTCGTGCTGGTCGGCGCCGGCCAGATGGGCGGCGCGCTGCTGCGCGGCTGGCTCGGCCACGGCCTCGCGCCGGCCCGCATCACCGTGGTCGACCCGCGCCCGCCGGCCAACGTGCAGGCGATCATCGACGCGCACGGCATCGCCCTCGACCCGGCGGAACCCGCCGTCGCCGACGTCCTGATCCTCGCGGTGAAGCCGCAGATCGCCGACGACGTCATGCCGCTCGTCCGCCATCTCGTCGGTCCGCGCACGGTCGTCGTCTCCGTCATGGCCGGCAAGACCATCGCCCGGCTGGAGGCGATCTTCGGCGCCGGCACGGCCGTCGTCCGCACCATCCCGAACACGCCCGCCGCCGTCGGCCGCGGCATCACCGGCGCCGCCGCCAACGATCAGGTCTCCACGGACCAGCGCGCCGCGGTGGAGACCCTGCTCTCCGCCGTCGGCCGGGTCGAGTGGCTGATCGAGGAGAGCTGGATCGACATCGTCACCGCCGTCTCCGGCTCCGGCCCTGCCTATGTCTTCCTCCTCGCCGAGGTGCTGGCGAAGGCGGGCGCCGCCGCCGGCCTGCCGCCCGACCTCGCGGCGCGCCTCGCCCGGGCGACGGTCGAAGGGGCCGGCGAACTCATGCACCGCTCGCCCGAGGTCGAACCGGCGACGCTGAGGCAGAACGTCACCTCGCCCAACGGCACCACCCACGCGGCGCTGCAGGTGCTGATGGGGGCGGACGGGATCGACTCCGCCTTCGTCGCCGCCATCGCGGCTGCGGCGAAACGCTCGCGGGAGCTGGCGGGCTGAGCGGAACGACCTATCTGTCGGAAAGGGCATTCCACCGATGGAGACGGCCATGACCGATGCGACCGAGACCACCACCGCCACGACCGGCCGCCGGGAGGCCGTGGTCGCGGCCTTCATGGCGCTCCTCGCCGAACGCGACTACGAGGCGGTGACGCTGTCGGACGTCTCAACGCGGTCCGGCGTCTCCCTCGGCGATATCCGCGCCATGTTCGAATCGCGCTTCGCCATCGTCGAGGCCTTCGTCGCCGGCATCGACAAGGCGGTGCTCGACGGCATCGACGCCGATCTCGCCGACCAGGACACCAAGGAGAAGCTCTTCGACGT
>LNFH01000027.1 GCA_001464235.1 Rhizobiales bacterium Ga0077556 | reverse complement strand
CGTGCTGCCGCTGGCCGCCATCGAGCAGCACGGTCCCCATCTGCCGGTCTCCACCGACACCTCCATCATGCAGGGCATGATCGACACCGCCTTTCCTCTCGTCGGGCCGGAGGTCACCGCGCTCTTCCTGCCCATCGAGGCCGTCGCCAAGTCCAACGAGCACCTCCACTCGAAGGGCACCCTGACGCTGTCCGCCGAGACCGTGCTGAAGAGCTGGATCGAGATCGGCGAGAGCGTGAAGCGCGCCGGCATCGACAAGATCGTTCTGCTGACCTCCCACGGCGGCAATCTCGACCCGATGCGCGTCGTCGCGCGCGAGCTGCGCATCCGCTTCCGCCAGCTCGCCGTGGTGACCAGCTGGACGGCCTTCGGCCGCCCGCCCGGCCTCTATGGCGACCTCGACATCAACCACGGCATCCATGGCGGCGACGTCGAGACCTCGCTGATGCTGCATTTCCGGCCGGAGCTCGTGGACATGGGCGAGGCGAAGCTGTTCGAGCCGGTCATGGTCTCGATGGAGAAGGAGTTCACCTATCTCCGCCCGACGCTGAACCACGCCTTCGGCTGGATGGCCCAGGACATCAATCCGGACGGCGCGGCGGGCGACGCCTCGCTCGCGACGGCGGAAAAGGGCAGGGCGACCGCCGCCTTCCAGGCCGCCGAATTCGTCAAGCTGCTCGCCGACATGGCGCGGTTCGACACCGGCCGGCTGTGGGTGCCTGCCTAGTCGATGATGTCGTCGGCCTCGGTCCGGCGCAGGTCGAACGCGAAGACGCGGGTGGCGGATTCACCCCTCAGGAGGTCCAGCCCGAAGGCCTTCCAGCGCACGCCGCGCACCTGGCCGCCGGGGAAGGTCGTGACGAAGTGGCCGGACAGCGCGTCCTGGGAGAGGAGCGCGCCCCGGATGATCGCTTCGAGGCGCTCGGACAGGCCGCCGACGAGATCGAGGACGTTCTGGCGGATCGCCATGCGCCTGTCCTTGAGGGCGAGGCATCTGGCGAAGGCCGCATTGCAGTTGAGAATGGTGCCGTCGCGGGCGAGCACGACCATGCAACTGGTCGATTCGGCGACGAGCGTCTCGATCGTGGTCCGCATGGCGCCGACCACGGCGGCCTGCCGCTGCTCCTTGTCGCAATTGCGGTAGAGGCCGACGACGACCGGGTGGCCTGCCAGCCATTTGAGCACGCAGACCGACTCGATTGCGCTGCCAGCATGGTCGAGGTCGTCGAAGCGGAAATGGTCGGGGCCGGCGCTGCCGGTGTCGATGGCCTGCTTGAGGTGGGCGCGGAACTTGCCGGCGTCCTCGTCGTTCGCCTGCTTCAGGAGGTCGGTCAGGGTCGCCTTGATGACCACGGTGCGGTCGTTGGCGTCGACGCTCTCCCAGCGCACCCGCTCCGTCTTCAGGTCGATGGACCAGCTGTGGATGCGCAGCAGCCTGAGGAGTTCGCTCTGCCGCGGGGTGCCCGAGGGTTCGTCGGCGAAAAGCGGCGGCGAGCCGATCCGGGGCAGGGCGTCGGGGGCCGTCGGCGATACAAGCAGGGACATGACCGTGCCCTCTCTTTCAACCGATCTTCCCCGAAATCCATAAAAGAAGCGAGAAAAGAGAAGGACAACAGGGGCTTAATGGTCAACCGCGCCCCCGGTTAACGGCTTCGCCGCCCACCCGTGGGCCCACGGGACCGTGAGGCTGGCGAAAGCCTCACGGGGGACGGGCCGCCTCCCGTCGACCCCTCGATCGTGGCGTCGAGCGCGTGGAGATTGGTCTGCACCACACCTCCGGATGCGGGCGGCCGCGGAGGTGATGCCGGAGACAGCGCAACCAGCGCGACGTGAGCCTCAGCGTCTCTTCCCTAGAACGCGACCCTGCGCGTCACCCTGCGGGGGCCCTCATTGCCGCGCCCCTGAACCTGCACGACGATCACGCATTCTCCGCCCGATGCGCGCGCGGAAAGCAATTGCCCGCCCTCTTCGGCGGCAACGCGCGTGCCCGCCATCCGGCAGTCGGGAGCACCGGCAGCATGGGCAGAACCGCCCGATACCGCGGGGCCGCCGAGGGCGAGAGCCAAGGCCAGCCCGGTAGACCTGATGAATGATGCCACTGCGCTCACCTCTGCCAGGAGATCCGATGATGCAGTGACTATTTCGGAAGGCGCCTGAATCGCAAATGAATGCGGAGAGCGATGGGACTGGTGCGGGTGGCCACAGCCACAGTGTCGGCGGAGATCGCGCGGGCAGGGGACACCTGGCATCCGGTTTTCTCGGTCGCCGCGGCGCCCGCGACTTGGGGGGCGCCGATCCATGGTGACAGGGCGCGTTCTTCTTCCGCGGGTGACGTCGCGCGACATCCGCGGGCCTTTCGCGCCGGCACCGGGCTTACGTCGGTAAGAACCTCAGGCCCTGCGGCCCCCGGTCGCCGCAATCGTCCCGCTCTCCGTCGTCAGCCAAGGGCGACCCGGCGCGAGCCGGATCTGGCCGCGTGGACAGACACTCAGGCGAGGGAGCGAGACGCGGTCCGCACCTTGGCGGTCGCCTCGTCGATGTCTCCGGTCGAGCGCGCGATCATGTTCATGCTCATGGAGATGGCCTCGACGCCTTCCGCGGCCACCCGCATGTTGGACGACATCTCCGCCGTCACCGCGCTCTGCTCCTCCACCGCCGTGGCGATCGCCGTCGAAATCTCGCTGATCTTGACGATCGTGGTCGAGATGTCCCCGATGGCGCTGACGGCGCCCTCGGTCGAGGCCTGCACCGAGGCGATCTGCGCGCCGATCTCGTCGGTCGCCTTCGCCGTCTGGCTCGCGAGGCTCTTCACCTCGGAGGCCACCACCGCGAAGCCCTTGCCGGCCTCGCCCGCCCGCGCCGCCTCGATGGTGGCGTTCAGGGCGAGAAGGTTGGTCTGGGCGGCGATGTTGTTGATGAGCTGCACCACGTCGCCGATCCGGGCCGCGGCCGAGGACAGGCCCGAGACGATCTCGCTGGTCCGGGTCGCCTGTTCGACGGCACCCCCGGAAATCTCGCGGGCGTTCGTCACCTGGCGGCTGATCTCGCCGACGGATGCTGCGAGCTCCTCGGCACCGGCGGCGACCGCCTGCACGTTGCCGGAGGTCTGGGTCGAGGCCGCGGCGACCTGCGTCGCCTCGTGCTTGGCGCTGGAGACGGCATCGGCGATGTTGCCGAGGTCGCCGTCGATCTGCCGCTGAACCTGGGCGCGGCGCTCCTGTTCATGGACCTGCGCGGTGATGTCGGTGGCGAACTTCACCACCTTGAACGGCTTTCCGTTCATGTCGAGGATCGGGTTGTAGCTGGCCTGAATCCAGACCTCGGTCCCGCCCTTGCCGACGCGCTTGTACTGCGCCGCCTGGAACTCGCCGCGCGCCAGGGACGCCCAGAACGCCCGGTATTCGCCGGAATTGGCCTCTCCCGAGGCGACGAACATGGAGTGGTGCCGGCCGCGGATCTCGTCGAGGCGGTAGCCCAGGGTCGTCAGGAATTTCTCGTTGGCGGTGAGGATCGTGCCGTCGAGGTTGAACTCGATGACCGCCTGCGCCTTGTGGATCGCCGCAAGCTGCCCCTCGATGTCGGCGGCGCGCAGCTTCTGGTCGGTCACGTCGGTGGCATACTTGGCCACCATGTAGACCCGGCCGCGGGAATCCTTCACCGGGTTGTAGGACGCCTGGATCCAGACCTCCTTGCCGCCCTTGCCGATGCGCTTGTACTCGGCGACCTGGAACTTGCCGGCGCGCAGCTCGTCCCAGAACTGGCGATAGGCCGGGCCGTCCTTGTCTTCGGGGGCGACGAACAGCGAGTGATGCTGGCCGCGAATCTCCTCCAGCCGGTAGCCCAGCGTCTTCAGGAAGTTCTCGTTGGCCGTGATGATCTTCCCGTCGGGCTCGAACTCGATCACGGCCTGGGAGAGATCCAGGGCCGCCAGCTTGTTGGCGGCGTGGTTGCGGAACAGCATTTGGACGTTTCCTGGTTGGTCCTGGGGGAACCAGCGACGCCTCATCCATCACCCCGCGCATTTGAACAAAATCTGAATCGAAACACGTCGAAGATGACCTTGCGGATGACGTTACGACAACTATTGGCGAGCTGTCCGCAATGGCCAAACTCAGGAAGTGAATTGCGTAATCTTTTTGCAGTATCAAGCTGTGCAGAAGTTGCGCAGCGGAGCCAGGGTTCATGGGCCCCATGCGCGGAGGCATAGCGTTTTTTTGTCGCATAGAGCCGCCGGGGGGCGCTGGTGAACAGGCCGATCGACATTTCGCGACTGTCGCAGCTCACCGGCGTCAATGTGTCGACGCTGCGCAGCTGGGAAAGGCGCCACGGCCTCATCGCGCCGTCGCGCTCGGTCGGAGGTCACCGGCTCTATTCCGCCGAGGATGTCGAGCGTCTGATGCTCGTCAAGGAGCTCGTCGCCGGCGGCCATCGCATGGCGGAGCTCCGCGGCCTCACCATCGCCGACCTGAAGCAGCTGCAGCCCGCGCAGCCGGACGTCCGCTCTCTCGACCGCGACGTGATCCTCCGGCTGGAACAGGCGGTCGACGATCACGACGTCGACGGCTTCGGCGTGCTGCTGCGCTTCGTCTTCGCCTCCTTGCCTCCCGTCGTCGCCGTGGACGTCTACGGCCGGGCGATCCGCCATGTGGGCCGGCGCTGGCAGGAGGGACGGCTCGGGATCGGCGACGAGCACCGGCTGTCGGCCAAGGCGCGCGACGTCGTCACCGCCGCCATCTCCGGGCTGTCGCCGGCTGCCCACCGGCGGCCGGTCGCCTTCGCCACCCTGGGCGAGGAGCGCCACGAGCTCGGCCTGCTGGCGGGCGCTTTCATCGCCGCCGCGCTGGGCCATCGCCTGGTCTATTTCGGTGCGGGTATGCCGGCCCGGGCCCTCGCCGCGGATGCGACGGCGGCGAAGGTCGCCCTGCTGGTCATCAGCGCCGTGCACAGCCTTCCCGGTGGCTCGCTCCAGGAGGATCTGGTGCATCTCGATCGCGGCCTGCCGGGGGATGTTCCCATCTGGATCGGCGCCCACGAGGCGACGCTGCGCCATCTGGTGGTCCCGCAGCGCATGGTGGTCATCCGCGACTATGCCGAGTTCCGCCGCCGCCTGATGATGACCTTCGAGTCCTGATACGGCCTCAGCCGGCGACCGGCTTGACGTCCACGGCCACCGAGATGTCGTGGTCGCCCGCCGCGATCACCACGCCGCCGTTCGGCGCGACGTCGACGAAGTCGCGGCCGATGGCGAGCACGATGTGGTCCTCGCCGACGATCAGGCCGTTGGTCGGGTCGAGCCCCCACCATCCGAGCTCCGGTCCGCACCAGAGCGACACCCAGGCATGGGTCGCATCGGCGCCCTCGAGCCGCGGCTGGCCGGCGGGCGGGATGGTGCGCAGGAACCCCGACACATAGGCCGCCGGCAGGCCGAGGCCCCGCAGCCCCGAGATCATGATGTGGGTGAAGTCCTGGCACACCCCCCGACGCATCGCGAAGGCCTTCGCGGCCGGCGTCGAGGTGTCGGTGGTGCCGGGCGCATAGGCGAAGTCGCTCTGGATGCGCTTGGCCAGGTCGAAGGCCGCCTCGAGGATCGGCCGGCCCGGCGGAAAGGACGCACTGGCATAGGCGCGGATCGCCGGGTCGCGCGGCACGTAGGTCGAGGGAAACAGGGCATGGACCGGCGAGGCCGGCGACATGTCGGCACTCGCGAACGCCGTCTCGCGCACCCGCTCCCAGGGCGGGTCCATGCCGGGCAGGGGCCGACTGGTGCCGGCGACGCTGATCTCGGCGCGCATCTCGATCGTCAGGCTGCGGTGCGGGCGGTCGAGGTCGAGAAAGATGCGCCGGTTGCCGAAGAAGTCCGTGTCGTCGCGCCGCATCGCCGGCTCCGGCGAGATGGCGATCTCGCAGCGGGAAACCGTCTGGCCCGGCCGGTCGACCGGCACGATGCGCAGCACGTGCTGGGCGAAGACCACCGGCCGCGCGTAGCTGTAATCGGTGACCTGGCGGACCTGGTAGCGCATCAGAACAGATCGCTGGCGGCGGCACCGACCGGGGTCGCCCCGTCGCGGTGGGTGAAATAGCGTTCCGACACCTCGTCGGAGATCGCCATCAGGCGCTGCTCGATGGCGAGGATCTGGCGGCTGTCGAGCGTGTGGGCGTCGGCGGTCTGCAGGTCCACGCGCGCCCGCGCGATCAGCTTTTCCGGCACGTTCAGCCGCCCGTCGGAGACATGGTCCGGCAGATGGGCGAGATGGTCGGCGATCCGCTCCACCTGGAAGGCGACCGAGCGGGGGTTGTTCGGGTCCAGCATGATGAGGTCGAGCACGGGCGCGCGCGCCGCGATCATCACGTAGCGGCGGCGATAGGTGATCTGGCTGTCGGCGAGCGCCAGCAGGAGGTCGAGCCCCGCCGTGCCCGCCTTGGCGTCGGCGAAGGTGCGGCCGAAGCGGCAGATGCCGAGCGCCCGCTCGATCCGCTTGCCGATCTTGAGGAAGCGCCAGCCGATGAGCTGGTTCATGTTCTCCTGGGCGAGGCCGGAGAAGACGGCCGAGAGTCTCAGGCCCGCCTCCACGCGATCGAGGGCGGCCGCCTCCGGGCGCCGGCCGTCCTCGGCGAGATGGACCATGTCGCCGATGGTCTTCCAGGCATCGGGCGAGAACCGGTCGCGGATGACCGAGGCCGCGTTGAGAGCGGCGCGCGACAGCGACAGGAGCCCGCCCGGCCGGTCGCCGTGCAGGACGGCGGCCGCCACGGCATGGGGGTCCGTGAGCACGGTGTCCTTGGGCAGCGCTTCCCAGGAGATCAGCAGCTCGACCAGCCGCTTCATCATGTCGGGGCCGGTCGTCTCGCCGCTGCCGACATGATCGCCGAGCGCCCGGAGCAGCCTCAGGGTGGCCTCGGCCCGCTCCATGTAGCGGGCGAGCCAGAACAGGTTGTCCGCCGCGCGGCTGGGGAGCGAGGAGGTGGAGCGGCGCAGCTCCACCTTGTCGGGTGTCGGCAGCAGCGTCGTTTCCGCCACCGGCCCCTCCGCCAGCACGCAGACGTCCGCCGAGCGGCCGTCGCGCTGCATGGTCACGGCGCGCGCGTCGATGCGGTCGCCGATGCGGCAGAAGCCGCCGGGCATCACCTGCCAGCCGTCGCCCACCCGCGCCAGGAACAGGCGGAGGATGAAGGGGCGGGGCTCGAGATAGCCGTCGTTCCACACCGGCATGGTCGACAGCTTGACCACCTCCTGGGCGACGAAGTCTGAGCCGCGCAGGCGGATTTCCTCGGCGAGCCGCAGCCGCTTCTCGGGCGCGAGGCTCGAGGCGAGGACCGCGCCCTCGTCGAGGAGGCCGGGGATGGTCTGGGCGAAGGCCGGCGCGATGACGAAGGAATCGAGGTCGGCGATGACGGCGCCGCGTTCCAGCGGTTGGCCGCACCACCAGGTCGCGACATGGGGAATGGCGAGGTCGCGGCCGAGCCGCGCGCGGGCAATGGAGGGCAGGAAAGCGAGCAGCGAGCGCGCTTCCAAAACGCCCGAGCCGAGCGCGTTGGCGAGCGTCACCTTGCCGGAGCGGATGGCATGGACGAGGCCGGCGACCCCGAGCTGTGAGCGCGGGTTGAGTTCGAGCGGATCGGCGAAGTCCGCGTCGAGGCGACGCCAGAGCATTTCCAGCTTCTTCAACCCGGAGACGGTTCGGACATAGAGCGTGTCGTCGCGCACCGTGAGGTCGGCGCCTTCCGCAAGAAGGAAGCCGAGATAGCGGGCAAGGAAGGCGTGCTCGAAATAGGTCTCGTTGAGCGGGCCGGGCGTCAGCACCGCGACGCGCGAATCCGTCGCCGCCGCGTGCGACGAGAATTCCGAGCGCAGCGCCTGGAAGAAGCCTGCGAGCCGTTCGACCGGCAGGTTGCGGTAGATCTCGGGCAGCGAGCGCGACATGGCAAGGCGGTTCTGCAGCGCGTAGCCGGCACCCGACGGCGCCTGCGCCCGGTCGCCGAGAACCCACCAGCGCCCGTCGGGCCCGCGGCCGACGTCGACGGCGTAGTAGAGGAGGTGGGAGCCGCCCCGCGGCGGCGTGCCGACCAGGGGCCGCAGGAAGTCCGGCGAGCCCGCGATCGTGGCGCCGGGAACGAGCCCGTCCCGAACGAGGTCGGCCGGCCCGAACAGGTCCTTCAGGACGTGCTCCAGCAGTCCGGCGCGCTCGATCAGCCCCTCCGACAAGGCCCGCCACTCGTCGGGCGCGATGACCAGCGGCAGATGGGCCAGCGGCCAGGCACGCTCGCCGTTCTTCGGGTCGTCATAGACCCGGTAGAAGACGCCGGAATCGCGCAGGTAGCGGTCGGCGCCGCCGAAGCGCTTCTCCAGCTCCCGCGGGCCGAGATCGGCGAGGGTGGCCAGCACCGGCTGCCAGTGGGCGCGCGGCTCGCCGCGCTCGTCGAGGATCTCGTCATAGACGCCGGGCACGGGCTGGTAG
>LNFH01000026.1 GCA_001464235.1 Rhizobiales bacterium Ga0077556 | reverse complement strand
CTGGCGGGGCAGGGGGAAGAAGACGCTCTCGTCGGCCGTGGAGACGGTCTCGACCGAGACCTCGTAGCGGGCGGCGAAGGCCTCGATGATCTCCTCCACCAGCACTTCCGGGGCCGAGGCGCCGGCGGTGATGCCGAGAGAGGCGATGGCGCCGAACCGGGTCCAGTCGATGTCGGCGGCGCGCTGGACGAGATCGGAGACGGCGCAGCCCTCGCGCTCGGCCACCTCGCGCAGACGCTGCGAGTTCGACGAGTTCGGCGCGCCGACGACGATCATCGCCTCGACCAGCGTGACCGCGCCGGGGGGCAGCTGGCCCATGGTGCCGACGACTTCCGGATGGCGTGCATGGCCGACGAGGACCACCTCGCGGCCGCGGCGGTGGTGGATCTCCGCCTCGCGATGGACCTTGGTGACCAAAGGGCAGGTGGCGTCGATGGCGAGGAAGTTGCGCTCCTGGGCACTCGCCGGCACCGATTTCGGCACGCCGTGGGCCGAGAAGATGACGGGGGCGGCGGTGTCCGGGATCTCGTCCAGCTCCTCGACGAAGACGGCGCCCTTGGCCTTCAGCCCGTCGACCACGAAGCGGTTGTGGACGATCTCGTGGCGCACATAGACCGGTGGGCCATAGAGCTTCAGCGCCTGCTCGACGGCGTCGATGGCGCGCACGACGCCGGCGCAGAAGCCGCGCGGCGAACACAGGAGGATGGTGAGCGGGGGCTTCGTCAAGCAGCTCTCCGGATCGGGATGTCCCGGTTTCGGGGGAAGCGCCGCGCCTGTCAAGGCGAGGTCGTCAGGCAGCCCTCGCGACCTGGGGACGCGGCCGGCGCACGCGGCGGAAGACGGCGACGATTTCATGCCGGGTGCAGGGGATGGCGCCGAGCGCGATGGCGCGGCGGCGCTCGAAGCCGGTGAGGTCGTAATGGGGTGCGCTGGTCTTCGGCGGGCCCTGGTAGATCAGCCGGTGAACGCCCATGGCGCGGGCGAAGCGGTGGAGCTCCTCCTCACTGTCAGCGAGGAGGTGGCACCACTTCAGCCCCTGCCATGGCCAGATCGGATCGTCCACATAGACCGCCACGGCAGGCCTCAGGCGGCGAGGAGGCCGGCGGAACCGAGGGCTGCCTGCTGGCGGGCCGTCACCGCCTCCAGGCTGAACCGGTCGATCTCCTCGTTGAACATGCGGTAGAAGTTCAGCTCCGCCTTCAGGTGGAGGAAGACGCCGCCGAGACCGATGGCGGCGCGGTCCATCAGCACGAACTCCTGCGGGATGGTGACGGGCCCCTTCTCCTTCAGCGCCTTGTGGACGGTGAAGGCCTCGCGCCGGCCGTACTGGCCGGGGGAGACGCCGTCGGCGATGGAGCGCACGCGGTCGTCGAGCAGCGGCCCGTAGATGAAGCGCGCCCACAGGTTGAGGATGTCGACGAGGTCGCGGTTGAGGTTCTTGAAGCCCCAGGTCTCGTAGGCATGGACGACGCGGGCCTCGTCGTTCTCCTCCAGGCCCTTGTAGAGGTCGATGACGGCACCGATGAAGCGCGGCGGGAAGATGCGCACGCAGCCGTAGTCGAGGAGGTTGATGCCGCCGGGTTCGCCGTCCTCATCGAACACCGTGTAGTTGCCGAGATGCGGGTCGCCGTGGATGACGCCGATGGCGGCGAAGGGATGCCACCAGGCGCGGAACATGGCGGTGGCCAGCCGGTTGCGGATCTCCAGCGTCTGGTCCACGTGGGACAGCATCTTGGTGCCGTCGAGCCAGGAGAGGGTGAGCAGGCGGCCGGTGGAGAGCTCGTGGCGGATGGTCGGCACGCGCACCAGCGGCTCGTCGGCGAGGACCTCTTGGTAGAGCGCGGCGTGCTTGGCCTCGCGGCGGTAGTCGAGCTCCTCTCGGACCCGTTCGCCGATCTCCTTGATGATCTCGCGGGTGTCGATGGCGCTGTCCATGCGCCGCTGGATGGCGAACAGCACCTCGAGCTGGGCGAGGTCGGCCTCCACCGCCGACTGCATGTCCGGATACTGGAGCTTGCAGGCGAGCGCCATGCCGTCATGGGCGGTGGCGCGGTGCACCTGGCCGAGGGAGGCGGCGGCGGCGGGCATCTTGTCGAAGGTGGCGAAGCGCTTCTCCCAGTCGGGACCGAGCTCGGCCATCATGCGGCGCTTGACGAAGGCGGGGCCCATGGGCGGGGCTTCCGACTGCAGCTTCTGCAGTTCCTCGGCATATTCGGGCGGCAGGACCTCGGGGATGGTGGCGAGGAGCTGGGCGACCTTCATGATCGGCCCCTTGAGGCCTCCCAAGGCGCGGGTGAGGTCGGCGGCGTTCTTCTCACGGTTCAGGTCGGTGCCGAACAGGGGCTCCCGCCACGTTGGTGCCGACGCGGGCATAGCGCGACAGGCGACCGGTCAGGCGATTGGCTTCGTCGTCGCGCGGCGGCATGCGGGCTCCCGGGGTCAGGGTCGAGAGCGAGAGATAGTGCGCGCAGGGCCGGGTTTCGAGGGGGTGGCCGGTCAGGTCGGCCAGTTGTCGCGGATCCAGCGGGTCAGGCCTTCCTCGCCGACTTCACCGGCGGCGAGCGCTAGGATGATGGCGGTCGCCTCCGCCGGCGGTGGGGCGAAGACGATGTCGTTGAGGCCGAGAAACACGATGATGGCGGCAAATGCCGCCCTCTTGTTCCCGTCGACGAAGGGGTGGTTGCGCGCGATACCGAAGGCATAGGCCGCGGCGAGAGCCGCGAAATCCTCCTCTCCGTAGCCGAACTTGTTGACCGGGCGACCGAGAGCCGATTCCAGCATGCCGAGGTCGCGAATGCCTTCCGGCCCGCCGAACAGCGCCAACTGCTCGGCGTGGATGTCGATCATGATCTCCGCGTCCAGCCAGACGGGCTCGTTCACTTGGCGAGAGCCTTGAACGTGTCGGCGTAGTCGCGGAAAGCCTTCCGTGCGATGCCCATCGCCTTCGCATGCTTGGGATCATAGGGGCTCAGCTTGATCGTCCGCTCCGTCTGCTCGATCACGTGCAGCTTGTCGCCCTCCTGCAGGTTGGTGCGCGCGAGCAGCTCCTTCGGCAAGATCACGCCGATGGAATTGCCGATCTTGCGGACCTGCAGGACGAAGCCTTCCGCTTCCACCTTCCGGGGCTGTTCGGTCATGACGTCCTCCTGTGTTGTACATTCTGTATAACACGAAGGCGCGGGAAGGTCATCCCGCCGTCGGTCAGCCGGCGGCGTTTGCCTTCAGCTGCTCGATCAGGCCGTGGATATCGCCGAGCACCCAGAGGTCACGCACCTTGTCGCCCTCGAAGGTGAAGAAGGGGGCGCCGGCCCAGGCGACGTGCTTGCCGGTGGGGGCGAAGCCGAACAGCTCCTGGCGGTGATAGCCGTGGAAGCGCAGGCGCCCGGCGACCTTGTCGCCCTGCTCGACGAGCTCGAGGATGTCGCTGGTGTAGCTGCCGAGCGCGCCGGTGACGAAGTCGACATAGCCGGCGAACTGCTCGTGGCCCACCAGCACCGGCCCCAGCGATCCGCGGAAGGTGAAGTCCTTGTGGAAGATCCCGGGGATCAGGCTCTTGTCCGCGTTGTCCCACATCTCCTTGTAGAAGCGGGTGACGACGGCGATCTGGTGGGACATCAGGATTCCATCGCCTCCAGCTCGTCGATCAGCCGGGCGATGACCCCGAGCCCGCCCTGCCAGAAGGCGGGATCGCGGGCGTCGAGCCCGAAGGGTGCCAAAAGTTCGGCGTGGTGCTTGGTGCCGCCCGCCGAGAGCATGGCGAGGTAGCGCGCGGCAAAGCCCGCATCGGCCTTCTCGTAGACGGCGTAGAGCGAGTTCACCAGGCAGTCGCCGAAGGCATAGGCATAGACGTAGAAGGGCGAATGGATGAAGTGAGGGATATAGGCCCAGAAGGTCTCGTAGCCCGGCTTCAGTGCGATGGCGGGACCGAGGATCTCGGCCTGCACGCTCATCCAGGCGGCAGAGATGGCGTCGGCCGTCA
>LNFH01000025.1 GCA_001464235.1 Rhizobiales bacterium Ga0077556 | reverse complement strand
CGCCGTCCCGGCGACGACCATCGCGACGATCTCGCCGACATGGCGGACCCGGTCGGAGGCCATGACGGGCCGCGGCGGTGCGGCGAAGGGGCGTCCGTCCCGGTCGGGATAGCGGAGGAACGACGGAAAGCCCCTTAGGCCCGCGAGGTCGGCGGCGGTGACCACCGCGAGCACGCCGGGCATGGCCCTCGCCTCGTCCGTCGCGACCTCGACCAGCCGGGCATGGGCGTAGTCCGACCGGACGAAGGCGGCGTGGACAGCGCCCTCGACGGCGACGTCGGCGGTATAGGCCCCCTCCCCGGTCAGGAACCGTCGGCGGTGAACAGGCTCTTGGCGTTGTCGGCCTCGATGACCTTGCGGGCCGCGGCGTCGAGCCCCTTGCAACTCGCGAGCAGGCCGACGGGATCGAGGTCGCCCATGTCGAAGGGATAGTCGGAGCCGAGCAGCACGCGGTCGGCGCCGGCGAGCGCCACGAGGTTCTCGATGAGGTCGGCGCGGAACACGCAGGTGTCGTACCAGAAGCGCTTGAGATAGGCCGAGGGAGGATCGGCGGTCAGCCGCCTGAGCTCGGGGCGGTATTTCCAGGCGTGGTCGAGACGGCCGATATAGGACGGCACGTAACCGCCGCCGTGGCAGATGAGGACCTTGAGGTCCGGATGGCGGTCGAGCACGCCGCCGAAGACGAAGTGGTGGAAGGCGATGGTCTCCTCGAGCGGCTGGCCGACCGTATTGACCATGAAGAAGGGGCCGAGGCGGCCACCGTCGGAAAAGCCCAGCGGGTGGATGATCAGGGGCGTGCCGAGCTTCGCGAGCCGGGCCCAGAGGCCGTCGAAGGCTGGGTCCGACAGCTCGCGCTCGTTGACGCGCGTGTCGATCTGGAAGCCGCGCAGGCCCTTCTCCTCCGCCGCGCGCACCGCCTCGGCCTCGGCCAGCGCCGGATCGACCACCGGCAGGGTCGCGAGGCCGACGAAGCGGTCCGGCGCCTTGGCCACCAGCGCCGCGACATGGTCGTTCTGCATCCGGCTGATCTCGTCGCTCAGCGCCGGATCGGCCCAGTAGTGCTGCTGACCCGGGGCGGGTGCGATGACCTGCATGTCGACCCGCATCCGCGCCATGTCGGCGAGGCGCCGCTCCACCACGTTGAAGGGCTCGGCCAGGAGCTTGCCCTGCTCCATGTCGACGGCCTTGCTCTCCGGCGACATGTCCCGCTTGTAGGGGATCACCTTGGGATCGTAGCGGCCGGCGACATGCGCCTCGACGGGCGGACAGAACGTGTGGGTGTGGGCGTCGATGATCATGGGGACATCCCTGGGATGGCGGGCGGAGCCGCCGGACGATCAGGCGGAAACGGGGGGCTTGCGGGTGTGCCAGGTCGTCCGCGACTGGAAGGCGTGGCCGGCGCGCAGCAGGAGCGGTTCGGCGAAGGGCCGGCCGACCAGCTGGAAGGCGACGGGAAGGCCGTCC
>LNFH01000024.1 GCA_001464235.1 Rhizobiales bacterium Ga0077556 | reverse complement strand
GGCCTCGTAGCTGGCGCGCGCGGGGCCCTGGTGTCCCGCCGCCTCGTGGGCGCGGCCGAGCCAGTAGGACGCGCGCGACTGCGACATCGGCGTCGTCGCCGCCTGACGCGCCGCCTCGAAATGGCGGATGGCGGTGGCGGGATCGTTGAGGTGGCGCAGCGCCAGCCAGCCGGCATGGGCCTCCGCGTCGACCCGGTGGCCGCCCGAGCGCACCGCATGGGTGGCGGCCACCTGATAGGCCGTGCGCGCCTGGCCGGCGTCCAGCAGCTTGCGCACCATGGCGCGCCGCTCCACCCACCAGTCCTCCGCCTTGCCCAGCACGGCCGGATCGCGCGGCGCGGCGACGAGGATGGCCGCCGCCTCGCCGGCGCGGTCCTCGCGGCGCAGCCATTGGGCCCGCGCGAAGAGATAGGCGGGATCGCGGTGCAGCGAGGCCGGCACCTGGGCGAGCAGGGCGCCGCCGTTCGGCTTCTGGCCGCCGACCGCGAGGAAGGCCCGCGCCAGCGCCACCTGGCCCGCCCCGAGCCGCTGCGCTGCCCGCAACGCCGTCGCCTGCTCGTTCTCGTGCAGCATGCGGTCGAGCCGCATCTTGTGGTCGCTCGCGCCGAGCGACGATCCGAACACCGCGAGCAGCCGCTCCTCGGCATCCGAGGAGAGATCCGACTCGTGCCAGACCTCCCGGGCGAGCCGGAGGGCCTGGGCGTTGTCACCGGCCCTCTTCAGCGCGATGGCATAGGCGATCCGTCCCTTGGCCGAGCGCGGCGGGTTGCCCTGGAAGAAGGCGCGGACCACGTCCGGACCGGCATTGTTGTCGAGGAGCGAGCCCTCGGCGCGCAGCCGGATGCGCTGGCTCGCCGGGAAGGCCGGATTGGCGCGCAGGAAGGCCGCCTGCCGGTCGAAGCCGACGGTGTCGATGGAGCGCAGGATCATCCACTCCGCCAGCACACGGGCGACCGGATCGCGGATCTGGTCGCGGGCGGCGGTCGCCTGCTCGGCCGACCCGCGCCTGGCCGCCGCCGCGACGCGGCCGAGGGCGGAGACGTCGGCCTCGCTCGCCGCACCGCCTGAGGGCCGCCAGACCTGCTGCTCTCGCGAGATCGAGGCGGTGGTCTCCGGATCCGCCGCGGCATAGCTCGTCAGCTGGGCCGTCACCTCGCCGCCGGCGGCCTGTCCCGCCGCATCGCCGCCGGACACCTCGCCCCGGGCGCAGCCGGCGAGGATGAGGGTGGTGAGGGCGACGCCCGCCCACATCGACGGGCGGATTCGGGGAGCAAGGTCCGTCCTGATACGCAACGCGGAACGACCTCATTCGAACGGGAATGTGGCCTCGAAGAGGTGGTTATCAGGCCGTTTTCCTTGACGCTTCCTTTCCGGGGAGGGGGGCAACCGCCCGGCGTGGTAAAGCAGCCGTTAAGGATGCGCCGCCGCGCCGCGGGCCGCTCAGGGCTTGCGGCAGCGTAACGCTGTGTGGTATATAGGATGATATTCTTAGATCTTTGTCATTTTGCAGCGCGACCCGACTCAAGGCTCAAGGCACACTTTGTCAGAGCAGACCGCTAGACGTCTCGCGCTTAGGAACGGGGAGGGCATTCGGACGGGGCAGGGGACACCCGTTAGCGGTCCCGCTCACGATCGTGAACGCCGTTGTAGGTTTTCTTCAGCCACAGGCCGGTATACCCCGTGCCTGCGCCTCCGTCAGCGTTGTCGTTCCCACCTTGAACCCATTTTGCCACAGGCTGACGTTTGGGTCGTTTGGGAAGCTCAAATAGCACATCGCCGATCTGGCTTGCGCGACTTCCAGACCGGACAGCTTGACGGTGCGCCTCGTCGACAGGGCGGTGGCGCACTGCAGCATGATCTCCGTCAGCGCAGTGTCGCTGAGCTTGGCCTCGGAGATGAGCTTCTGGATTTCATTGGCCGTTGCCGCCGCGGCCGCGCGTTTGGGCTGCGTGTCCCGCGTCGTTTTCGAGGATGTGCGCGTCTCGTCTTTGCCCTTCTTGCGGCTGTTCGGCTTTCTCACGGAGTTTCTCCATCAGGGTGAGATCAGTGAACTGCGAATGCCGGTCTGCAACTGGGTCTGCAGGTGCGTCTGCTGTGCCAGAGGGACGAGCGCGCGGGCGCCACGAACTGATCGGTCAAGGGGCCCGAATGTGAAGACGAGTTCGTGCGTCCTATCGCGCCCGGTACTGAGCAGCGATCCGGATGGGTTGACCGTCGCCCTCACCAGGCGCCACGTCGGTGTGACACTGCCGGACGTTACCACTTTGAATGCGATGCTCTGCGACAGAACGTTCTTCTCATTGGGCAGCAAAGCAGGGGCTCCCGGACTTCCGGCAAAGCCAAGCATCGTTGTTCCGAGGCGCCCCTGGATGAGGGATATCAATCGCAGGTCGCTATCGACCAGCAGTGATCCCTCCCTGTTTCCGCTGGGATCGCGACATGCTTCCCGGCCTCGCCCGTTGCTGAACTCAGCTGGCCGGTAGAGATCCGCCACGGTGTAAAAGAAGTTCATCTTCTGGATCCGTGTCGCCTCCGCGCTCACAGACGTGCCAGCGGATAAGGTGAAGACAGACGACGGAGTCGATGGCGGTGTCAAAAGCAGCGTCGGGTTGAAGCCCGTTCGTTCCACAATCGTGAAGTTGAGTGCGACTTGGACGCCCCAGTCCTTGAGGAATGCCGTGTAGATGTTGCGGGATTGTCTGAATGGTGCGGTGTTGTAATCGTGATCTACGACCCGGGTGACAGCAAAGCGTAACTCGCAACCCAGGCTGCGAACGATTGTAGCGATCATGTCGCCTTCTTCACGATCGCTGGTGACTGGCCATTCACGTAGGCTAGGTGCCTGTGTGCCACAGCCACCGACAAACAGAGCCACCGCAACTACACATGCGTTGATCGAGAGGCGCATGGAATTACAACCCCAACGGCCACGTTCTGCTCAACGACGGCGCTCCGTTTCAGATGTCAGCGTTACTCCGACACCAAGCGCCACCGCTTAAAAGTGCACACCCAAGACGTGCGTGAGTCAATATAAATATTGCAAAAATTGTATCGCCATACGGCGCTTGTCGTGGCTGTCGAGTGTGCCGGCCAATTCTCAACCGGCGCATTGCCGGGCATCCAGGGCGTGGAGTTATGGCAGTCCCCCGAACCGGCTGACGGTCATACGCCCGGCCGTGGTCCGACGCTCGGCAGTGTCACGTCGCGTCCCCTACCGCTCCGCCAGGGTCAGCACCATCGGCCCGTTCCGCGTGGCGACGACCGTGTGCTCGTACTGCACGGTGAGGGCGCGGGGCAGGGCGTAGAGCGTCCAGGGATCCTCGCCGTCCTCGGCCATTTCGGCGCCGAGGGAGAGGAAGGGCTCGACGGTGAAGACCATGCCCTCGGCCATGACGCGGCGCTCGGAGGCGTCGGGCCAGGTGGCGAGTTCGGTCGGCTCCTCGTGCAGGGAGGTGCCGACGCCGTGGCTGGCGAGGTTGCGCACCAGGGTGTAGCCGCGCCGCCGGGCGAAGTCGCCGACGGCCTGGCCGATGCCGGCGAAGGGCTTGCCGGTTCCGACGGCGCCGAGGCCCGCCCACATGGCCTTGCGCCCGTCCCGGCACAGCCGCTCGACAGCCCGCGTCACCGGCGGCACGGCGAAGGAGGCGCCGGTATCGGCGAAATAGCCGTCCTTCTCGGCGGAGACGTCGATGTTGACGAGGTCGCCCGCCAGGATCCGCCGGTCGCCGGGAATGCCGTGGGCGATCTCCTCGTTGACGCTGATGCAGGTCGCGCCGGGGAAGTCGTAGACCATCTCGGGTGCCGAGCGCGCGCCGGCCGCCTCCATGACCGCGCGGCCGATGCGGTCGAGTTCGGCCGTGGTGATGCCCGGTTCCAGCGCCTTGCCCATGGTCTCCAGGGCTTCGGCGACGATCCGGCCGATTTGCCTCAGCGCGGCGAGTTCGTCTTCGCTCGAAATGGTCATGGCATCGGGTCCTTTTCGCTCCCGCCTATCATCCGCGGCCCAAGCGGGCCACCCTGGAATTGCGCCTGCGCCCTTGACGTTGCCGCCGTCTCAAGGCTTTGTGGCCGGCCTTTCGCGGCGGCTCGCCGCCACCCATCTCCCGTTTCCGGAGACCGCTCCATGTCCAGCCTGTTCAAGGGATCGCTGCCTGCCCTCGTCACCCCGTTCAAGGACGGCAAGGTGGACGAGAAGGCGTTCCGCGCCCATGTCGACTGGGTCATCACCGAGGGCTCCCACGGCATCGTGCCGGTGGGCACCACCGGCGAGAGCCCGACGCTGACCCATGACGAGCACAAGCGCGTGGTGGAATGGGCGATCGAGGAGGCCCGCGGCCGCGTGCCGGTCATGGCCGGCGCCGGCTCCAACAACACGGCGGAGGCCATCGACTTCTCGCGCCATGCCGAGAAGGCGGGGGCGCAAGGGCTGCTGCACGTCACGCCCTATTACAACAAGCCGAGTCAGGAGGGCCTCTACCGGCACTTCAAGGCCATCGCGGAATCCACGTCCCTGCCGATCTTCATCTACAACATCCCGCCGCGCTCGGTGGTGGAGATGAGCGTGGAGACCATGGCGCGCCTCGCCGAGATCCCCAACATCGTCGGCGTCAAGGACGCGACGATGAAGCTCGACCGCGTCTCGGCCCAGCGCCAGGCCTGCGGCAAGGACTTCATCCAGCTCTCCGGCGAGGACGGCACCGCGCTCGCCCACATGGCGCACGGCGGCCACGGCTGCATCTCGGTGACGGCCAATGTCGCCCCGCGCCTCTGCGCCGATTTCCAGAACGCCTGTCTCGCCGGCGACTATGCCAAGGCGCTGGAGATCCAGGACAAGCTGTTCCCGCTGCACCAGGCCCTCTTCGTCGAGCCGAACCCGGCCCCGTCCAAGGCGGCGCTGGCGCTGCTCGGCCGCATGGCGGACGAGGTGCGCCTGCCCATGGTGGCGGCCTCCGAGGCCACCCGCGAGACGCTGAAGAAGGCGCTCGTCCATGCCGGCCTGATGAACTGACGGGGGCTTGAGAGAGCACACGCCATGGCGGCCAAGCCGGACCCCAAGATCAAGGTCATCGCCGAGAACCGGCGCGGACGCTTCGACTACGAGATCCTCGACACCTTCGAGGCCGGGCTCCAGCTCACCGGCACCGAGGTGAAGTCGCTGCGCGCCGCCAAGGCGACGATCGGGGAGAGCTATGCCGGCCCCTCGGGCCCCGAATATCTGCAGGCCAACCGCTTCAACCACGAGCCGAAGCGGCCGCGCCGCCTGCTGCTGCACAAGCGCGAGATCGCCAAGCTGACGGGGGCCGTGCAGCGCGACGGCCTCACCGTCGTGCCGCTCAAGCTCTATTTCAACGAGCAGGGCCGGGCGAAGCTGCAACTGGCGCTCGCCCGCGGCAAGAAGCTGCACGACAAGCGCGACACCGAGAAGAAGCGCGACTGGCAGCGCGACCAGGCGCGCATCATGAGGGACCGGGGGTAGGGGGCTGCCGGCTGGTCCGGTTGAGTCGGGCAAGGGCGAGGATCGAAATGGCCCCACCCTTACCCTCCCCTCTGGCGAGGGGAGGGAGGCTTCGGCCTCGCGCCATGACGTCGTCGGTCGGGCCAGGCACGACGCCTGAGCAGAATGGCGAGACGCAGAGGGGAGGGTGCGGGTGGGGCCCTTCAGCGTGCACCACCCCCGTTAGTCTTCATCCGGTGCCTTCCGATCTGGCCAATCTCTTCAGCCGGGTCATGCTGGGCCATGCGCCAGTCTCTCGCCGTCACGGACCGGGCCCGGAAGCTGCGGCGGGAATCACCCAGCCCCGAACGCCGCCTGTGGCACGTGCTGCGCCAGTTGAACCGCGACGGTTGCCATTTCCGCCGGCAGGCGCCGATTGGACCCTTCTTCGTGGACTTCGCGTGGCTATCGCTCGGCCTCGTGGTCGAGATCGACGGTGACGGTCATTTCACGGCGGAAGCGATGGCCGCCGATCGCCGCCGTGACCGGTTCCTGACGATCCGTGGATTGACGGTTCTGCACTTCTCCAACAG
>LNFH01000023.1 GCA_001464235.1 Rhizobiales bacterium Ga0077556 | reverse complement strand
GTGCCGCCGCCGGCCGGGTCGACATAGGCGACGCCCTTGGCCGCGAGGATGAGCCGCCGGATGTCCTCGACCGTCGCGATGGCCGGAACCGGAGCCCCCTCGGCGATGCCGATGCCGATTCCCGTGCGCGCGAGGTCCTGCCGCGATCCCGCGGCGAGACGACCGGCGGCCATCAGCGCTTCGATCACCACAGGCGTCGCCACCACCACGTCGGCCGCCTCCCCCGCCTCGATGCGACGCCTGACCCCGCCGGCCGTGTCGGTGACGAGGCTCACCGCATGGCCGCTGCGGGCCTGGAACAGGTCGGCGATCCGCTGGACGACCTCCTTCGAGGCGCCGGTCGCCATGATCCTGAGCTCGGCGGCGGAGGCGAAGGTGGGTGCGACGGGAACGAGCCCCGCCACCATCAGGGCGACGAGCAACCGGCGGGTCGGCGAACGATGGATCATGGGAGATCTCCTGCCGCCATCATGGCCCCGGACGCGACGCCCGCAAGAGGAAACCCGGGCGGCGGCCGTCAGACGACGTCGTCGCTGTCGGCGAGATGCCAGGGCTCGGCCTGCCCCGCCTCGGTCCAGGCGCGCCAGGCCGGCAGGGCCATGACGGCGTCCATATAGGCCCGCGCCTCCGGCGGCACAGGCACCGCGTAGCAGTGGAAGCGCGACACCACAGGCGCATACATGGCGTCCGCCCCCGAGAAGGCACCGTAGAGGAACGGGCCGCCCGCGCCGAAGCGGGCGCGCGCCTCGCCCCATGCGGCGACGATGCGCGCCACGTTGGCCTCGACCTCGGGGCCGAGCACCAGGGCCTTCGGCGCGCGGCGCACGTTCATCGGGCAGCGGTTGCGAAGGGGCTGGAAGCCGGCATGCATCTCGGTGGCGAGCGCCCGCGCATGGGCGCGCGCGGCGATGTCGTCAGGCCAGACGCCGCGCCCGGGGAAGCGGTCCGCCAGATATTCGATGATGGCGAGGCTCTCCCAGACGACGAGGCCGCCGTCGATCAGCGCCGGCACCTTGCCGCCGGGCGAGAGGCGGCGGATCGCCTCGGCCGATCCCTCCCGGTAGAGCGGGATCAGCTCCTCCTCGAAGGGAATGCCGAGGACCGTCATCAGGATCCACGGGCGGAAGGACCAGGACGAATAAGCCTTGTTGCCGATGACGAGCTTCATGACGCGCCTCCATGCGGAAGCGGCAGGATCGCCCGGCGGCAGCCGCCGATCCAGCGAAGGAACGTGATCGGGTCATTCCGGCCGCTGATGGATCGCCCGTCACGCCTTGGGCTTCGGCGCCCATTCCTCCACCGGCCCGCCGGTCTTCTTCCACGCGCCGAAACCGCCCTCGATATGGGCGACGGGCTTCAGGCCCATGTCCTGCGCCGTCTTGGCGGCGAGCGCCGAACGCATTCCGCCGGCGCAGAAGAAGACGAACTTCTTGTCCTCCTGGAACTGCGGCTTGGCATAGGGGCTCTCGGGATCGATCCAGAACTCCAGCATGCCGCGGGTGCAGTGGAAGGCGCCGGGCACCTTGCCGTCGCGCTCGAGCTCGCGCGGGTCGCGAATGTCGACGAAGACCACGTCGTCGCGGCCGTGCAGGGCCTTGGCCTGCTCGATGGTGAGCGTCTCGACGGCGGCATTGGCTTCGTCGATCAGGGCCTTGTAGCCCTTGGTGATGGTTTGCGGCATGACATTCCTCCGACCTTGCGGGCCGCGACACTAGCACCATGCCGGCCAAGGCGGACACCCGCCGGACGGCGGACGAGACACGCCGCCGACGTGGCTCATGCGGAGGTGGCGAGCGGCGCGAGGAAGACCGTCGTCGCGATCAGGGTCCAATCGTTGATGATATGGGCGCCGGTGCTGACCCAGATGTTCTTCGACCAGACATAGGCCCAGGTCAGGACCAGACGGGCGCTGCCGATGACGACCACGCACTGGACGAGGTTCCAGTCGTAGGTGGGAAGGTGGATCAGGCCGAAGGCCACGGCCGAGGTGATCCAGGCGACCAGCACCGCCGCGTTGCGGCCCATGCCGGCCCCCCGTCGACAGAGCGCCACGATGGCGAGGAAGGGCAGGATCGTGATCAGTTCCTCGCCGAGCAACTGCACACCGACCTTGGCGAAGAAGGCGGCGAGCTGGGCTCCGCCGAGCTGCCCGGCATCCGCGACGGCGGCATTCGCCGTCGTCGTGCCGAAGGTCTTCACCGCCACCCCGACCGCCAGCGACACGACGATGTTCAGCAGCGCGAAGGCGACCATCAGCTTCACCTCGCGAAGGCCGACCGCGCCGAAGATCGCCGTCCAGCCCGCGGGCGAGGCCTGCCTCAGCGCCAGAAGAGGCAGCCCGACGAACAGGAGCACGCGAAGCCAGCCGGTGAGGAGGCCGTCGGCGAACGGCAAGGGCACGACCAGCGCGGCGAAGCCGGCGGCGACGGCCGCGAGCACCAGCAGCCACCCGTGGGCGGTGATCGCGCGCGGGCCGTCGAGGATGAAGGGAAACTCCCTCCCCCGCGGCTCGAGCGGCAACCGCTGGTCGGTGACGGCGACAGTGCTGGCCATGCGCGTTGATCCACCGGTGCGTGTCGCCGGGCCTCGCGGGCGACCCCCTCGCCGATGTACACAAGGTCCACGTGTGTTCCAAGCATGGTGGTGTCACGCTACCCCGGG
>LNFH01000022.1 GCA_001464235.1 Rhizobiales bacterium Ga0077556 | reverse complement strand
AAGATGTTGCCCGGCATGATGCCGATCTTGCATTCGCCCGAGGTCATGACGCCCGGGCAGTTCGGCCCGACGAGGCGGCTCTTCGAGCCCGCGAGCGCCCGCTTGACCTTGACCATGTCGAGGACCGGGATGCCTTCGGTGATGCAGACGATGAGCGGAATCTCCGCATCGATGGCCTCGAGGATGGCGTCCGCGGCAAAGGGCGGCGGGACGTAGATCACGCTCGCGTCGGCCATGGTGGCGGCCTTGGCCTCCGCCACGGTATCGAAGACCGGGAGGCCGAGATGCGTCTGGCCGCCTTTGCCCGGCGAGACGCCGCCGGCCATCTTCGTGCCGTAGGCGATCGCCTGCTCGGAATGGAAGGTGCCGTTCTTGCCGGTGAAGCCCTGGCAGGGCTATGGGTCGATCATTGGAGGAAGGGATTGACGACGTGGACGGATCCGTATCGCTGATTGTGCGACAGGTCCTCTGAATAGAACACCGGAGCGCCCAGTCGCTCGGCCGCGGCCAAGAGGGCCGCGTCGTAGTAGCGGATTTGGTAGCGCCGCGAAAGGAAGATGCCCGCTCTCACGATATTCTCGTCCACCACCGTGAAGGGGAGCGCCGACAGCCGATCGATCCACGCATCGAGCTGGGCGAGCGACAGCGGCCGCGCCGTCTTTCGGGTGATCACCGAATAGAACTCGGCGAGCGTCTGTGCCGACACGCCGAAGACCTGGGTCGCAACGATCTCCTGGGCGATGGCCGCTTTCCGCGGCTCATCCTCTCTTCCGACCGCTCCGTACACGAGGATGTTCGTGTCGAGAAAGCTCTCGATCCTCATAAATCTCGTCCCGGTTCCATTTGAAATCCGGACCGAGTCGGCCGGTCGAATTCTCCATCAACTCGATCAGACCCCGGCGGGCCTCGGCGATGCGCTCGTCCTCGTTGACAATGCGCGCCAAATGCTCGCGGACCACCGCGTTCAACGTCGTGCCGTGCCTCGCAGCATAGTCGCGCGCCGCCTCCAGGACCTTTTCGTCGACAGCCAAGGTTATGTTCTTCATGCCTGCCTCCACATAAATACACATAGTCGGGGAGGCCGAAAATGTCGAGTCCGACAACCTGGCATGGCTGCGGCGCGCCTACTGCGCGACCGAATCGATCCGGAGAAGGACCCCGCTGAACCCGGAAAGGGGGATCGCCGGGCCGCCGTCGGGGACGAACGTCGCCTTGACGGTGGCATCGGGCAGCGCCTCGGCATCCCGCCACGCCGCGACGCTGCCGTCCGCAGGCGCGTCGAGCACCTCGTCCGGAGGCGCATTGAGCCACTTGCCGACGAGGTCCGGGTCGATTGGCTCGTTCGACCCGAAATCGAAGAGCAGGCAACTCGTGACCAGGGACTGCTCCTGCGGGAATGACGCCGCCACGAGGTAGAGCACCCGCCCCTCGACGTCCTTTCGCAAGGGAGTGAGGATTGCGAGGCCCTGCGGGTCGTTCTCCTTGCGGAGGAGATCGAGCGTGGCCGCAAGCTCGGGATCGTCGTCCATGGCGACCTCGACCCAGCCGTCCTGTTTCGCCGCGAGCCGGGTGGCCTCGTAGTCGGTGCGGTGGGGAATGCAGGCCGAGCGGAACGCATCGAGCCGCGCATCGGCGTGGGCGGCGGTCGCGCTCGCGCCGAGAAGGAAGACGGCCGCGAGCGCGGCCCGGGTCATGCTGCGACCTTGACCGCGTCGACGATCTTTCGCGCCGCGTCGTCGAGGTCGTCGGCGCTGATCACGTCGAGGCCCGAGTCGGCGATGATCTTCTTGCCGAGCTCCACATTGGTGCCTTCGAGCCGCACGACCAGCGGCACCTTGAGGCCGACCTGCTTCACCGCGGCGATGATGCCCTCGGCGACCACGTCGCAGCGCATGATGCCGCCGAAGATGTTGACGAGGATGCCCTTCACCCGCTTGTCGGCGGTGATGATCTTGAACGCCGCCGCGACGCGGTCCTTGGTGGCGCCGCCGCCGACATCGAGGAAGTTGGCGGGCTCGGCCCCGTAGAGCTTGATGATGTCCATGGTCGCCATGGCGAGGCCGGCGCCGTTGACCATGCAGCCGATCGACCCGTCGAGGGCGACGTAGGACAGGTCGTGCTCCTGCGCCTCGACCTCCTTCGGGTCCTCCTCGCCGGGGTCGCGGAGCGCGGCGACGTCCGGATGGCGGAAGAGGGCGTTGTCGTCGAAGTTGATCTTGGCGTCCAGGCAGACCAGCCGGCCCGCCTTGGTGACGACCAGCGGGTTGACCTCGAGAAGGCTCATGTCCTTGTCGACGAAGGCCCTGTAGAGCGTCGCGAGAAGCCGGTCGCATTCGCCGATCTGGTCGCCGCTGAGACCGAGGCCGTAGGCGACCTGCCGGCCGACATGGGGCATGTAGCCGGCCGCCGGATCGACATGGACGGTGACGATCTTCTCCGGGGTCTCGGCGGCGACTTCCTCGATATTCATGC
>LNFH01000021.1 GCA_001464235.1 Rhizobiales bacterium Ga0077556 | reverse complement strand
CAGCAACAGCGCCGTGGCGCGTCATCCCGCCGTGCAGGCCGAGTTTCCGGCTCTCGCGGAGGCCATTCTCTCCGGCGCGTCCGGCCAGATCCGCAACGCCGCCTCCATGGCCGGCAATCTCATGCAGCGCACGCGCTGCCCTTACTTCCGCTCTCACGACTGGGCCTGCAACAAGCGCGAGCCCGGCAGCGGCTGTCCGGCCCTCGCGGGCGCCGATTCCCACCATGCCGTCCTCGGGACGAGCGACCACTGTATCGCCGTCCATCCGTCCGACGCCGCCGTGGCCTTGCTGGCCCTCGATGCCGCGGTGGCGATCACCGGGGGCGATGGCGTACGGGAAGTTCCCATCGGCGATTTCTACCGTCTGCCGGGCGATACCCCGGAGATCGAGACGGAGCTTCGGCCGGGCGAGCTCATCACCCAGATCGTCGTGCCGCGCACGGCGCTGGCGGCGCAGTCGGGCTATCTGAAGCTGCGCGGGCGCGCGTCCTACGAATTCGCCAGCGCCTCCGTCGCCGCGGCTTTCCGGCTGGAGGAGGGGCGTGTCGTCGAAATCGCACTCGCCCTCGGCGGCCTCGGCACCGTGCCCTGGCGCGACCCTGCCGCGGAAGCGCTGCTCGTCGGCCACCCTCTCGACGCCGCACGCGTCGACCGCTTCTGCGATGCGCTCCTCGCCTCCGCGCGCCCATCCGCCGGCAACCGCTACAAGCTCGACCTCGCCCGCGGGGCGATCCACCGCATGCTGACCCGGAGCCTGCCATGCTGACGGCCATCGGCACGCCGCGCCCGCGCATCGACGGTGTCGACAAGGTCACGGGGCGGGCGGCCTACGCCGCCGACCGGAGGCCGGAGGGCCTCCTCTATGCCCTCGCCGTGCGCAGCCCCGTCGCCTGCGGGACGATCACCGCCCTCGATCGTTCCGTGGCCGAGGCCATTCCGGGGGTGGTGGCCGTCTATACCCACGAGAACGCGGCCGGGCTCCTCGACTGGCGGCCGCGACCGGCGGTCCTGGCGCTCGGCGGCGAGGCCCTGGGGCGGACCGCCCTCGCAGGCGCGGAGCCCGAGCCTCCGCCGCCCTACTGGCCGCTCGGCGGGCCTGAGGTCGTCTTCGCCGGTCAGTGGATCGCCATCGTCGTCGCCACGTCGCTCGAAGCGGCGCGCGAGGCGACGCTGGCCGTGCGGCCGCGGATCCTGAGGACCCCGTCCTCGGTGCAACCGGCCGTCGGCGACCCGTTTCTCGCGCCTGGCTTCTTCTTCGCGGCGGACATGCAGGTGCGCCGCGGCTCATGGCCGGAGGCGCCGGAGGTGGTTCTCTCCACGACCTTCCACACGCCGATGCAGCTCCATCACCCCATGGAGCCTTCGGCCACCGTCGCCATCTGGCGCGGCGATACCGTGGCCGTCCACGATTCGACCCAAGGCGCCGTTGCCGCGCGCGACTACATCGCCGCGTCCCTCGACATCGCGCCCGAGCGGGTTCGTGTCGACGCCGCCTATGTGGGCGGCGGCTTCGGCGGCAAGAACCAGATGTGGCCGCACCAGGCGCTGGCGGCTCACATCGCCCGCCACCTCGGCCACCCGGTCCGCCTGCAGCTGACGCGCGCCGACATGGCGGTGGCGTCGGGTCACCGATCCGGGACGGAGCAGGTCGTGGACCTGGCGAGCGACGGCGAGGGCCATCTGGAGGGCCTGCGTCACGCCTCCTTCGTGCCGACCTCGCTGCGCGGCAATTTCTTCGAGCCCTGCGGCCTCAACACGCTGCTGCTCTACGACACTCCGGCGCTGGAGGTGACCCACGCCGTCGCGCGCAAGGCCATCGCCAGCCCGACGCCGTTCCGTGCGCCGGGGGAGACGCCCGGCTCCTTCGCCGTGGAGAGCGCGCTGGACGAGCTGGCGTTCGACCTCGGCATCAATCCCCTGGAGCTGCGCCGCCGGAACTTCGCCGCGCGCGACCCCTACCACCAGCGCGACTGGTCCTCGAACCAGCTCCTCGCCTGCTATGCCCGCGGGGCCGAGGCCTTCGGCTGGCCGGAGCAGATGCCGCCACCCCGGACCCTGCGCGACGGCGATGCCCTCGTCGGCTTCGGGATGGCGACCACAGCCTATCCGGCCCCGGCCTTGCCCGCGACGGTGCGGCTGCGGCTGCAAGCCGAAGGGTCGCTGGTCGTGGAAACCTCGGCCACCGACATCGGCACGGGCATGCGAACCATCCTCGCCCAGACCGTGGCCGATCGCTTCGGCCATGCCTTCGACGACATTGCGGTGCGGCTCGGGGATTCAAGCCTGCCGGACGCCCCCACCGCCGGACGCTCGAAATCGACCGCGAGCCTGCTGCCGGCGGCAGCGGCCGCCTGTGCCGTCCTGCGTGACAAGCTGGCCGATCTTGCCGCGGGTCATGGGCTGCCGGCCGCCTCCAACCGATCGCCCGTTGCCGTCCTTCAGGCGGCAGGGCTCGCCGAACTCGTGGCCGAGGGGCGATCCGCGGGGATGACCGACAAGGCCAAGGACCGCAGCTACTATTCCTTCGGCGCCCATTTCGTCGAACTGCGCGTCGATGAGAGGCTCGGCCGGCTCAGGGTTTCGCGCGTCGTCAGCGCGCTGGATTGCGGCCGGATCATCAACCCGACGACCGCCACCAGCCAGATCAGGGGCGGCATCATCTTCGGCCTCGGCATGGCCCTCATGGAGGGCGCCGCGTTCCATCCGGTCGACCACCGGATCATCGGCGACAACCTGGCCGACTATCCCGTGCCGGTGCACGCGGACATCCCGCCGATCGAGGTGATCTTCGTCGAAAATGCGGATACCGCGTTCAACGAGTTCGGCGCCCGAGGCCTCGGCGAGATCGGTGTGCCGGGCCTGGCGGCCGCGGTCGCCAATGCCGTGTTTCACGCGACCGGACGGCGCTTCCGTGACCTGCCGATCACGCCGGCGAAGATCGTCTCTCTCTAGCCGGCGCCTCGCAGCCTTTCAGGCCGCCCGCCGCTCCGGCCGCTTCAGCCCCAACTGGTCCCTGAGCATCGGGCCCTCATAGGCCCTTCGGAACAGGCCGCGCTCCTGGAGGATCGGGATCACGAGGTCGACGAAGTCGGTGAAGCCCTCGTGGAAATAGGGCGGCATGACGTTGAAACCGTCGGCCGCCCGTTCCTCGAACCATTGCTGCAGCGTATCGGCAATGCTCTCCGCCGAGCCGCACAGCACCCAATGGCCCCGCGCGGCGGCGGTGAGATTGTAGAGATCGCGCAGCGTCATGTTCTCGCGCCGGGCCTTGGCCAGCATGACGCGCGCGAAGCTGTGGTAGCTGTCGGGCAGGGCGAGGTCCGGGACGGGACCGTCGAGATCAAAGGCGGACATGTCCTGGCCGAATCGGTCGGACAGAATGCTTAAGGCATTGCCGTCATTGACGAAGCTCTGCAGCACAGCCAGCTTGTCGAAGGCCTCCTTGGTGGTGCGCCCGACGATCGGCATCACCCCCGGCAGCACGGTCACCTCATCGGCGCTGCGACCCAGCGCCGGAAGGCGGTCCTTGAGCGACCGGTAGCCCTCCTTCGCCTCGTCGATATCCTGCACGACGGAGAACACGACGTCCGCCGTGCGCGCGGCCAGCGCCTGGCCCGCCTCCGATCCGCCGGCTTGCAGGATGACCGGCCGGCCCTGCGGGCTGCGGCCGATGTTGAGCGGGCCCTTGACCTTGAAGAACGTCCCCTCATGGTCGATGGACCGGAGCTTCGACGGATCGAGGTAGACGCCGCTCGCGCGATCCGCCACCAGGGCGTCATCGGCCCAGCCGTCCCAGAGCCCGGTGACCACGTCGAGAAACTCCGACGCCATCTCGTAGCGGCGGGCGTGGTTGGGGTGGGTGGTGCCGAAATTGGCGGCGGTGGTCGGGTTGGCCGTGGTCACCGCGTTCCAGGCGGCGCGGCCGCCGCTGATGTGGTCGAGCGAGGCGAAGGCGCGGGCGACGGTGAAGGGGTCGCTGTACGTCGTGGAGACCGTGGCGCCGAGGCCGATGTGCCGCGTGCTGGTGGCGAGTGCCGCCAGCATCGTCAAGGGCTCCAGCCGCAGCGTGTAGGAGGGGTGGGCGTCCGGGTCGGCATAGAGATTGTCGCCCATGAAGATCATGTCGAACAGCCCGCGCTCGGCGGTGCGCCCGATCTCCCGGATCGCGGCGAAATCCTGGAAGCTGTCGACCGCCCCAGGGTAGCGCCAGCCGGCGGCATGGCTGCCGGTGCCGAGAATGAACAGGCCGAGATGCATCTGCCGGGGCATGGGCTACTTCCAGAACAGGATCTTGCGTTCGGCGAGGCCGACCAGCCCGAAGAACAGGAGGCTGGCTGCGGATGCCACGAAGATCGCCGACCAGACCTGGACGAAGTCGATCTTCAGCACGGCCTGGAAGATCACCCAGCCGATGCCGCCATAGGCGCCGAGCATTTCCGTGACGATGGCGACGATGACGCTGCGCACCGTCGCCACCCGCATGCCCGACAGCATCAGGGGCAGGGCCGTCGGCAGCCGCAGCCGCCAGAGGATGCCGACGCGGCCGGCGCCGAAGCTGCGCATCAGATCGACGGAGCGGCGGTCGACGCGGTCGAGGCCGGCAAGGGTGGAGAGGAACACGGTGAAGCTCACCGCCATCGCCACCATGACGATCTTGGAGGCGATGCCCATGCCGAACCACAGCAGGATCAGCGGTGAATAGGCGACCACCGGCACGGAGTTGACCGCCGTCGCCAGCGGCAACAGCACCATGCGGGTGACGGGGATCATGGTGATGAAGACGGCGAGCCCGATGCCGATGAGGCAGCCGAGGACATAGCCGATCACCGCCTCGGCAAGCGTATAGGTGGCGGCCTCCGCCAGCAGCGAGCGCGAGGTCCAGATGCTCCAGATGATTTCGCTCACCGCCGGCAGGACGTAGGAGGGCAGTGCCAGCCCACGGGCGAGCCCCTCCCAGGCGAGGATCAGGATGAGGCCGCCGAGCAGCCCGCGCTGCACGGCGAGCGAGGAGGAGGTGCCGGGCGTCACTGCTCCGCCCCCCAGAACACCAGCCGCCGCTCGGCGGCCGCCACCACGGCATAGAAGCCGGTGCCGAGCAGCGCCGAGACCAGCAGCGTCGCCCAGATGGACACGACGTTCTCGTTGTACATGGCCTGCAGCAGCAGCACGCCGAGGCCGGTGGTGTCGCCGAACCATTCGCCGACGATGGCGCCGACCAGGCTCAGGGACGAGGCGAGCCTCAGCGCCACGAAGATGTGGGGCAGGGCGGTCGGAAACTGCAGGCGCGCCAGCAACTGCCAGCGGCTGGCGCCGAAGCTGCGCATCAGCGCCACCTGCTGGCGGTCGACCGATTCAAGCCCGAGCAGCGTGTTCACGGCGACGGGGAAGAAGGTGAGGTAGAAGGCGATCACCGCCTTGGCGAGCAGCGTGTTGCCGAACCACAGCACCACCAGCGCACCGAAGGCGATGACCGGAATGGTCTGAGACACGATGAAGATCGGGAACACCATCTCGCGCAGCGCCCGCACGCGGAAGAAGACGATGCCCATGGCGATGCCGAAGGCGCCGCCGGCGACGAAGCCGATCAGCGTCTCCGCCAGCGTGCGCAGGAATCCGTCGACATAGGGTTTCGGCGTCGTGGCGATCGCCTGCAGGATGGTGCTGAGCTTCGGCAGGTAGTGCGGCCTGATGCCGAACAGCAGGACCGAGCCTTCCCAGACCAGGGCTGCGATGGCGAGCCCGAGCACGAGCCGGCCCAATCCACCGGCGCGCGCCATCCATTGGGCCCTGGCGGCCGAGCCCGCCTTCGGGGCGGCCATGGTCGCCTGCAAGGTCACAGGCGCCGGTCCGCCAGGGGCAGGCCGGAGAGGAAGTCGCCGACATAGGCCGCCGCCAGATCGAGCGGACGCGAGATCACCTTGTTGGCCAGGAAGAAGTCGTGGGCGGTCTTGATCGACACGGGATCGATCCAGAACAGGCCGTTCTCGGCGGCCTTGCCGGCGGTCATCAGCCGCTTCACCTCCGTCAGCATGAAGTCCTGATGGGCGCGGTCGAGGGTCGCCGCCACGGCCATGACGGAATCGACGCCGGCCTTGGGATCGGCGAAGGCCTCCTTCCAGCCCTTGATCGAGGCGCGCAGGAAGCCCTTGACCAGTTCCGGCTTCTCCTTGGCGAAGGTCTCCGAGGTGATCAGCGTGTCGCGCGGGAAGGTGATGCCGTAGTCCTCGGCCACGAAGGTGCGCAGGTTGTCCTTCGGCATGCGCGCCATGATCGTGTAGAGCTCGTTGTAATAGGTGGCGGTGACCACATCGACCGAGCCGTCGACGAAAGGCGTCACCGAGACCTGCTGCGGCTGGATCTTCACCTCCTCCGGCTTCACGCCCTCCTTCACCAGCATGCCGTTGAGCACGTGGTTGGCGCCGGTGAACCAGGTCGTCACGGTGCGGCCCTTGAAGTCCTGGATGGTCTTCACCGGCCCGTCCTTGCGGGCGACGAAGACGAAGGGCGTGACCTGATGGGAAACGCCGATGCAGACGATGGGCAGCGCCTTGTCGCGCGCGGCGAAGACGCTGTCGGTGCCGCCGGAGAGGCCGAACGTGTCGGCGCCGGTGGCGACCAGGTTTTCGGCGAGAAGGTTGGGGCCGCCCGGATTGATGGTGAGGTCGAGGCCCTCGGCCCGGTAATAGCCCTTGGCGACCGCGAGGTAGAAGCCGGCGAACTGTGCCTGGGGCAGCCACTTCAGCCGAAGGGTGGCCTTGGTCAGGGTCTGGGCGGAGGCTGGCATGCTGCCGGTCAGCGAGCCGGCGGCAGCTGCAGCGACAGAGGCGATGGCTTGGCGGCGATTCAGCATGGACTGTCTCCTGGCAGGTGGATCAGGTGCGATAGGATGAATCGGTGCGGTCGAGCTGGCGCATCAGCGCCGGCCATTCCCGTTCGCCGGGAACGAGGATGTCGCCCTGCAAGTCCCAGAACTGGCTGGCGGCCTTCTCGCAGACGTCCGGTGGCGGGATGACCAGGGCGGCGCCCGCGGCGGCTGCGGCCTGCATGGCAAGCTGGATGCGGGCGGCGCGCTCGAAGTAGTAGAGCAGCATGAAGGCTTCGCCCGGCGTGCGGCCGACGGTGAGAATGCCGTGGTTGCGCATCAGCATGACCTTGTGGGGCCCGAGGTCGCGCACCAGCCGTTCCTGCTCATCGAGGTCGATCGCCACGCCCTCGTAATCGTGGAAGGCCTGGCGGTTGTAGAAGCGCATGGCGAACTGGCTCAGCGGCAGCAGACCCTGCTCCTGGCCAGAGACCGCGACGCTCGCATCGGAATGGGTGTGGGCGACGCAGGCCGCGTCATGGCTCGTCTTGTGGATCGCGGCGTGGATGACGAAGGCCGCGACATTGACGCTGTAGGGCGTCTCGCTCAGCGTCTCGCCCCTGATGTTGATCTTGACCAGGCTGGACGCGGTGACCTCGTCGAACAAGAGGCCGTAGGGGTTGATCAGGAACTGGTCGTCATGGCCGGGCACGCGGGCCGAGATGTGGTTGTAGATGAGATCGTCCATGCCGAATTTGGCGACCAGGCGGTAGCTCGCCGCGAGCTTCACGCGGGCATCCCACTCGGCCGGGTCCATGCCTGCGGGCGGCTGTGCGGAGGGATCGGCGGCGTTCACTGCGACACCTTGGGGGCTTCGGCCGAGCGGAACGACTTCATGCTCTCCTCCTCGATGGTTTCGAGCAGCGTGCGCTTGAGGCGGATGAACTCCGGCGAGGTCACCACATCGGGCCGGCGCGGCCGCGGCAGGTCGATCGCCTGCTCGAGCTTCACGGCGCCGGGACGGGCGGTCATCACCAGCACGCGGTCGCCGAGGAAGATCGCCTCGTCGACGTCGTGGGTGATGAACAGGATGGTGCGGCGATACTTCTGCCAGACGTCGAGCAGCCAGCGCTGCATCATCGCGCGGGTCAGTGCGTCGAGCGCGCCGAAGGGCTCGTCGAGCAGCATCAGGTCACGCTCGAACAGGAAGGTGCGCATCAGCGCCACGCGCTGGCGCATGCCGCCCGAGAGCTGGTGGGGATATTGGGTCTCGAACCCGGCGAGGCCGAATTCGGGCAGCATGCGCAGCGCCCTGGCGCGGGCCTCCTTGCGGGGCGCGCCCTCCACCTCCAGCGCCAGGATGGCGTTGTCGACGACATTGCGCCACGGCAACAGCAGGTCGCGCTGCGGCATGAACGAGACGCGGCCGAGCAGCTCGGCGGCGTGACAGCTCTGCCCCTCGAAGCGCAGGATGCCTCCGGCGTCCGGCTCCTCCAGCCCGGCGACGATGTTGAACAGCGTGCTCTTGCCGCAGCCGCTGGGGCCGACCACGGTGACGAACTCGCCCGGCGCCACCGACAGCTCGAGGCCGGAGAGCGCCGTGGTGCCGCCGAAGGTCTTCGAGATCGCGCGCATGGCCAGAAGGGGCGCCACCGGCGCCGGCTGAGGGGCGACGGCTGCCGTCTGCCCTGCAGTCAGTGGCGCAACGGCAGAGCCGGTCCCGTCGTCTCGCTCCAAGGCCTGCACCGGCAAGTCCCTCACACTTGTATAACGGGGATGCTCCTCCGCGTGCCAGCGGTCGCAGCCCATGAGGGTCTAGCAACTCATGTGCCAGCGCGGATTTCCGCGGTCTGGCGCGCAGAATGGGCTGGACCGCGGCCGGTGAAGAGGCCAACTTGGCGGAGATCTGCCGCTTCCGTGCAAGTGCCGGGGACAGGATCATGTCAATGTTGTATACGTAAGACGTCGATCGAGATGCATGACCATGGAAACCGTTGCGCAAAAAGGCAGCAGGCGCGTTAAGAACAGGCAGCGGACGGCGCCCGCCGCTCCCACGCTGACGCTCGCCGAGATCATGCGGCAGCGCCTGGAGGAGGCGATTTCCGCCGGCCGACTGGAGCCCGGCAGCCGGCTGGACGAGCAGGAGATCGCGCTGCGCTTCGGCGTCTCGCGGACCCCGGTGCGCGAGGCCTTCCGCCTGCTGGCGGCCAACAACCTGGTGGAGCTGCGTGGCCGCCAGGGCGCCACGGTTCGGGCCATCAGCCCCCATGCCCTGGTCGAGATGTTCCAGGTCATGGCGGAGCTCGAGGGCCTGTGCGCCCGGCTCGCGGCGCGCCGCGTCACCGCCTCCTGGTCAGCGAAGATCAATGAGATTCACGAACGGCTTGTGGCCAGTTCCTCGGGCGGCGACATCGACCACTTCTACGACATCAACCAGGAGTTCCACGAGGCGATCTACGAGGCCTCGCGCAATGCCTTCCTGGCCGACCAGACCCGGCGCCTGCGCAACCAGGTCGCCGCCTATCGCCGCCGCGTGACCCGGATGCCCAACCGCATCGCGGACACGCTGCGCGAGCATGAGGAGATCATCCAGGCGATCCTCGCCCATGACCAGGAGCGGGCCCATCGCGCCATGCGAGACCACGTCAATCTGCTCGGCGACAATCTGCTGGACTTCCTGGCCGCCTTCGGCTGATCCGGCTTGGTATGCAATTTGCTATCGATTGCATATCCATTTGCATCGGAGCCTGGGCGTGGACCTCAATCTCAAGAACAAGACGGCGCTGATCACCGGCGCATCCAAGGGCATAGGCCTGGCCATCGCCGACGTGTTCGCGTCAGAGGGCTGTCATGTCCATCTGGCGGCCCGCAATCGCGACGCCATGGTGGAGGCCAAGAGCCGCATCGAGGCCGCCCATGGCGTCAAGGTGACGATCCATGCCCTGGATCTCTCGACGACCCCGGCCATGGAAAAACTGGCGGCGGACGTCGGTGACGTCGACATCCTGGTGAACAATGCCGGCGACATCCCGGCGGGGTCCCTGGATATTCTCGACGACGCCGCCTGGCGCCGCGGCTTCGACCTGAAGGTCTTCGGCTACATCACCCTGTCGCGCCTCTACTATCCGCGCATGCGCGGCAAGGACGGCGTCATCGTCAACGTCATCGGCAATTCCGGCGAGAACTGGGACGCGAGCTACATCGCCGGGTCCACCGGCAATGCCGCCCTGATGTCCTTCACCAAGGCTCTGGGCGGCGCGAGCCTCAATCACGGGGTGCGCGTGGTCGCGGTCAATCCCGGCCCGGTCGCCACCGACCGCATGGTCAAGATCATGAAGCGCAAGTCGATCGACATGCTCGGCGACGAGGCGCGCTGGCAGGAACTGTTCGACAAATATCCGGGCAAGCGTCCCGCCACATCGGAAGAGGTGGCCGACCTCGTCGCCTTCCTGGCCTCGCCGCGCTCCGGCTACACCACCGGCACGGTTGTCACCATCGACGGCGGCATCGCCTCGCGCGGCTCGGTGATCTGAGGCCGATGATGTCACAGGCCCTGCTGCGCAATCGCTATTTCGACGAACTCTCGGCGACGCCCGGCCTCTTCTGGCTCGGTCAGAACACGAACCACATCGACAGTCACCCGGCGGTTCGCGAGGCCATGATCCGCTCGATCGAGGCCGGTGAGTTCAACGCCTATGCCCCGCCGCTGGGCTTCGAGGCGCTGCGCGCCGCCATCGTCGCCGATCTCGGCACGCCCGGTGCCGAGGCGCTGGTAACCGAAGGCGGCGTCAATGCGCTGGCGATGGTGTGCCGGGCCCGCTGCAAGCCGGGCACGACGCTGGTGACCACCGACCCCACGTGGAAATGGCCCTGCCTGTTCGCCCGGCAGCAGGGTGCCGAGGTCATCGAAATCCCGATCTACGATGCCGCCTGCGGCTACCGCCTGACGGCCGAGGCCCTGCGCGCCCACGTCGACGAGCGGACCGCCATCATCTACGTGGTCGATCCCAACAACCCGCTGGGTATCCGTTACACTGCCGACGAGATCGCGGCTTTCGCGGCCATCGCCAGGGATTGCGGCGCGCTCCTGGTGCATGACTGCACCTATCGCGACTTCGCCGATGGCCACATGCCGGCGCTGCATGCCGCGCCCGAGGGTGCCGTCGTCACACTGAGCTTCTCCAAATGGCTGGGCCTCGCCGGCCTGCGCATCGGCGCGCTGGTGGCCTCGCCCACCTTGTTCGAGGAGTTCGCCGGAACCTCCCCGAGCGTCCTCGGCGCCAGCGTCGTCGCCCAGCGCGCGGCGATGGCGGGTCTATCGGTCAAGCCGGAATGGATGACCACAGTCCGCGGCATCGATCGGGCCAACAAGGCGATGATCCACGAGGCATCGAGCGCGATCGATGGGCTGTCGCTGCCGGTCTATCCCTCGCACGGCAATTTCCTGGTGCTGGAAACCATCGATGCCGGCGTGAAGCCCGAGGCCTTGGTCGAATGCTATCGCCGCCAGGGCATCATGATCCGCCAGGGCACCTATCACACGCAGCGCTTCGGCGACCGTTTCGTGAAGGTCAGCACCTCCGTGCCGCCGGCCTGGGTCGAGAAGTTCTGCACGCTGCTGCCGCAGATGGTCGTTGAGGCGCGGACCCTCAACGACCTGCCGGCACAGTTCTAACGGGAAGGGGCGACGCCATGGCGATCACCACCAAGGACGGCCTCAAGCTGCATGTCGAGGAGGCCGGCAGCGGCACGCCGATCCTGTTCATCCACGAGTTCGGCGGCAACCATCTGAGCTGGGAGCCGCAGCTCAATTACTTTGCGCGGCGCCATCGCTGCATCACCTATGCCGCGCGCGGCTATCCGCCCTCGGATGTGCCGACCGATGTCGCCGCCTACTCCCAAGCCAATGCCGCGGACGACGCGGTCGCCGTTCTCGACGGTCTCGGCATCGACAAGGCGCACATCGTCGGGCTGTCGATGGGGGGCTTCTGCACCGTCCATTTTGGGCTTCGCACGCCCGAGCGCGCCCTGTCGCTGACGGTGGCGGGTGCCGGCTACGGCTGCGAAAAGCAGTTCGAGGACTACTTCCGCGGCGTATCCCTCGAGGTCGCCGACAATTTCCAGCGGCTCGGCGCGCGCGAATTCGCCAAGATCTATGCGCTCGGCGCCAGCCGCGTGCAGTTCCAGAACAAGGACCCGCGCGGCTGGCAGGCCTTTGCCGAGCGTCTCGCCACCCACTCCGACATCGGCGCCTCCAACACCATGCGCGGCGTGCAGGCGCGCCGGCCCTCCTTCTACGATCTGGAGGATGAGCTGAAGCGCATGGACGTGCCGACGCTGGTGGTGGTGGGCGACGAGGACGACCATTGCCTGCAGCCGGGCATCTTCCTGAAAAAGACCATTCCCGCCTGCGGCCTGTCGGTCTTCCCCAAGACCGGCCACACGCTGAACCTGGAGGAGCCCGCCGCCTTCAACGCGCTGCTCGCCGAGTTCATCGCCCAGGTAGAGGCCGGCGCCTGGCTGAAGCGCGACCCGCGCGCCGATGCCGCCCAGGTCATGCGGACCAAGTAGCCGATGCCGTCCACGCTCATCGATGCCGACCGGCTGTGGTCCCGCCTCATGGCGCTCGCCGCCATCGGCGCCACGCCGGCAGGCGGCGTCAACCGCCAGGCCCTCAGCGACGGCGAGATCGAGGCCTGGCGGCTGATCATCGGTTGGGCCGGAGACGCGGGGCTGGAGCCGGCCACGGACACCGCCGGCAACCTGTTCCTGACACTCGCCGGCCGCGACCGTTCGCTGCCGCCGCTCATGCTCGGCAGCCATGTCGACAGCCAGCCGACCGGCGGCAAGTTCGATGGTGCGGCGGGTGTGCTGGCGGCGCTCGAGGCTGTCGTCCAACTCGGCGGCAACGGCATCGTGCCGCCGCGCGACGTCACAGTGGTCGCCTGGATGAACGAAGAGGGCAGCCGCTTCGCGCCCGGCATGATGGGCTCGGAGGCCTTTACCGGTGAGCGCAGCCTCGCGGCCATCCGCGCGGTCCGGGATGCGCAGGGCATCAGCGTCGGCGAAGCGCTCGACCGGCTGCATGCGGCCTTTCCCGAGATCGCCCTGAAACCCCTGGGTTTTCCCGTCGCCGCCTATCTTGAAATGCATATCGAGCAGGGGCCGGTGCTGGAGGCGACGGGCCGGGTCATCGGCGTGGTCACGGGCATCCAGGGCAAGAAGACCTTCGAGGTCACGGTCTCCGGCGCCGAGGGCCATGCCGGCACGCTGGACATGGCCGACCGGCGCGATGCGGTCGCCGCCTTCGGTCGCATGGTCACCGCGCTGAATGCGGAGATCGGCGGCTTCGACGCCGTGATCAAGTTCACCATCGGCCGCGTCAGGGTCGAGCCCAACGCCCCCTCCGTCGTTCCGTCCCGTGTGGTCTTCAGCGTCGACCTGCGCCATCCCGACAACGCCGTGCTCGACACCACCGGGGCGCGGCTGACCGCGATCTGCCAGGAGCATGTCGGGCCATGCACCGTCGAGGTCCGGCCCCTGGTCAGTGCTCCCTCGAACGAGTTCGACGGACGCCTGCGCGCGATGATCGCCAGGGCGGCCTCGGACCAGGGCCATGCCTTCATGGATATTCTGTCGGCGGCTGGCCACGATGCCCGCCATCTGGCCAAGGTTTGCCCCAGCGCCATGATCTTCATTCCGTGCCGCGGCGGCCTGAGCCATGTCGAGCACGAATGGGCCGAGCCTGCCCACGTCGCGGCGGGGGCGGCCGTGCTTGCGCAGGTCCTGCGCGAGCTGGTCGCCGTGCCGCCCGGCCCCCACGATCCCGCCGCCTGAACCTCCTGGGGAGACCCGCATGCTGGACAAACCCGCCAAGATCGACATGGCCGACATGCCGGCCCAACGCGCGGCCAACCCGGCCGACGCGGCCCAGGCGCGCGCCCGCTATTTCAACTCGGGCAATGCGTTCAACATCAAGCTGCCGCCGGTGCCCGGCCACATCTTCACCGATCCTGCCGCCAGGGCGCTCGATGCCGCAACGCCGACCGGCTTCATCGCCTGCGACCAGTCGGCAGCCATGGACTGCCCCTTCGCCGCCACCACGCCCCTGATGCTGGCTCGCTATGCTGTGGTCGCGGCCGGCGACACGCTCGACGCCCATTTCATCGCCACCGGCGCCATCTGGTTCGTCATCGCCGGCAGCGGACAGTGCGACGTCGCCGGAGAGGGCCTGCATTTCGCGCCGGGCGATGTGCTTCTGACGCCCGGCGGCGCCAAGGTGACGGTCTCCGCAGGGGCCAGCCGCGCCGTGCTCTGGGTCGTGACCAATGAGCCGCAGCTCGCCGTCGATCAGGCGCTGCCCCATCCGCCGGCGGGCGGCCCGGTCGAGCCCGTGCACTATCCCGCCGCCGAGATCGCCCGTCAGATCGAGCTCATCTATTCCGCCACCACCAATGAGCAGACCTCCGGCATCGCCGTCATCTTCTCCTCCGACCGGCTTGAAGCCGCCCGCAACATCCTGCCGACGCTGACGCTCTCCCTCAACACCTTGCCGGCAGGCACCCACCAGCGCGCCCATCGTCACAATTCCGCGGCGATCACCCTGGTCGTGGGAGGCGAGGCCTGCTTCTCGATGGTCGACGGCCAGCGCTGCGACTGGAGCTCCTGGGCGACCCTGGTCACGCCGCCTGGCGCTCCCCATTCGCATCACAATGGCGGGCCCAGCCGGGCCCTGTTTCTCATCGTCCAGGACGGCGCGCTGCACTATCACGCCCGCACCATGGGCTTCGCTTTCCTGGAAGAGGTGGACTGAGCACGTCTGTCGGTGCACAGGACGCGGCGGCCCCTATTGTGGCGATGCGATCACGCGCCCGATGCGATAGCCGAACGTCAGGGCGGGTCCCAGCGTGATGCCGGCACCGGGATAATGGCCGCCCATGATCGAGGCCATGTCGCTTCCGCAGCAATACAGTCCGGCGATGGCCTCGCCGCCTCCGTCGAGGACGCGCCCGTCCGGATCCGTCAGCAGGCCCGAGGCGGTGCCGATGTCGCCGGGATAGACCCGGACCGCATAGAACGGCGGCTGCGCGATCGTGCCGAGACATGGATTTCCCGCGACGGCGGGGTCGCCATAGTAGCGGTTGTATTCCGAGGAACCCTTGCCGAAACCGGGATCGACCCCGTCCGCCGCCGCCTTGTTCATCTCCGCGACGGAGGCGTTCAGCGCGTCGGCAGGGATGGCGAGCCTGGTCGCCAGTTCGGCGATCGACGCCGCCTCGATCAGATAGCCGTCTCGGATGAGGTGCGCGCGGGGGCGCCCGCCGGGAAGGGCGAGCCCCAGGCCCCACCGATCGACGAATGGGCGGTCGGCGATCAGGAAGGCGGGAACGGTGGGCACGGTTTCGTGCGAGCGCAGCATGGCGCGGACGAACTCGTGATAGCTCGTGCCCTCGTTGACGAAGCGATGACCTGCGCCGTTGACGGCGATGAGACCCGGCTTCGCCCGATCCCAGATCAGATGCGGAAAGCGGACCTGCTGGCCGTCTGCCTTGGTCCAGACCGAGACGGGGGCCCAGAAGGCGTGATCGGCCGGGGCCTCGAGAAAGGCCGCGCCGGCGGCTTCGGCGATGCGGATCCCGTCGCCGGCATTGCCAGGCGGCGACATCGACCATTGCCGCCCGGCCTCGACGCCGGGCAGGGACCGCCGCGCGGCGTCCCATGGGAAACCGCCGGTCGCGACGACCACGCCGCGCCGGGCGGCGACGGTGCGCTCGCGGCCCTCATGGCGGATCGTCACGCCCGTCACCCGTCCCTCGCTCCGCCCGAGGCCGACGAGCGGCGTCGCCGTCGCGATGGTGATCCCGCGATCCAGGGCGCTCTTCAGCAGCCGGCCGGCCAGTGCGTTGCCGAGCAGCAGGCGGGTGCCGCGATGCCATCCGCGCAGGCGATCCGAGCCGTAGCGGGCGACGAGCTTCATGCCGTGCCGCCAGGAGGCGAAGGATCGCGTCACCTTGAGGAGATGGTTGACGTCGGTGACGTTGACCATCATGCCGCCGAGCACGGTGAAGGTCGCCAGCGGGTCCTTGAGCAGACGGAAGGCCTCGCCGAGTTCGCGCCCGTCGAAGGGCAGGGGGTCGATCGGCCGGCCCGCACGTCCCGCCCCGGGCAATTCCGGATAATAGTCGGGCGAATAGGCGCGGGCGGCGAACCTGACCTGCGTATGGCGGTCGAAATAGGCGATGGCCTCGGGCCCGCTCGACAGGAAGGCGTGCATCATGTCGGGGCGCAGCGCATTGCCGAGCACCGTGCCGAGATAGGTCATCACCGCTTCGGTGGAATCCTCGATGCCCATGGCCACGGCGAGCGGGTTGTTCGGGATCCAGACGGCGCCGCCCGAGATCGCGGTCGAGCCGCCGACGTGACCCTCCTTCTCGACGACGAGGACCGACAGGCCTTCGATGGCGCAGGTCAGTGCGGCCGCCATGCCGCCGGCGCCGGAGCCGGCGACGACGACGTCATAGGAGTCAGCCATCGGGATCATGTGCCAGGCTCCCGCGGGTAGCCCGCCATGTCCCAGCCGCCATCGACCTTGAGGAGCTCGCCGGTGATGAAGCCGGCCTCGTCGGAACAGAGGAAGACCGCAGCGGCCGCCACCTCCTCCGGCTGGCCCACCCGCCGCAGCGGCGTCTGGTCGATGGCGATGCGGCGGCGCCAGGCCTGGGTGCGGATCCGCTCGGCGGTCAGCGGTGTCTCGATGAGGCCGGGGCCCAGCGCGTTGACGCGGATCCCGTCGGGACCGTAGTCGGTCGCGAGCTGCCGGGTGAACGAGGCCACCGCACCCTTGCTGGCCGAATAGCCGGCGCTGTTCGATGCGCCCATCACCGCATAGACGGACGCGAGGTTGAGGATGGCGCCGCGCCGACGCGGCTTCATCTCCTCCACGGCGAAACGGGAGAGGCGGAACAGGCCGACGACGTTGACCTCGAGATAGCGCCTGAGGTCGTCGTCGCTGGTGTCCTCGACATTGCCGCCGCCGCCGATGCCGGCATTGTTGACGAGAATGTCGAGGGGGCCGATCGTTCGAAGAGCCGCCCGCAAGGTGCCCGGCAGTTGCGGATCGGTGACGTCGCCCTCAAGGGTGACCACGGGCCGGTCCGCCAGGCGGCCCGTCTCGGCGAGACCTTCGGAATTGCGGTCGACGGCGAGGACGCGGGCACCCTCGCGCGCGAAGGCGAGCGCGATCGCCCGCCCGATTCCCGATCCCGCCCCGGTGACGATCGCGACCTTGTCGACCAGCCTGTCGGCCATGTTATCTCGCTGCTTTCGGAGTTGTGTCGCGTCGCTCAGCCGATGAAGCCGCCGAGGGTCCGGCCGCCGTCGACGATGAGGACCTGGCCGGTGACGAAGGCGAGACGGGGCGAAGCCAGATAGGCGATGGCGTCGGCGACGTCCTCGGCGCGCCCGAGAATGCCGAGCGGCTGCTGGGCGGCCAGCGCCCCGCGATCGGTGTCGGAGCGCGCCTTGAGCATGTCGGTGTCGATGACGCCGGGGGCCACCGCGTTCACGAGAATGCCCTTGCCGGCGAGTTCGAGCGCCATGGCGCGCGTCAGCCCGACCACCGCGGCCTTGGAGGCGACGTAATGGGCGTAGTGGCTCGCGCCGAGATAGGCGCGGGAGGCGAGATTGACGATGCGCGCCCCGCGCGGGGCCCTGGCCGCGACCGCCCGGGTCAACTCGAAGAGCGGGATGACGTTGACCTCGGCCATGCGGCGGAAATCGTCGGCCGTCAGATCGGCAAAGGCGCGGACGTCGAAGATGCCGGCATTGTTGACGAGCGCATCGACGGGCCCAGCCTCGTCGGCGAGAGCGAGCAGTGCGGCGCGATCCGTCAGGTCGATGCCGCGGCTCTCGGCGAGGCCGCCATTGGCGCGGATTTCGGCGGCGGTCGCCGCCGCCCGTTCGGCGTGAATGTCGGCGACGAGGACGGAAAAGCCGTCGGCCGCAAGTCTCAAAGCGGTCGCCTTGCCGATTCCGCCGGCGGCTCCCGTGACGATCGCCTTCATGGCTGCAAGCTCCTTGGAATGGGCGGCGCGCAGGGGTCCGCGCGCCGCCGGCGCGTCAGTTCAGGCCATAGGTCGCCGCGTCGACCTTGCCGTAGAGATGCTCGCGCAGGACCGCGGCCACGGCGTCGGGATTGGTGCGGTCGACGCCCTCGAGGAGCTTCTTCCACTTCGTCTCCAGTTCACGGAAGGCCTGGATCAGGTCGCTCGGATCCTGGACACGGCGCGCCTCCATGGAGGTTTTCGGCAACTGGGCGATGAAGTCGCGGTTGAACTCCGCCAGCTTCGCCGTCAGGTCGTCGGCCGGCGCGAGAATGGCGAGGCCGCGCTGCCGGGAGCCGTCGATCGCCGCATTGACGCCGACGTGATAGGCGACCTGCGCCCGGGCCGAAGCCACCGCCATCGTGTCGAGGAGGGCGCGCCGCTGCGGCGTGGTGAGCGCCTTCCAGGCGTCGCGGTTGTAGATCCAGTTGGCGCCGAGGACGACTCCCATGGGCAGCCGCGTCACGGCCTTGGCCACCTCCCAGAACTTGTTGCCCTTGTCGAGATTGGTCGGGTCGGACAGCGTGCAGTCGATCGACCCGCGCTCGAGACCCGAATAGACGTCGCCGATCGGGACGGAGACGGGGACACCGCCGAGGGCGCGGACCCAGTTCGACTGGGCGCCGCCGGCGGTCCGGATCTTGAGGCCACGGACGTCCGCCACGGATCGGATCGGCTTCATGCAGATGAAATTGTAGACGGGCGTCGCATAGCCGCCGCCGAAGATGCCGCCGTTGCGGCGCCATTCGGCCTGGAGCTTGGGATGCGTCAGGCCGAGCTCGGTGAAGGCGAAGGCGGCGGCGAAGTCGTCGTCGGAGGTGAAGACGAGATCGTTGACGACGTTGTTCAGCGGCTGCTCGGACGGCGTGTAGCCGGGATAGACGATGCCGACCTGGGCGACGCCGTCACGGATGCCCTGCATGGTCGATGGTGCGGGAACCAGGGAGCCGGAGGAGTGCACCTGCAGGCGCAGGGACCCGTTCGTCGCCCTGGCGACGTCCTCTGCCCACTTCTGGTAGACGAACTCGTTGAGAATATGGGCCGGCGCGAGCCAGTTGGAGGCCTGCCAGGTCTGCTGGGACAGGGCCGCCGACGAGAGCCCGGCGAGGGCTGCGAGCCCGATGATGGCGTGTCGAAGTTTCATGGTCATTTCCTCCTGGGGATGGGACCCTCTTGCGGGGTCGTTCAGCGCACTGCGAACTGGTTGGGAAGCCAGAGCGCGATGATCGGGAATGCGATGAGGATCGCGAGGGTGACGAGATCGGCGACGACGAACCAGGCGGCCCCGCGGAAGATCGTCCCGAGCGCGACGCGATCACCCATGGACGACTTGATGACGTAGACGTTCATCCCGACGGGTGGCGTCACCAGGCCGATCTCCAGCAGCTTGATGACGATGATGCCGAACCAGATCATGTCGACGTCGAGCGACTTCAGCAGCGGCAGCAGCAGCGGCAAGGTCAAAAGCATGATCGAGATGCTTTCGAGGATGCAGCCGAGGATCAGGAACACGATGGCGATCGCAATGATCACGGCGAGGGTGTTGCCGCCGGTATAGGCGATCAGCGTTTCCGCCATGACGTTCGGCAGCTGCGAATAGGCCATGAAACGGGCGAAGATCGCGGCGCCGACGACGATGATGAAGATGGCGGCCGTGCCTTCGGCCGTCTCGATGACGGCCTGCCGGAACGTGGCCTTCGTCAGCGTGCCGCGCGTCCAGGCGATGAGGCAGGCCAGCACGGCACCGATCGCACCGGCTTCGGTGGCCGTGAAGATGCCGAGGAAGATGCCGCCGAGGACGCCGGCGATCAGCACGGGCAGCGGCCAGACGTCGAGCAGCGCGGCCTTCTTCTCGGCGGAGGTGAAGACGGTCTCGTCGCGGGGCGCGAGCGCGGGGTTGAACCAGACCCGGATGGTGATCAGGCCGATGAACATGGCGGCGGACAGAAGGCCCGGCAGCACGCCGGCCATGAAGATCCGGGAGATCGAGGTGTCGGCCATGATGCCGAAGACGATCATCAGGATCGACGGTGGGATCAGCGAACCGAGGGTGCCCGCGGAGGCGACGCAGCCGGTCGCCAGCGCAGGGTCGTAACGCGCCTTCAGCATCTCGGGGATCGAGATGCGGGAGAAGGCGGCGGAGGTCGCGACGCTGGACCCCGAGGCGGAGGCGAAGAGGGCCGAGGCGACCACCGTCGCGGAGGCGAGGGCGCCCGGAACCCGGGCGAGGAAGATGCGGGCGGCGGCGAAGAGGCCGTTGGTCAGCCCGGTCGCCGAGGCGATGTAGCCCATCAGCAGGAACATCGGCACCGCCGAGAGATTCCAGTCGCCGATCAGGCGGTAGGGGATCGCCTTGGCGATGCCGATGGCGGCGGAGAGCGAGATCAGGCTGGCGATGCCGCCGAAGCCGACGAGCCCCATGGCGACGCCGATCGGCACGCGCATGAAGATCAGGGTCATCACGAGGCCGATGCCGAGGAGGCCGAGTTGAATGCGGTCCATGGGGCCCTCAGATCGTCTCGCCGGTGGAGGCCGGCATCGGCCTCCGATGGGGGGGATCGACGAGATCGGTGACGAAACGGACGATCAGCACCAGGCACGCCAGGACCAGCCCGAGCGGCAGCAGAAAGCGGCTCGGCCAGACGATGACGCGCCAGGCGCCCTCGACGATCTCGCCGATCTCATAGGCGTTGAGCGCGATGAAGACGCTCTGCCAGGCGAGGAAGCCGTAGAAGGCGACCGAAGCGGCGGTTCCCAGCAGATCGAGAGGTGGTCTGAGCGGGGGCGGCAGGCGGTCGTAGAAGAGCTCGACGACGATGGGGCGCCGCTGCACCTCGATATAGGCCAGCGGCAGAAAGACGGTCGCGATCATGTAGTAGCTGGCGACGACCTCGGCGGTGCCGGGGATCGGGGCGACGAAGACATATTTGCCGATCACGTCGGCGGTGACGTGCAGCATCATCAGCACCAGCGAAGCACCGGCGGCGATGACGAACCATTCAGAGAGCCGTTCCAGCCAGAGCCGCATCGTCATTGCATCCTGTAGCCGCCGTTGACGTCGATGGTGACGCCGGTGAGGTAGGCGGCGGCCGGCGAGACGAGATAGGAGCAGGCCTCGGCCACGTCCTCGGCGGTGCCGATCCGGCCGATCGGAATGCTGGAGGACATCTCGGCGTCGCGGTCCGCCGGCAGCGAAAGCCGCAGCATCGGCGCGTCGATGAGCCCCGGCGCCAGGCAGTTCACGGTGATGCCGAGCGGCGCCGCCTCACGGGCCGCGGCCTTGGTGAAGCCGAGAACGGCGGCCTTCGACGAGATGTAGGCGCTTGAGGACCGATAGCCTCCGAGCTGGGCGGCGACGGACGACAGCGTGACGATGCGCCCTTCGGCGACCGGCCGGGCCGAGCGGCGGCGCAGCATGGCGCGCACCGACAGGAAGGTGCCGCGGGTATTGACCGCGTGGGACTGCTCCCACTCGTCCAGCGTCGTATCGACGATGGCGGGGCGCTGACCGCCTTCGCGCAGCAGCAGCACGCCGGCGTTGCAGACGAGGACGCCGACCGGACCGACGGCTGCCTCGGCGGCGTCGAACAGGCGGTCCACCGAGGTCTCGTCGCGGACGTCGACGCTGAGGCCGATATGGCCCTCCCCGGGAAGCGCCTCAGCCGTGGCGCCGGCCGCCTCCTCCGACAGATCGGCGACGACCACCCGCAGGCCGTCCCGGGCGAGCCGTGTCGCAATCGCGGCGCCGATGCCGCGCGCAGCTCCGGTGACAATGGCAGTGCGCACCCTCATTCCTCCCGTACGCCTATTTTGGATCCAGATTAGTCACCATGTGCCCTGTATGGCAATCAGTCAGGCGATGGATGGTCGTTTTGTATCCAAACGGCATGCTGCCCTTGCAAATTCCGGCGGTCTCGCCCAGCATGGAGGCATGACCATGACGCTCGGCCTCGATGAGAAGGACCCCGACGGGCTGATCTTCCAGACCAGCGCCGATCAGGTCGCGACGTCGATTCGCGAGCTGATCCTGGAGGGCAGCCTGGTTCCGGGTGCGCCGCTGCGACAGGACGATCTGGCGCGCCAGCTCGGCGTCTCGCGCACGCCGCTGAGGACCGCACTGGCGGCGCTGTCGCGCGACGGACTGGTCGAGTATTCCGCCAATCGCGGCTACCGCGTGCGCAGCTTCGCCATCGCCGACATCCGCGCCGCCTTCGAGGTGCGCTCGACCCTCGAGGCGCTGGCTTGCCGGATCGCCGGGCGCATCGGCCTGTCGCCGGCGGCCCTCGACACGCTCTGTGCCGCTGTGGCCGAAGGAGACGGCATCCTCTCCTCAGGCCGGCTCGAGCCGTCCCGGCTCGCCGCCTACCGGCGGATGAACGTGACGATCCACAGCACCATCATCGAGGCCGCCGCCAATCCCTGGCTGAAGGATTTCGTGTCGCGCACCCATGACGTTCCGATGGCGTCGGACCGCATCATTCTGTGGGAGGACTACGACATCATCCTGCGGTCGCACGACGATCACCACCGGATCCTGCACGCGCTGCGCCAGGGTGACGGCGAACGGGCAGGGCGCCTCATGCAGGAACACGTCATTTTTGCCGGCGAAGTGCTCATGGGCCATCTCGCAGCCCGCCGCGACCAGCCGCTCCAGCAGGGGCAGGCCATCGGATTTTCATCCACACCCAAGGACCCGCAGCCATGAAGCTCTTCTTCTCCCCCGCGTCCCCCTTCGTCCGGAAGGTCATGGTCTGCGCCATCGAGCGCGGCATCGACGGCCAGATCGAAAAGCTCGGCTCGGCCGCCCACCCGATCAACCAGGACGCCTCGATCAAGGCGCACAACCCCACCGGCAAGGTGCCGACCCTCGTCGCCGACGACGGCACGGCGATCTACGACAGCCGCGTCATCTGCGAGTATCTCGACTCGGTCGGCAGTGCGCCGGGCCTCTTCCCCGCCGCGGGCGCCGACCGCTGGAAGGCGCTGGTGCTGCAGTCGGCCGCCGACGAGATGCTCGATGCCGCCCTGCTCGCCCGCTACGAGACCGTGGCGCGGCCGGAGGCGCTGCGCTGGGCCGACTGGCACAAGGGCCAGATCACCAAGATCCACACCACGGTGGCCGCCTATTCGCAGGAATGGATCGGCCATCTGGAGAGCCGCCTCGACATCGGCACCATCGCGGCCGGCGTGTCGCTCGGCTATCTCGACTTCCGCTTCCCCGACATCGGCTGGCGCGACGGCAACGCGCGGCTCGCCGCCTGGTACGAGGGCTTCGCCGCGCGGCCCTCGATGAAGGCGACG
>LNFH01000020.1 GCA_001464235.1 Rhizobiales bacterium Ga0077556 | reverse complement strand
CCCGCCGTCTATGCCGGCGTGGCGCGCGGCGAGCGGCACGCCCGGGCGGCGGCGCTGCTCGGCCGGCTCGGCCTCGCCGAGCGCACCGAGCACCGGCCCGGCCAGCTCTCGGGCGGCCAGCAGCAGCGCGTCTCCATCGCCCGCTCGCTGATGAACGGCGCCCAGGTGATCCTCGCGGACGAGCCCACCGGCGCGCTGGACAAGGCGTCGAGCGCGGAGGTGCTGCGCATCCTCGATGAGCTCAATGCCGAGGGCCACACGGTCATCATCGTCACCCACGACCCCACCGTCGCGGCCCGGGCGCGCCGCGTCATCGAGATCAGCGACGGCGAGATCCTTTCCGACACGACGACGGGCGATGCGGCGCAGCCTTTCGCGCCGCCGGCCGCCGCGCCGCAGCGCGGGGGAGCGTTGGCAGCCCGCATCGACGGGCTGCGCGAGGCCTTCGTCATGGCGCTGGTGTCGATGAACGCGCACCGGCTGCGCAGCGTGCTGACCATGCTCGGCATCATCATCGGCATCGCGTCGGTGGTCTGCATGGTGGCGCTGGGGCAGGGGTCGCGGCAGCGGGTGCTCGCCAACATCTCGGGGCTCGGCACCAACACGCTCGAGATCTTCCCCGGAACGAGCTTCGGCGACGTGCGCTCGGGCAAGATCAAGACGCTGGTGGTGGGCGATGCCCGGGCGCTGGAGGGCGAGGCCTATGCGGCTGCCGTGACGCCGACCGTCTCCACCTCCTCGACGGCGCGCTACCGGTCCATCGAGGCGAGCGTCATGGTCAACGGCGTCGGCGACCGCTACTTCGCCGTGAAGGGTACGAAGCTGAGGGAAGGTCGCTTCTTCGACGCCGACAGCGTTCGCCGCCTCACCCAGGACGTGGTGATCGACGAGAACACCGCCGAGCGCCTGTTTCCCGGCGGCGCCAGCGCCATCGGCCAGGTCATTCTCATCGGCAGCGTGCCGTGCCGCATCGTCGGCGTCGCCGCGCGCCAGCAGAGCGGCTTCGGCGCCAGCCAGAACCTGTCGGTGTTCCTGCCCTACACCACGGTGCAGGCGCGTTTCCTGGGCGATGCTTCGCTGCGCAGCATCACGGTGCGGGTGAGCGACGAGGTGGCGAGCGAGGTGGCGCTGGCGGCGGTGACGAAGCTGCTGCTGCAGCGGCACGGGCGCAAAGACTTCTTCATCCTGAACACCGACGACATCCGCCAGACGCTGACGCAGACGACCGAGACGCTGACGCTGCTGATCGCCTCCATCGCGGTGATCTCGCTGGTGGTGGGCGGAATCGGGGTGATGAACATCATGCTGGTCTCGGTGGTGGAACGCACCAACGAGATCGGCGTGCGCCTGGCGGTGGGCGGACGGCGCCGCGACATTCTCCAGCAGTTCCTCATCGAGGCGGTGCTGATCAGCCTGCTGGGCGGCCTGATCGGCGTCGTCACGGCGCTCGCCATCGGCATCGGCTTCAACGCCTTCAGCACGTCGCTGTCGCTGATCTACTCGCCGGCCTCCATCGTGCTGGCCTTCGTCTTCTCCATGCTGATCGGACTCGTGTTCGGCTACCTGCCGGCGCGCAGCGCGGCGCGGCTCGATCCGGTGGCGGCGCTGGCGCGGTAGGGAGCCGCCGGCCGGCCGCCGTCGGGGCGCAGATGGGCCCGCGCCTGCAGCCGCAGCCCGAAGATCGCCATCAGCATGCTGAACCAGACGACGCCGATGGTGTCGAACAGGATGCTCTCGAGGCACCCGGCGAGAAGGCCGAAGATCCAGATGCGCGTGTAGAGCTCGGTCAGGCGTCTGCGGGCACCGTGGCGCTCGGCCTGGGCGATGTAGCGCAGCGGCAGGGCGACGAGGAACACCATCATCAGCAGCGTCCCGGGGATGCCTGCCGTCAGCAGCAGGTCGAGATAGCTGTTGTGGGCGTTCACCGCGTTGACCGCCCAGCTGAACTCCTCGCGGAAGCCGTGCATCAGGTCGGTGTTGCGCCAGAAGGACTGGTAGCCGTGGCCGAGCAGCGGCTTCCTGGGGATGTGTTCGAGGGCCAGCGACCACACCTCCGTGCGCAGCGTGAAGGTGGGGTCGATGCCGAGCGCCTTCACGACGCCCGCGATGCGTTCCGACACGGCCGAGCCGATGGTCAGGGTCCAGACGCCGGCGAGCGCCCCGACGACGACGAGCGCCCTGACGTAGCGCAGGCGCACGACCAGGAAGGCGATGGCGAGCGTCGCCGGCAGCATGGCGGCGGATGTCTTGCTGCCGGTGAAGAGGAGGAAGACGCCGGCGAGCAGGACGATCGGCAGGCCGACGAGCGGCCCGAGCACCCGCGTGACGTAGAGCCCGAAGAGGACGGCCACCACCATGACCGTGCCCGCCGTGTTCTTGTGGCTGTAGAGGCCCCGCCAGTCGCCTTCCAGCAGCGGCTCCAGCTCGTCGGTGAACTGGTGCACCGCGTAGCGGGAGAACAGCATCACCCCGGCGTAGCAGAGCGCCAGCACGAGGCCCGTGCAGGCGGCCAGCATTGCGGCGAAGTGCCGCTCGTCCCGCGGCAGGAGGAGCATGACGCTCGCCGCCGTGCAGACGATCGCCGCCATGGCGAGCCGCCGGATGGCGAAGAGCGGCTCGGGGCTCGGCAGCGAGACCGCCAGCAGCCAGGCGAAGATGAGGACGAGCAGGAGCCGCGGCCGCAGGATGAGAGAATGGCGCCCGAAGGCGAGCACATAGCCGACCAGCAGCGACAGGAGGACCAGCGCTGCGATCTGGTTCGCCCGGTTCGATGCGACGCCCGGCGCAGCCGCCTGATCCATGTGGGTCAGGTCCGGGAAGGGGCTGAAGGACACCCAGATGTACAGGAAGGTGCAGCAGAACAGGGCCGTGGCGGCCAGGGTCGGCAAAGCGGCGGCGAGCGAGGCCGGCGCGAAGTCCCCGTGTCTGGCATGGGCCGGCGGCATGTTTCACCCGATGCACTGGAAGCCACGGCGGCGGCACCGCCGTTAACCATCCGTTTAGCAGCTTCGCGGCGGACGCGCCTCGCAAAAGTGGGGGTAGCAGGCTTTCGGGGAGGGGGATGCGGATGGCTTTGGCCGTCTGCCGCCGCGCTGGCAACGACAGTGGCGGGCGTTCCAGAGGCGCCATGGGCCCCGATGAACGTTCAATCACCGTGTCGGGAAGGAGAATGGCGCGCCCGAAAGGATTCGAACCTCTGACCCCCAGATTCGTAGTCTGGTGCTCTATCCAGCTGAGCTACGGGCGCGCGCCGCATCCGAAAAGCGAGGTGCCTCTCGAATGGAGGCGGTCGGATACGCTGTTTCGAAACCGATTGCAAGAGGGCCGGGCGGGGATCGAAACTTCTCCACCGCTCCGGCGGTCCTCGCACCTCCGGCAGGCTTTCGCTGGGCCGGGCGGGGATGGAAACGTCTCCACCGCTCCGACGGTCCTCGCGCCTCAGGCAGGCTTTCGCTGGGCCGGGCGGGGATCGAACGGCTCCACCGCCCCGGCGGCCCTCGCGCCTCAGGCGCGCTTGCGCTGGGCCGGGCGGCGATCGAAACGTCTCCACCGCTCCGGCGGTCCTCGCACCTCCGGCAGGCTTTCACTGGCCCGGGCGGGGATGGCAACGTCTCCACCGCTCCGGCGGTCCTCGCGCCTCAGGCAGGCTTTCGCCGGGCCGGGCGGGATCGAAACGTCTCCACCGCCCCGGCGGCCCTCGTGCGGCAGGCAGGCTTTCGCTGGGCCGGGCGGGGATCGAAACGTCTCCACCGCTCCGGCGGCCCTCGCGCCTCAGGCGCGCTTGCGCTGGGCCCGGCGGGCGGAGGCGAGGTCGATGGGCCGGTCCGGGATGGTGATGCGGAAGGTGGCGCCGAGGGTGCCGTCGGCGA
>LNFH01000019.1 GCA_001464235.1 Rhizobiales bacterium Ga0077556 | reverse complement strand
CGGCATGCAGCGGACGGCCGCGGCGCTGAAGGGCGTCGCCGGCCAGGCCACCGACGGCGTCGATCTCGGCCGCGACGCCTCCTCCACCTCCTCTGCCGACATGCAGTCGGTCTCGGCGGCGGCGGAGGAAATGATCAGCTCTATCAGCGAGATCTCCAGCCGCATCCACACCACCAGCAGCTGCATCGGCCGCGCCACGGCCGGCTCGTCCGAGACCGACCGCGAGGTTTCCGGCCTCTCCGACCTCGCCCAGCGCATCGGCACCATCGTCGACATCATCCGCGGCATCGCCGAACAGACCAACCTCCTCGCCCTCAACGCCACCATCGAGGCGGCCCGCGCCGGCGAGGCGGGCCGCGGTTTCGCCATCGTCGCCTCCGAGGTGAAGGCGCTCGCCGGCCAGACGGCCTCCGCGACCGACGAGATCGCCACCCAGATCAACGCCATCCAGGCGGCGACCCAGCGCACCGTCGCCGCCATCCGCGGCATCGGCAGCACCGTGTCGGAGATCGACCACCTCACCGGCTCTATCGCCGCGGCGGTGGAGGAGCAGACCGCCGCCACCCAGGAGATCGCCGCCGCCATCGCCCGCGCCTCCGACGGCAGCGGCCGGGTGCTGCGCGCCATCACCGAGGTCTCCGGCGTCGTCGGCGAGACCAATGCCGAGGCCGGCAAGGTGGGCGCCGCCGGCGAACTCCTCTCCGGGGCGACGCGCCGGCTCATCGACAGCGTCGACGCCTTCCTGGTCGACCTCGCCAAGGACGTGAAGGACCGGCGCGGCGCGGTGCGGCGGCGCAGCACGCGGGCGCTGCTGGTGCTCAGCGACGGGCGCAGCATGAACGCCCGCCTCGCCGACATCTCCGAGACCGGCGCGAGGGTGCAGGGCGCCGCGGCCTTGCAGGAGGGCCAGCGCGTGACGCTGCGCTTCAGCGACGGCGCCGAGGTCGGCGCCCGGGTGGTCTGGACCCGCGACGGCTCGGGCGGCCTGCAGTTCGACGCGCCGATCAGCGAGGCGGTGGCCCGCCGGGCGGCCTGAGGCCC
>LNFH01000018.1 GCA_001464235.1 Rhizobiales bacterium Ga0077556 | reverse complement strand
TCCTCGGGCCGCCCGTAGGGCATGGCCGGCGCGAACAGCAGCACCCCGTCATAGCCCCAGTTCCGCTCGCCCGGGAACGCCGCCACCGGCATGATCTCGATCGCCGTGACGCCGAGTTCCGCCAGGTGCGGCAGGCGTTCGATCGCCGCCCGGAACGTGCCCTCCGGCGTGAAGGTGCCCACGTGCAGCTCGTAGAGCACGATCTCCTCCCAGGGGCGGCCGGCCCAGGATGCGGCCGGCTGGGCTAAAGGCGCGACGACCTCGCTGGGACCGTGCACCCCTTCCGGCTGGAAGCGGCTCGCCGGGTCCGGCACCTTCAACCCGTCGGGCAGCACGAAGCGGTAGCGACTGCCCGGCCCCGCCGGATTCTGGAGCATGTGCCAGCCGTCGGGCCTGCGGGCCATCGCGCCCGCGTCGACCCCGTCGACCTCGAGCCTCACCACCTCCGCCTTCGGCGCCCAGAGCCGGAACAGCGTCGCCTCCGGCGTGACCAGCGGACCGAAGCGACCGGTCATGCCGCGCCTCCGGCGCTCGCCACCAGCACCGCCACCGGCAGGGCGGTGAGGATCTCGCCGACGGGAACGCCCCCCGCCGCGGCCGTGATTTCGCGCCGGCGCAGCACGTCGTGGTAGCGGCCTTCGGGAAGGGCGACGGTGCCGGCGGGCGCCGCGCCGCCGGGAAACCGGTGCGCCACGACCACGAGGCGGTCGCCCCGCTCGCCGCGCATGAAGGCGACGAGGCCGTCGTCCTCCGTGCCGAGCGCCTCGTAGGGGGCGGCGAAGAGGGCGGGCCGCTCACGCCTCAGGCCGAGGAGGCGCTGGATCGCCGCGGTCTTGGCGAAGCCCGACAGCACGTCCTCGCCGGTCAGCGCCCGGTCGCGGCTGGCGGTGGCCTGGGTGAGCGCCTCGCGGCGCCGGGCGAAGTCGACGGGACGCCGGTTGTCCGGATCGACCAGGCTGAAGTCCCAGGATTCCGCGCCCTGGTAGATGTCCGGCACGCCTGGAATGGTGAGCTTCAGCACCGCCTGCGTCAGGCTGTTGGCGGCGCCCGCCGGCGCGATCTCCGCGACGAAGGCGGAGAGGTCCTCGGTGAAGGCCTCGTCGGCGAAGAGCGCGTCGATCACCTCCGTCAGGGCCGCCTCGTAGGCGGCGTTCGGCGCCGCCCAGCCGGTGTTGAGCTTCGCCTCCCGCACCGATTTCTCCATCGCCGCGACGACCCGGCCCCGCAGCGTCTCACCGTCGTCGGCGCCGGCTTGCCCGTGCGGCCACAGGCCGATCAGCGTCTGGAACAGGAGCATGAGGTCGGCGGGGTCCGGCGTCGTCTCGCGCTCGCCGAAGGCCTGCGACAGCCGCTCGGTCCAGCGCTCCACCGCCGCCACATAGGCGGGCGGCAGGCTCGCCAGCACGGCGAGGCGGGCGCGCAGGTCCTCGCCCCGCTTGGTGTCGTGGGTGGAGGTGGTGAGCAGCGTCAGCGGCGCATCCTTCTGGCGCCGCCGGTTGGCCTCGTGGAAGGCGGCGGCGGAGACGCCGAGCCGGCCCGGCTCGCCGCCCACCTCGTTGGCGGCGATGAAGCGCATGTAGCGGTAGAAGGCGGTGTCCTCGACCCCCTTGGCCATGACCGGGCCGGTCACCTGCTGGAAGCGCATGGCGAAGACCACCACCTCCTGCCGGCTGTAGCCGCTGCCCGGCTCGTCGACGATGTCGGTGGTCAGGAGCGAAGCGAGGAAATCGTAGACGGAGGCGTCGATGTCGCCGTTGGCGACGCGCGCCTCGGCCACCGCGCGCAGGATCTCCTCGCGGTCGGCACCGGCCGCCCCCTCCTCGTCGATATAGGTCCGGTAGACGCGGAAGGAGGCGATGATCTCGCGCAGCGCCCGCCTCAGCCCGTGGCGGGTGAAGTCGGCGCTCAGCGGATTGGACTGGGCGATGCGCGCCGCCGACGTCGCCAGCGACGAGAGTTCGCTGGCGAATTCGTTGTCGAGGCAGGTGAGCTTGGCCTCGCGCGCGATGCGCCCGAAGGCGCGCCGGTCGCCGGTGTAACGGCGGTAGAACTGGGTCAGCGCCGCCTCGCCCTTCGGGTCGATCATCAGCCCGGTCAGGAGGTTGGTCGTCTCGTAGCCGGTGGTGCCGTCGGCGAGCCAGTCCTCGCGCAGGGCCTCGTGGGGGCCGAGGATCTTCTCCACATGCAGGGTGATCGGCCGCGGCGCCTTGGCGCGCACGCGCAGGCAATAGGCCTTGGGATCGTAGAGCCCGTCGATATGGTCGATCCTGAGGCCGTCCAGCACGCCCTCGGCGATGAGCTGGAAGACGAAGCCGTGGGCGTGGTCGAACACCGCCGGCTGCTCCATCCGGAGGCCCGCGAGCTCGTTGACGTTGAAGAAGCGGCGGTAGTTGATGTCGTCGGCGGCGACGCGGAAGAAGGCGATGCGCCAGCGCTGCTGGGCGATCAGCCGGTCGAGCCTCGCCCAGGAGGCCTGGTCGCCCGGCGTTCCGTGGAAGCGCGCGAGCGCCTCGTCCAGCGCCCGGCGCACCTCCGGCGAGGCGTCCACCTCGGCCCGCAGCCGCTCGCGCAGCTCGCGCGCCCGCTCCTTCTCGTGCGGCCGGAAGGCGCCGATATGGGCGAAGGCGTCGCCGAGCCGCTCCAGCACCCGGTGGCGCCGGCCGAGGATGTCGCCGTAGAGCGCGGGATGCACCGGCAGCACGTGGCTGTCATAGGCGGTGACGTCGAAGCCGCCGCGGGACGCGTCATAGGCGAGGGCGAGATGGCCGCCGGCGAGCGCCGCGCCGTACTGCTCGCCGAGCACCGCCACCAGCACCTTGCCGGCGAGGCCCGGCGTGTCGGGCTGCCAGTCGATGTCGAACCAGCCGGCGAAGTCCGAGCTCTCCCCCCATTCCAGCACGTCGCGCCAGAACGGGTTGTCGGCGCCCACCCCCATGTGGTTCGGCACGACGTCGAGGATGAGGCCCAGCCCGTATTGCCTGAGTTCGGCGCAGAAGGCCGCGAACTCGGCCTCGCTGCCCAGCTCCGGGTTCAGCCGGTTGTGGTCGACGATGTCGTAGCCGTGGGCGCTGCCCGCCCGCGCCAGCAGGATCGGCGAGGCATAGACGTGGCTGACGCCGAGTTCGGCGAGGTAGGGGACGATCTCCGCCGCCGCGGCGAAGCCGAAATCACGATGGAACTGAAGCCTGTACGTGGCCCTCAGGGGCATGCGGGCCTCGCCTTTGCCTGGGTGGGAAGAAACCAGACAACGCACGATGGCCGGATTCGTTCAGGGGGCGGAGGCGGGGAGGATCAGCGGGGCAGGGCACTCGCGATGGCAGTGGCGGCGAGACGGGCGATGGCCGTCAGCCGGTCGATACCGAGCCCGTCGCGCGCCTGGGCGGAGAGCCCGGCCATGGTCGTCACCATGAAGTCGGTCAGCCGCTCCGCGTCCTCCGGGTGCTGGTGGGCGATGTAGCTCCGGATCCGCTCCTGCGCCGCAAGGTGAAAGACACGGGCGGCCTGCCGCGCCTCGGGGTCGTCGCAGCGGCTTCCCTCGACCACCAGGCAGCCGCGCGCCTCGGCATCGGACGCATAGAGCCTGGCGGCGCTCTCCAGTACGGCGCCGAGCGACTGGGCGACCGGGCGGTCGTCGCGGAGGAGGTCGACCAGGGGGATCGCGGCGGTCGCCGCATAGCGGTCGAGCACGCGGGAATAGAGGCCCTGCTTGCTGCCGAACGCCGCGTAGAAGCTGGGCGGGTTGATCCCGAGGCTGCCGGTGATGTCCGCCACGCTGACCGCGTCGAAGCCGCGGGCGTGGAAGAGCTGCTGGGCCGTCGCAACGGCCTCATCCGGGTCGAAGCGACGCGGCCGTCCGCGTGGCACGGATTTTTTTGTAGTAGTCACTATAAAAATCCTTGACGGAGTGGCGCCCCAATATATGTATCGAGCGTTACATTAAACTGCAAGGAGGCCCACATGGGCATGTTCGATCGAAAATCCGTTCTCGTGCTGGGAGGCAGCCGGGGGATCGGCGCAGCCATCGTCAGGCGCTTCGCGTCCGACGGGGCGGTCGTCACCTTCACCTATTCGGGCTCGAAGGAGGCGGCGCAGCTGCTGGCCGCAGAGACCGGAGCGAAAGCGGTGGCCACCGACAGTGCCGACCGGGACGCCGTCATTGCGCGGGTCCGCGACAGCGGCCCGCTGGATGTGTTGGTCGTCAATGCCGGCATCGCTCTCTTCGGCGACGCGCTGGATCAGGACGCAGATGCCGTCGACCGGCTCTTCCGCATCAACATTCACGCTCCCTACCACGCCTCCGTGGAGGCGGCGCGCCACATGCCCGAGGGCGGCCGCATCATCGTGATCGGTTCGGTCAACGGTGACCGGATGCCGGTCCCCGGCATGGCCTCCTACGCCCTGAGCAAGTCGGCGCTGCAGGGGCTCGCTCGGGGCCTCGCCCGCGACTTCGGCCCCCGGGGTATCACCATCAACGTCGTGCAGCCCGGTCCGATCGACACGGACGCCAACCCTGCCGACGGGCCTATGAAGGATCTGATGCACGGCTTCATGGCGCTGAAGCGCCACGGTCGGCCGGAGGAGGTCGCCGGCATGGTCGCCTGGCTGGCGGGGCCCGAGGCGGGGTTCGTGACGGGCGCCATGCATACGATCGACGGTGCCTTCGGCGCCTGACGCCGCCGAGGCTGACTGCCGTCCGCTGCGGGGATCGGCAGTCATGTCCGTCCCCGCCGTGCGCCTGCACGGACGCCAACCCCGCCGACGGGCTGACGGCGGAGGTTGCTGTCCTGAGAGAGCCTGCGCGGCCTCGCTGCCCGCCGGCGCAAAGGGGTCAGTGGTTGGCCATCAGGGGCGCAGTCTGCTCACACAGAAGCGATCATGCACGTCGATCAGGGACTCGATGAGCGCGTAGTCGCTCGCGGATGGCGCCATGTCACCATCCTCGAGCTGAAGCACGTCGACGATCGGTGGGTTGCGCTCGACGAGACGGGACACGCGCTCCCCGTAGCGGCCCGCGCGAAGGCGGAAATGCAGCCCATCGCGGGTCACAAGCGTGCCGAGGCGGGCAAGGTCGATCCGCTCCTCCGAAATGACCCGGCGCGGCGGACCGTCCGCGATCGCCTGGACCACCACCGCGGAACACGAGGGTGCGTCGACGACATACTCGCCGGGAGTCCCGGTCAGGGGCAGCGAGTCGGTGCGGCGGATCGCACGGTCGGGGGAAGGGCGGACGGTGTCCGCCGGGGTGTATTCGCTGGTTTCGCCGCCGAACAAATGCAGCACGATCATGGCTTCGGCGAGCGAGCCGGGCTGGGGATACAGCGGCAGGCCGAAGCCGGCGGCGACCTTGTTGAATCGCTCCCGGACCTGTTCGGCATAGGGCAGGGAGGTTCCGACCGACACCATGTGCAGCCGGTCGGCATCGCGAAAGAACATCAGCCAGTAATAGAGGCCGCCGGATGGCATGGCAGGGCAATCGATCCCCCAGATGGCGAGGGTCAGCTGGTTTTCGCTTTTTTCAGCGAGGGGTCGCCACGTGCCGCAATGAGCGCGGAAGCCGCGGGCGAACGTATCGGCGGCCGAGACGATGTCCGGAGCGGGTGTCAGTTCCGTCGCCGCGAGGATGACGAACGGCAGCGTCGGCTGGCTGAACCTGACCGCAAATGTGCCGGGGCGCTGGACGGGCTCCATGCTGACCATGCCGTCGAGGGCTTCCGCGAGCATGACGCGCAGCCATCCCGCGAGGTTCGGGCCCGTCGGCAGAGGCTCGAGCCGCGTCGCCGTCTGAGCGGCGGCGCTCCAGACGACCGACAGGCAGAGAGCCAGGCCGATCACCACGCGTTGCGCCGCGGCGCCGGCCGATCGCCGCTTCTGCGACCGTCCGATCCGGGGAGCCATGGCGAGGGGACGGACTTCTGCGAGGCCGGACCAGATGCGCCCTGCAAGGTGCCGCCGGACGATCAGCGGCGCCGGTGGCCGCCTCCCCAGACATTCCATGTCGAGCCCCCATATGTAGCTCAGTGAGCTTTATCATGTGGGCTTTCCATTGGGAAGAATTCGACCATTGGGAAGAATTCGACCATTGGGAAGAATTCGAGACCTGTCCTGCCCGTCCGCTTGCAGGGCCACGCCAGGGATTGCCGATCGCAAGGCACGCGGCGGATAGAGCCGGCCCGCCCCCGTCGAGAGGCGACCAGGGACGAGCCGGACGGCGTCCGCCTTCGCCGCTTCCGCTCAACGACGTGCGGTTTCCGGGGTTCCTTGCTCAAGGCGGGCCGGTCCGCCTCGCGGGTGGCCGCGGACGGAGGATGCATTCCACACCGCCCTTGGGCCGGCGCCCGCGAGGGCAGCATCGAACCTTTCCGGCTGTCGCGACGACAACTGGTTATCGGGCCGAGAAACGAGCCCCGCAATCGAAACGGAAACCAAAGGAGTTACCCATGTCGAACCGTATCAAAGGCTTTTCCCTCGCCGCCATGCTCGCCCTCAGCCTCGGCGCCTCCATCTCCGGCGCCAGCGCCCAGAGCGCCGGTGGCGGCGGTGACGGTGGCGGCGGATCGATGGGCTTCGACGCCCCGACGACCACGCATGCTTCGGTTCCCGGCTCCACCGTTCCGCGCCAGAGCCAGGTTCGCGACGAGAACACCTTCTGTGGCTTCGAGCTCCTGCGGGGCCATTACTGCCAGAGCCGTCCCCGGCGCTGAACCGGTCGACGTGATCAGACCCGACGGGCGGCGCCATGGGCGCCGTCCGTTGCTTGAGGACCCCTGTGAAGGTGCCGCCGAGCTGCGGCCCGTAGCGTTCGCGGAGGCCCGGGTCCGAATGCGTGCGACCCCCGTGTCGATCAATCCCGAGGCGACGCCTCTCAGACAGTTGGAACGGTGCCGCCGTCGACGACGAATTCCGCGCCGGTGATGCTGGCGGCTCTGTCGGATGCGAGGAACGCGATCAGGCTGGCGACTTCCATGGGTGTCGAAGGCCGCCCGATGGGGATACCGCCCAGCGAGGCCATGATGCGCCGCCGGCCGTCCTCGATGCCTCCTCCGGCGTCGGCCCCGAGGCGCTCGGCGAGTTCGACCGATGCCTCGGTGTCGATCCAGCCCGGTGAGACGCGGACGACGCGGACGCCGTGAGGGGAGACCTCCTTGGACAGGCTCTTGCTGTAGGTGGACAGGGCCGCCTTCGCCGCAGCATAGGCGGTCGTTGACTCCGGCAGTGGCAGAGCCCTCTGGATGGACGTGACATGGATGATCGTCCCGCTTCCGCGTGCGACCATGTCCGGCACGAGAGCCCTGTCGAGGCGCAGGGCCGGAAAAAGGTTCAGGTTCAACTCCCGGAGCCACGTTGCGTCGGAGAGGGCTTGGAAGCCTCCGGCCGGGGCCGATGATCCGCCGAGCATGTGGACGATGACGTCCACGCCTCCCAGGCGATCGCGCGCCGCCTCCGCCAGCACATGACAGCCTTCCGGCGTTGTGAGGTCGGCGGAGACGAAGTGTGACGCCGGCGCCGTCTCCGGCGGCGTGCGGGCGCTCGTCAGAACCTCCGCTCCGAGGTCGCGGAACAGGGCGACCGTTGCGGCCCCCGCGCCGCGAGTGCCCGACGTGATCAGGGCCCGCTTGCCGTCCAGGGTGAGGAAGGGCGTCATGATGTGATCTCCAGCGCGGCGATCGCGTCGCCGGCGAGACGGAAGGCATAGGTCAGGTCGATCGGGCTGCCGGGGAAGTTGCCGGAGACGCGGCTCGTCACGAGCGTCCGCGGGCCATCCTTCGCGACCGAACGGGGGTCGGCGGTGTAGGTGTATGTCCGCGAAGCGCCGGCCTTCCACTGCCGGATGGCTTCGCGGCCGGTATGGGTCTCGCCCTCGTCCGTGACGACGGCCTCTGCCGTGAAGCACCGTGCGACGCGGTCGGCGCTGCCGCTTCGGTCGGCGTCAAAATAGGCGGCGATGATCGCCGGAAGCTCAATGCTCATCTGTCTCTTCCCTGTCAGGAGAACGGTCCGTCGGGTGCCGTCCGGGCATCCGTTGCCCGCTGCCGGGGAAGCTAGGGCTGGATCTCTGTTGTGATAAGCGGGATAATCAGGGATGTAGCGGTTCGATTTTCGGGACAATGTCGCGCCTCAGCCTCATCCATCTGGACGCCGTCCTGGCCATCGCCCGCCGCGGGTCGTTCCGCGCCGCCGCGCTGGACCTTGGCATTTCCACCACCGCCCTGAGCAACCTGATTGGCGGGCTCGAGGCTGACCTGGGTGTGCGCCTGTTCAATCGGACGACGCGCAGCGTGTCGCTCTCCGATGCCGGCCGCACCTTCGTCGAGAGGGTTCGTCCCGCGCTCGATGACATCTACCGGGCGATGGATTCCGTCCGCGCTCAGCAGGACATCCCCTCCGGAACGCTTCGGATCAACGCCTTCGCAACCGCCGCCCGTCAGGTTCTGGGTCCTCTGCTCCTCGAGTTCCTGCGTCGCTATCCCCGGGTGCATGTCGACCTGGTCACCGAAGGCCGCATCGTCGACATCGTCGCCGAAGGGTTCGACCTTGGCCTCAGGAGAGCAGATCTCGTGCCCAGCGACATGATTGCGGTTCCCGTCGGACCGCCTCAAAGTCACGCGGTCGTTGCATCTCCTGCCTATTTCCGCACTGCGCGGCGTCCGCAGGTCCCGCCGGACCTGCTCAACCACGCCTGCATCCGTGTCCGTCTCCCGAATGGTGCGCTCTATCGCTGGCCCTTCGAGAAGGACGGTCAGGCGATCCACATGGACGTGGAGGGTCCCATCACGCTCGACGAGGCGAGTCTGGCGCGCATCGCCGTTCTGGAAGGGGTCGGGATAGGGTTCTTCATGGAAGCGGACGTCGAAGAGGACATCGCGGCCGGTCGGCTCGAGCGGACCCTCGAGGACTGGACACCGCGTCTGGCCCCCCTCAGTCTCTACTACCCCAGCCGTCGCAATCCTTCGGCCGCTCTCAAGGCGTTTCTCGACCTGGCCCGGGGCGACGGCCGCCACGGATTTCGCTGACGCGACGCGGGCTGGTGGTGCCTCGCTTCCGGCCGCCAAGGCCGCACCCTTGCGGCTTGTCGAAGCGGGACGGGGGAAGGTCCGGACTGCCTGCATTGCTGACATGGGCCCATTGACGAAAAACGGACATCGCGACGGCGTCGTCCTGACCGTCACCTCCGTTGATATGCCGAGAGCCGCAGAAGTGGACCGTGACGGCCGCCCATACAATGGTCGTCGGCAGTAAGTCTTAAAGACTAATCATCCAGATAGTTACTGTAAAGATCGATGCTGATTGTCGAACAGGATGCACTCCTCCCTTTGGCCGAAGTACGGTAGCAAAGTAAGGTTGCGAAATCAGAAATATCGGCAATACTTGATTCAGGAATTTCATTATACGGTATTGTAAATGGATGGGCGGTCTTTTGCGGAAATCGTAAAGGGCAATGGTTGTTTGGATGGCGGTTGTCGAAACTGCGGGTCGTGATCGACCGGTCGAGGCGGTCGGCGACGCCATGCAGGAGCCGCGGTGAGGCGGATAACCCTCAAATCATGCGCATCTTCACCGGTCAGCGCGTCAACCCGGGCCCCGACCTCCTTCCAGCCGACCTGGTGGGCCGTCATCCCCTGCCGCCGACGCGGGTGGTGGACCTGCGCCTGGTTCTGGCGGTGTCCACGGGGCTCTATGCGCTGTGCCTGATGCTGGCGCCGCGGTTGCTCAATGATGCCGATAGCCACTGGCATCTGTTCTTCGGGCGCAGCATCCTTGCCGGCCAAGGATTTCCCACCACGGACGCCTATTCCCACACCTTCACCGGCCAGCCCTGGATCGCCAAGGAATGGCTGTCGCAGGTGCTGATGGCGCTGGCTGAACGCCTCGGCGGCTGGACCGGCGTCGTGGTGCTGGCGAGTGCCTGCGCCGCGCTCTCCTTCGCG
>LNFH01000017.1 GCA_001464235.1 Rhizobiales bacterium Ga0077556 | reverse complement strand
CCTTGATCCGCTTCGCCGCGGCGCGCAGCTTCGCCTCGGCCTCCTTCGCCTCGCCCTGCGGCGGATGGGTCTTGCAGAGCTCCAGCACGATCTCGCTCAGCCAGCCGATCTGCCGGCCGAAGCTGGCGACATCGCGGATCACCTCGGTCTCGACGTCCGGCGACCCCTGGTAGTTGACGGTGACGTTGGTCGAACCCCAGCCGGGCAGGATGGTCTGCGCCACGGTGCCCGGGACCAGCTGCGCGATAGGCCAGATGCTCATGTCGGATCTCCCCCGCTTTGCCTGAGACGAGGTCTCATCCTACAACGGGCGCCCTGCCACGGCTCATCCCATTTTGGAGCGAAGCACGATGAAACTCACCTGGCTCGGCCATTCGGCCTTCCGCCTCGACTTCGGCGCGTCGGTGGTGCTGATCGACCCCTTCCTCACCGGCAATCCGAGCTTCACCGGCGACCGCGCCGAGGCGATCGCCGGCGCCACCCACGTCCTCCTCACCCACGGCCATGCGGACCACGTGGGCGACACGCTGGCGATCGCCGCCGAGACCGGCGCCAAGGTCGTCACCAACTACGATCTCTGTATGTACCTGGCGAACAAGGGCCTCAAGGCCTTCGACCCGATGAATTGCGGCGGCACCACCGACCAGGGCGACTTCACGGTGACGCTGACCAATGCCCTGCACTCGTCCTGCGATTTCCACGACGGGGTGAGCCACGCCCTCGGCAACCCCAACGGGCTGATCGTCAAGCAGAAGGGCGGGGTGGTGCTCTACGCCATGGGCGACACCGACATGATGCCGGACATGGGCCTGATCGCCGAGTACCACAAGCCGACCCACGCGCTGGTGCCGGTCGGCGACCGCTTCACCATGGGCGGCGACGCGGCGGCCTTCGCCTGCCGGAAGTTCTTCGCCTTCGACACGGTGGTGCCGTGCCACTACGCGACCTTCGGCCTTCTCGACCCAACCGCCGACAAGTTCGTGGCGGGCATGACGCGAAGGGGCCAGTCAGCGCCCTCAGCGGAAACCGCGGATCATCTGCATGAAGCGCGCCTGCTCGGACGCGTCGTCCTTGAACAGGCCGGTGAAGCCCGTCGTGATCGTCGAGACGCCCTGCTTCTGCACGCCGCGCATGGACATGCACATGTGCTCGCCCTCGACCAGCACGGCGAGGCCGCGCGGCCTGAGGCTCTCCTCGATGGCGCCGACGATCTCCGCCGTCATGTTCTCCTGCGTCTGCAGGCGGCGGGCGTAGATGTCGACCACCTTGGCGAGCTTGGACAGGCCCACCACGCCCTCGCGGGGATAGTAGGCGATGTGCGCCCGTCCGCTGATCGGCACGATGTGGTGCTCGCAGTGGGAGAAGAAGGGGATGTCGCGCACCAGCACGATGTCGCCGTACCCGCCGACCTCCTCGAAGACCGTCCCGAGCTCCTTGGCCGCCGACTGGCCGTAGCCGCGGAAGAGATCTTCCCAGGCCTTCACCATGCGGCGGGGGGTGGCGACGAGGCCCTCCCTGTCGGGATCGTCGCCGATCCATTCGATCAGGGTCCGGACTGCGGCCTCCGCCTCCTCGCGGGTGGGGCGGCGGCGGCGCGGTGCCTCCGTGCCCTTCTGGAGGGGAAGGGACGTGACGACGGCATCCATCAGACTCAACTCCGGTCTTG
>LNFH01000016.1 GCA_001464235.1 Rhizobiales bacterium Ga0077556 | reverse complement strand
CGTTCGAAGCACGTAGAAGATGCCGTTGATCACCCGCCGGTCGTCCACCCGGGCAACACCGCGCGGCTTGTTCGGCAGCAGCGGCGCGATAAGCCGCCACTCCGCTTCGCTCAGATCATAGCGCGCCATCAAAGCCTCCCAACAGAGACCTTGAATCAGCCAATGCAGACCGCTGCAACCCTTTATGGGTTCAGAACCTAGGCCCCGGACGGCGGCGCGGGCCGCTAGGCGATGGGGATGAGGTAGCTCACGGGCGCTGGCGTCACCAGGCCGCGCACCTGCTCGATGCGGTAGACGGCGCGGTCGAGCGACAGTGCGAGGTGCTCCCTGAGGGCATCCGCCGCCGACGCCACGTGACCGGCGACGAGCCGCTCGAGCACGGTGCGGTGCTCGGGCAGGAAGGGCTCGAAGCTGTGGGCGCTGAGCAGCGACTGGTAGAGACCGATCGCCTCCACCATGGTGCGGTTGCCGCAATGGCCGATGAGGTCGATGTGGAGCTCGTGTTCCAGCCGGTCGAGATCCGTGCCGTCCAGCTCCTCGGCCCGGGCGATGGCGTCGTCGATGCTCGCGAGGGCTGACTGCGCGAGGCCCGGCGGCAGGCGCGGCGCGGCATTGACCAGCGCCTGCGGCTCCAGCGCCCGCCGCATCTCGTAGAGGTCGGCCATGTAGTCGCGGCCGAGGCCGGGGACGTACCAGCGCGACCGCTGGTCCTTCTTGACGATGCCGCGCTGCTGCAGCCGCCCCAGCACCTCGCGCGCCACCGTGCGCGACACGCCGTAGTGATCGGCGAGCTCGGCCTCGACGATCCGCCAGGAGCCGAAGGACATGCGCGCCACCAGCGTCGTTTCGACGTCGCTGTAGATGCGCGCCCAGCTCGCTTCCGCGGCGATCCGCGGCGGGACCGCCGCGACCGATGGACTCGCATCCCCCTCGGGCCGGTGTTCCGGCCCGCGCACGACGTAGGCGAGACCGCTGCCCACGAGCCATCCGGCGGCCTGCAACTCGTCGAGGGCGCGGCGCACCGGCCCCCGGCTCGTGCCGAACTCCCGCGCCACCGCCGCGGTGCGCAGCACCGTGCCCGGCCGGATCGCGCCCGAGGCGAGGCGCTGCGACAGGACCACGACGAGCTGCTCGAAGATGCGCGGCGCCTTGCCCTGAACTGCGTGCTGCGAAGGCTCGAGCACTGTTGGCCTCTCTCATCCCCACATTGCGCCGGCTGCCGACCGGCGAAACACCTTAGCGCGACCGGCCGCCGCAGAAACAGGGGTTGCCGGCTCGCGAGAAATGTCTAGTGTATACATCAATCATAATGAACATGGGGAAATGCCTGGGATGGTGGGACGGCTGCAGGGCAAGCGCGTTTTGGTGACCGGCGCCGGCCAGGGCATCGGCAGGGCGATCGCCCTCGCCTGCGCCCGCGAGGGGGCTGCCGTCGTCGCGACGAGCCGGACGCTGTCCAAGCTCCGGGACCTGCCGGACGCCTCGCCCGCCATCTCGGTCGCCGCCCTCGACGTCACCGACGACGCCGCCGTGTCCGCGGTCGTCGCCGCCTCCGGCCCGGTCGACGTGCTGATCCATGCCGCGGGCTATGTCGCGTCCGGCACAATCCTCGACTGTTCCCCCGAGGACTGGCAGCGAAGCCTCGACCAGAACGCCACGTCCGCATATCGGATGATGCGCGCCGTCCTGCCGGGCATGCTCGACCGCGGCAAGGGCACGATCGTCAACGTCGCGTCCGTGGCCTCCAGCCTGACGGGCGTCGCCGGCCGCACCGCCTATGGCGCCAGCAAGGCGGCGCTGATCGGGCTCAGCAAGGCGGTTGCGCGCGACTTCATCGGCCGCGGCATCCGCTGCAACGTCCTCTGTCCCGGCACCACCGACACCCCCTCCCTCGCCGAGCGCATCTCCGCCAATCCGGACGCCGAGGCCGCCCGCAAGGCGATGATCGCGCGCCACCCGATCGGGCGTCTCGCGACCGTGGAGGAGATGGCGGCGGCCGCCGTCTTCCTCGCCAGCGACGAGAGCGGATTCATGACCGGGCAGCTCCTGGTCATCGACGGGGGGCAGACGCTGTGAGCGCCCTCCCGAAGGACGCCGAGGCGGCGCACACGCCCGTCAGGATCATGCCGGAGCGGCTCGACGGCTTCTGCCGCGCGGTGCTCTCCGCCGCGGGTGCTGACGATGCCACGGCCGCGGCGTCGACGCGGGCGATGATGCACGGTTCGCGCCTCGGCATCGACAGCCACGGCGTCCGCCTCACCGGCCACTACGTCAGGGCCATCGAGGGGGGCCGGGTCAACGGCCGCCCGCGGCTCGCCGTCACCCCGATGGCACCGGCAACCGCGATCCTCGACGGCGACGACGGCCACGGCGCCGTGGTCACCTTCGCTGCCATGGACAAGGCCTGCGACCTCGCGGGAACGGCGGGCATCGGCGCGGTCGCCATCCGCAGGTCCTCGCATTTCGGCGCCGCGGGCGCCTATGCCCTGGCCGCGGCGGAGGCTGGCCTCATCGGCATCGCCGTGTGCAATTCCGACAGCTTCATGCGCCTTCACGGCGGCGCGGAGCGGTTCCACGGCACCAATCCCATCGCCGCGGCGGTGCCGGTTGCCGGCGGAAAGCCCTGGCTCCTCGACATGGCGACTTCGGCCATTCCCTACAACCGCGTGCTCCTCTACCGCAGCCTCGGCCTGCCACTGCCGGACGGCGTCGCCTCCGACGGCGAGGGCACCGACATCGACGATCCGCACGGTGTGGAGATGCTCGCACCCCTCGGCGGCGCCTTCGGCCACAAGGGCGCGGGCCTCGCCGGCCTCGTCGAGATCCTCTCCGCCGTCCTCACGGGTATGCGGCTGTCCTTCGACATCGCCCCGATGGGGGGCCCGGACTTCGCGACGCCGCGGGGCATGGGCGCCTTCGTGGTGGCGATCCGGCCGGAGGCCTTCATCGCCCGCGAGGCCTTCGAGGCGGCCATGGCGCGCTATCTCGACCGCCTGCGCGGCTCGCGCACGGCGCCGGGCGGCACCGTCATGGCGCCGGGGGACCGGGAGTGGGCGGAGGCCGGGGCGCGCGAGCGCGACGGCATTCCGGTGGATCCGGTGACGCTGGAGGACTTCACCACGCTGGCGGACCGCTTCGGCGTGCCCCTGCCCTCCATCGCACGCAGGTCATGACGTCAACCATCACGACCGTCCACGCGAGGACGGCAAGTCAGGGAGAAGACACGATGAAGACCCGTCTCAAGGCCATGGCCGGCCTTCTCGCCGGCGCCGCTCTGTCGCTCGGCATGCAGGCGCCCGCCGCCGCGCAGCAGTTCACCCTCCGCCTCAACCACGTCCTGGCGCCCACGGAGCCCTTCCACGAGGGCTTCCAGCTCTGGGCGCGCCGCGTCGAGGAGCGCACCCGCGGGGCGCTCAGGATGCAGGTCTTCCACTCCGCCCAGCTCGGCGTCGAGGAGGACATCATCGAGCAGATGCGCCAGGGCGCGAACATCGGCCAGAACACCGATGCGGCCCGCCTCGGCACCTATGTCCGCGGCATCGCGGTGATGAACGGCCCCTATTTCGCGGAGACCCTGGACGAGGTGGCGAAGCTGCGCGAGTCCCCGACCATCAAGCGCTTCACCGAGGAGCTCGCCAGCCAGCACGGGCTGCGCGTCGTCTGCTTCGACTGGGTGCAGGGCATGCGCCACTTCTACACCAACAAGCCGGTCCGCCGGCCCGAGGACCTCGCCGGCCTTCGCATCCGCACGCCGCCGGCCCCGATCTGGCAGGAATCCGTCCGCGCCCTCGGCGCCTCGCCCGTGGCGATGGCCTTCGGCGACATGTATCCGGCGCTCCAGCAGAAGGCGATCGACGGCGTCGAGCTCGTGCACAACAACATCCCCGGCCGGCGCTTCTGGGAGGTGCTGAACCACGCCAACGAGACCTCGCACATCCTCCTGATCAACTTCCAGGTCGTCGGCGCGCAGTTCTTCAACCGGCTGCCCGCCGAGCTGCAGACCGCGCTGGTCGAGGAGTGCCAGAAGGCCGGCCGCGAGACCTCGGAGAAGATCCTCGCCTCCGAGGCGCAGGTGCGGCAGACCCTGCGGGATCGCGGCATGACGCTGGTGACCGACGTCGACCTCGCGGCCTTCCGCCGCGCCGGCGAGCGCGCCTACCAGACGCTCAACCTGCTCGAGGTGCGCGACGCCGTTCACCGGGAAATCGGCAAGCAGCGCTGATCCGCAGCCGGCACGAGGACATGACCATGCGATCCTTCCACCGCCACCTCGGCCGCGCCGAGGCCGTGATCGCCGGAAGTTTCCTCGTGCTGATGGTGGTGCTCATCTTCGCCGGCGGCGTCGGGCGGCTGATGGGCTATCCCCTCAACTGGTCCGGCGACATCGCCACGGCGCTGTTCGCCTGGGCCTGCTTCCTCAGCGCCGACATCGCCTGGCGGCACAATGCGCTCATGTCGGTCGATCTCCTGGTCGACCGGCTGGCGCCCTCCGCCCGGCACTTCCTCGGCATCGCCAAACACCTGATCGTGCTCGCCTTTCTCGGCTTCATCGTGGTCGCCGGCCTGTGGCTCGCCTGGATCAGCCGGAACCGGACCTTCCAGGGTCTGCCCAACGTCAGCTACTCCATCGTCACGCTGAGCCTGCCGGTGGGCTGCGCGCTCATGTTCCTGACCTCGGTGTTCAAGCTCGTCGACCATGTGAAGGCAGGCCCGCAGCCTGCCGCCGTCGAGCCCTGAGCGCGCCATGCTGACGGTCTTCATCACCTTCGTCGTCCTGACCCTGATCGGCGTCCCCGTCGCCTTCGCGCTGGGGATCTCGGGCGCCGTCTTCTTCGTCCTGAACCCGGACATCCCCTTCACCGTCCCGGTCCAGCTGACGGTGTCGCAGACGCAGAACTTCGCGCTCCTCGCCATCCCCCTGTTCATCATGGCGGGCAACTTCCTCAACCAGTCCGGGATCACCGAGCGGATGATCCAGCTCGCCACCGTGCTGGTCGGCCGGCTCAAGGGCGGTCTCGCCCAGGTGGACCTCGCGCTCTCCGGCCTGATGGGCGGCGTCTCCGGCTCGGCCATCGCCGACGCCGCCATGTCGGCGCGCATGCTCGGCCCCAACATGATCCGCCGCGGCATGTCCAAGGGCTTCGTCGCCGGCATCATCTCCTATTCGTCGCTGCTGACGCCGGTCATCCCGCCGGGCATCGGCATGATCCTCTACGGCACCGTCGGACAGGTCTCCATCGGTCGCCTCTTCGCCGCCGGCTTCGTTCCCGCCTTCCTGCTCTGGGCGGCCATGGCCGCGGTGATCTGGGTGGTCGCGCGCCGCCGGGGCTACGACGCGGAGCTCGCCGAGCGGCCGACGGTTCGCCAGATCGGCAGCGCCGTCCGCGCCAGCATGTGGGCGATCCTCTTCCCCGTCTTCCTGCTCCTCGGCCTGCGCTGGGGCGTCTTCACGCCCTCGGAGGTCGGCGCCTTCGCCGTGGTCTATGCCATCGGCGTCGGCATCTTCGCCCATCGCGCCCTCACCCGGGCCGGCTTCCTCGAAGGGCTGGAGATGAGCCTCAGGGACGTCGGATCGGTGATGTTCCTGCTCTCGCTCGCCGCCATCTTCAGCTACGGCATCGTCTACGAGCAGGTGCCCGACACCATCTCGCGCTGGGTGCTGGGGGTGAGCGGCGACCTCGAGACCGTGATGGTCATCATCGTGCTCGTCGTCATCGTCGCGGGCTTCGTCATCGACGGGGCGATCCTCATCGTCATGCTCACGCCGATCTTCCTGCCGCTGGTCCAAAGCCTCGGCGGCGACCCCGTCCATTTCGGCATCGTCTTCATCATCGCCGCGACGATCGGCAACTTCACGCCGCCGGTCGGGGCTGCCATGTTCGCGGTCTGCACGATCCTCAAGGTGTCGATCGCCGACTACACGCGGGAATCGATGCCCTTCTTCGTCGCGGTCTGCGCCATCACGCTGATGATGATCTTCACGCCCGCGCTCGTCCTGTGGATTCCCAACCTCCTGTTCGCGCGCTGATCCGGCAAGGGGCGCGGCCGAAAACCCGCCTCGCCACTACCGGTCGACCTCCCAGAACATGGGATAGGAGGACTGGGGCAGATTGCGCAGATCGGCGCGATAGCCCGCGGGAATGGTGAACTGCCCCCACATGACCGCCGGGGTCAGCTCGTAGGCGATGGCCTGGATCTGTTCGGCCACCCGCCGCCGGCCGGCATCGTCCTCGGCCTGGGTGAAGGCCTTCAGGAGGTCCGGAATCCGCGTGTCGCACGACCAGCCGGGGAAATCGGCGCAGGTCGAGGCGATGTAGAAATGGCTGAGCGGCGAGATCATGTCGGTGCCGTTCGAATAGACGGAGAACATGGACCAGCCGTCCTTCTTCGCCCGGCGGGCGAGCACCGTGCCCCAGTCCATCGTCTGTTCGTCGACGGTGAAGCCGGCATTCTTCATGTTCTGCGCGAGAACCTGCGCCGCCGTCTGGCTGATGGAGCCCGCGACCTCCAGGATGACCACCGGCTGGCCGGCATAGCTCGTCGCCTTGAGCGCCGCCTTCGCCGCCTCGATGTCGAGCTTGGCGACCTCCGACCCCGCCGTCGTCGACAGCGGCGCGTCGCACATCCAGAACGACGGGCATTGCGGCGAGCGGAACTCCTCGGGGATGCCGATGGCTGAGAGGATCGAGGACTGGTCGGCGAGCTTCCACAACACGCGCCGCACCGCCGGATCGTTGAAGGGCGGCGCCTCGTGGTTCAGGCGGAAATTGCCCTGGAACTGGTGAATGCCGCCGATGCCGAGCAGCTTGACGTCCCGCGCCCGCCGCAACAGCGACAGGGAGTCGAAGGGCAGATACTGCATGTAGTCGATCTCGCCCTTGATGAGGGCGCTCGCGCCGGTCATCTGGTCCGGCATGACCTTGAGCTCGACCCTGTCGAACTTGACGTTCCGGCCGCCGGCGAGGAAGTCGGCCGGCTCCTTGCGCGGCACGTAGTCCGGGTTCTTCTCGATCACCATCGAGTTGCCCGACTTCCACAGGTCCGCGCGGAACCGGAACGGGCCCGAGCCCACGGGCATCGCCATCAGCCGCTGGTCCCCCGGGGTGGACGCGAACCGCATCGGCATCATCACCGGCAGAGGCGCATTGGCCTTGCCGAGGGCGGCCAGCATCAGCGGAAACGGCTCCTTCAGGGCGATCGTGAAGGTCTTGTCGTTCGGCGCCGCCATGGAGGCGGTGGCGGCACGCAGCATCCGCCCCAGGGCGTCGCGCGGCGACCAGCGGTTGATCGAGGCGACGCATTCGGCGGCGGTCACCGGCGCGCCGTCATGCCATTTCAGCCCGTCACGCAGGGTGAATGTCCAGGTCAGCTTGTCGGGCGAGGTCTCGTAGGCCTCGACCATCTGCGGCCGGATCTGGCCCTTGCCGTCCATGGCGAACAGCGTGTCCCAGATGTGATAGCCGAACGTCCGGGTGATCGCGGCGGTCGTGAAGTGCGGATCGAAAATCACCACTTCCGATTCCAGCACCACGGTCAGCTGCTTGGTCGCCAGCGCCTCGCGCGGTCGCCAGATGGTGGCGGCTCCGAGGGCCGAGGCCCCGGCGAGCGCGGTCCGTCGGGTGATCGTGGGGAAGGCCATGGTGATCTCCTCGCTCGCAGGGGGCGTTGCAGCGGACCGCAGGGCGGCCAAGAGAATGCACGTTCGTCAGGCCGGTCGAGGTTAGCCGCATTGACCCGCCGTTCAAGGGCTGGACCGATGCTGCACCGCGCGGCAGGGCAGCGTTGCGCGGGCGGATTTCACGCGGTCTCCGGCTGGACGCAGGTCTCACCCCGCCACAAGATCGCGGCCCGCGAGGGTCCCGCTGCCACCCGTGCCGGCCGGGACCATCCCCCCTCGCAGCGAGGCAGCCCGATGAGCGACGCCGACCTCCTCTTCACATCCGCCACGAAGGCCGCGGCGTTGATCCGCGCCAGGAAGCTCTCGCCGGTGGACTATGTCGGCGCGGTCCTCGATGCGATCGGACCCGAGCAGGAGCGGCTGAACTGCTTCGTCACCGTCATGGCAGACGAGGCCATGGACCAGGCGCGGCGG
>LNFH01000015.1 GCA_001464235.1 Rhizobiales bacterium Ga0077556 | reverse complement strand
CTCCTCGCGCGGCGTGCCGAAGGCCATGGGCCCGCGCGCGACGGCGTCGCCCACCCGCTGGCGCGGATCGAGGGCGGCGAAGGGGTCCTGGAAGACGATCTGCAGGCGGCGCCGCATCTGCCGCAGCGCCTCGCCGCGCAGCGTCAGCAGATCCTCGCCGTGGAAGTCGACGGCGCCGGCGTCGGGCTCGACGAGGCGCATGATCATGCGGCCGAGGGTCGACTTTCCGGATCCGGATTCGCCGACCACCGCCACGGTCTCCCGCGCCGCCAGCGACAGCGCGACGTTCCTGACGGCCGCGACCACCCGCGGCGGGCGGAAGAGGCTCTGGCGCGTCGAGAAGGTCTTTGTGAGGCCATGCGCGGCAAGAACGGGCTCGCGGCCGACGTCGCGGGAGCGGGTCTCCGGCGGGCGGCTGCCGGGCACGGCGGCGATGAGGGTGCGCGTGTAGTCATGGGAGGGGCGGCGCAGCACCTCGTCGACCGGCCCCTGTTCGACGATCCGCCCGTCGCGCATGACGACGACCCGGTCGGCCATGTCGGCGACGACGCCGAAGTCGTGGGTGATGAGCAGCACGCCCATGCCGCGCGACGCCTGGAGGTCGCGGATCAGGCCGAGGATCTGCTTCTGGGTGGTGACGTCGAGAGCCGTCGTCGGCTCGTCGGCGAGCAGCAGGGCGGGATTGTTGGCCATGGCCATGGCGATCATGACGCGCTGGCGCTGCCCTCCCGAGAGCTGGAAGGGGAAGCTGCGGACGATCGTCGCCGGGTCGGGCAGGCCGACGGAGGTGACGAGCTCGATGACCCGGGCGTCGAGGGCCTCGCGGGTCGGCACCGGGCGGGCATGGGTCACGATGGCCTCGGCGATCTGGTCGCCGATGCGAGCCAGCGGATTGAGCGCCGACATGGGCTCCTGGAAGATCATGGCGATCTCGCCGCCACGCAGGGCCCGCATGGCCGGCTCGTCCAGCCCGGCGATGTCTCGCCCCTTGAAGTGCAGCGAACCGGCGGAGATCGCCACCCGTTCGGGCAGCAGCGAGAGGATGGCGTGGGCGGTCATGGACTTGCCCGACCCCGACTCGCCGACGAGGCAGACGATCTCGTTCGCCCCGACGGTGAAGGAGACGTCCTCGATGGCATGGGCGCGGTCCGCCCCGCCCGGCAGGGCGATGGAGAGGTTCTCGACCGCGAGCAGCATGTCCCCGGCCATCAATGCCTCCCTGCGCGGGCATTGCGCGGATTGAGCGTGTCGTTCAGCCCCTCCCCCACCAGATTGATGGCGAGGACGGTCAGCAGGATGGCGACGCCCGGGAAGACGCTCATCCACCAGGCCTGCCGGATCACGGTGCGGGCGGCGCCGACCATGAAGCCCCAGGACATGAGGTTGGGATCACCGAGCCCCATGAAGGAGAGCGCGCTCTCGATGAGGATGGCACTGGCGATGGTGAGGGAGCCGGTGACGATGATCGGCGAGACCGCATTGGGCAGGATATGGCCCAGCACGACCTGCAGCGGCCGCTCGCCCTGGCATGTCGCGGCCTGGACGAATTCGCGGCCGCGCAGCCGCAGGAACTCGGCCCGCGTCAGCCTCGCCAGCGGTGGCCAGCTCACCGTGGCGATGGCGATGATGACGTTGACGATGGAGGGGCCGAGCGTCGCCACCATGAGGATGGCGAGGATGAATCCGGGGATCGTCTGGAACAGCTCGGTGACGCGCATCAGCACGTCGTCGATGCCGCCGCCCCAGTAGCCGGCCATGGCGCCGACGAGGACGCCGATGCAGACGGCGGCGAGCGTCGAGGCGACGCCGATGGTGAGCGAGACGCGCGTGCCGTGGACGATGCCGGCGGCGACGTCGCGGCCGAGCGTGTCGGTGCCGAGCAGGAAGCCTTCCGAGAAGGGCGGCGCGAAGGGCCGGCCGATCATCTCCCAGGGATCCTCCGGGTAGAGCCAGGGCGCGAGCACCGCCAGGGCGACGACGACGATGAGAATGACGAGGCCCAGCATGCCGCTGGGATGGCGCGAGAAGGCCTTGAGGGTGTCCATGGTGCGCTCCCTCAGCCCGCCGCCTGCGTGGTCACGCGCGGATCGATGAAGCGGTAGAGGACATCGGTCGCAAGGTTGAGCAGGATGACGATCACCGACATGACGAGGAACAGTCCGAGGAGCACGGGGTAGTCGCGCTGCAGCACGGCCTCGTAGGTGAGCCGGCCGAGGCCGGGCCAGGCGAAGACCGTCTCCACCACCACGGCGCCGCCGACCAGGGCGCCGGCCTGCATGCCGGCGACGGTGACGACGGGGAGGATGGCGTTGCGCAGGATGTGGCGGGCGATGATGCGGCCCTGGGCGAGGCCCTTGGCCCGCGCCGTCTTGATGTAGTCCTGCTGCGCCACCTCGATGACCGAGGAGCGCATCAGGCGCGTGTAGATGGCGAGATAGACGGCGGCGAGCGAGATCGCCGGCAGGATCAGGTGGTGGCCGATGTCGAGGGCGCGGCCGAAGGGTCCCATCTCGACGCCGATGGTCTGGAAGCCGAAGGCCGGCACGAGGCCGAGCTGGACGGAGAAGACCAGCACCATCATCAGGCCGAGCCAGAAGACCGGCATGGCGTAGAGGATCAGCGAGACGACGGTCAGCAGCGTGTCGGACCAGCGCCCGGCCCTGAGTGCCGCCAGCGTGCCGAGCAGGATGCCTGATGCGAGCGCCAGCAAGAAGGCCGTGCCCGTGAGCAGCAGGGTCGCCGGCAGGCGCTCGCCGATGAGCGTCGTCACCGGCTGGCGCTGGCGGTAGGACTGGCCGAGGTCGAGGGTGACGACACGCTTCAGGTGCGTCGCGAGCTGGAGGATGAAGGGCTGGTCGAGGCCGTATTCCTGGCGGATCTGGGCGAGCATCTTCTCGTCCGCCGCGCCGGTCTGGCCGGCCATGACCTGAGCCGGATCGCCCGGGGCGGCCCGCACCAGCAGGAAGGACATGGTGGAAATCACCAGGACGACGGCGACGAATTTCGCCGCCCATCCCAGAATGCCGAGGGCCACCGCGACGACGCGGTGGCCCTGCAGGCCGGAGGCGAGATGGGTCATCCGAGCGACACCGATCCGAAGGTCTCGTGGACGCCGATGCCGGTGGTGATGACGTTCTTGAGCTTCTTGTCGTAGAAGTTCGGGAAGTCCTGCTCGAGGATCCACACGACGGGGACGTCCTCGCAGAGGATCTTCTGCGCCTGCGAATAGAGCTCCTGGCGCTTCGCGTCGGTGGTGGCGACGGCCGCCTCGTCGAAGAGCTTGTCCACCGCCGGGTTCGAGTAGCCGGCCATGTTGGTGAAGAGCACGCCCTTGCGGATGTTCGAGGTGGCGTAGCTGCGGGTGACGCCGAGCGCCGGGTCGCCGAACTGATAGAGCAGGTTGGCGGTCATCTCGTATTCCCAGTTCGAGACCTTCTGGCCCCAGCCGGCGATGTCGCCGCCCTGGAGGACCACCTCGATGCCGATGCGACCGAGGGCCTGGCGCACGAACTCGCCGAGGCGCTGCCAGCTCTCGCCGTAGGGGGGCACGAGGAAGGTGATGGTGGCCCGCTTGCCGCCGGCACCCGCCTTCAGGCCCATATCGTCGAGAAGCCGGCGCGCCTTGTCGAGGGAGTAGTCGTAGGTCTTGACGTCCTTCTCGTAGAAGCGGGTCTTGGAGGACACCGGACCGGTCGCCTCCTTGCCGAGACCGAAATAGATGCGGTCCTTGATCGCCTTCTTGTCGAGCGCATGGGCGACCGCCTGACGGAACCGCTTGTCGTTCATCGGCGCGACGCGGTTGTTCATGTCGATCCACAGGTGCGGCGCGAAGAACTCGTAGCCCTTGGTCGTCATCTCGAGGTTCGGCAGCTTCGACAGCCGCGGCACGTCGAAGAACTCGACGTCGGTCCACTGGGTGAGCTGGACGGTGCCCTTCTCCAGCGCCACCGAACGCGAGGCGGCGTCCGGGATGACGCGGTAGAAGATCTCGTCGAGATGCGGCTCGCCCTGGCGGTAGTAGCCCTCGTGACGGACGAGATGGATGTGCGAGCCGCGCACCCATTCCTTCAGCTTGAAGGGGCCGGTGCCGATGGCCTGGGCATTGGCCGGGTTCTGCCGGAAGTCGGTGTTCTCGTAGACGTGCTTCGGCAGGACCGGCGCCGTGGTGCAATCGAAGGAGTTGATGAAGGGTGCGAAGGGCTCCTTCAGGGTGAAGACGACCGTCAGCGGATCGGGCGCCTCCGCCTTTTCGATGCGCAGGAAGGTGCCGCGGGCGCGGGCATGGGTCTCGGTGAGCACCTTGGTGCAGGAGAAGATGACGTCCTCCGCCGTGCAGGGCTTGCCGTCGTGGAAGGTGATGTTGGGGAAGAGCTTGAACGTGTAGGTCTTGCCGTCCGGCGAGATGGTCCAGGACTGGGCGAGGCCCGGCATCGGCTTCAGATCGATCCCATAGCGCAGCAGGCTCTCGTAGATCTTGCCGCCAATGGTGAGCGTCGGCTGCTGCTGGTTGATCGCCGTGACGAGGACCGGCGGCTCCGGCTGGATGATGGTGTTGAGCGTGCCGCCGCGTGTCTGGCCGACCGCGCGCGTGACGCCCCAGGCGATGTCGGTCGCCCCTGCGACGCCCGCCGCCGACAAGAGCTTTGCAAATTCGCGCCTGTTCATCACGAACACCCCTCGATGATGCATCCGCATGCCGCGGACTTGCCGGGTGGGATGTTCCGGCGCGCCCGGCTCCTTCGCTGGCGTCGAAGGGCCGACAAGTGTCGTGAACGGGCCTTCCTCCCGACCGGCGGGGCCGTCTTGGCCCGATCTGTGCCTCAGCCGAAGGGGCAGCGGCGAACGGTGGGCGGACCGGCTCCGCTCTGCTACAGACCCTGCTACAAGCATTCCTGGCACGAAACGGAAAGCGTCGATGGCCGAGGCCGCCAGACCCTATGTCCCCCACGACCTGCGGGCGCCGCGTCGCGACCTCAGGCCCGCGCCGATCTCCTGCTTCACCGGACACCAGGCGAGCGGCCTGCGCGCGAAGGTGCTGCAGGACGTCCAGCGGCCCGCGGCCGCCATGGCGGCCGAATTCGCCGACGGCGAGGTGGGCACGCGCCATTGTCACCGGCGGGCCCAGTTCCTGTTCGGCCTCACCGGCATCATGACCGTCATCACCGATGGCGGCAGTTGGGCGGTGGCGCCGCAGCAGGCCCTGTGGATCCCGCCCGGCGTGATGCACCAGACCCGCTGCTGGGGCGCGGTGAGCCTGCGCACCCTCTACATCGAGCCCGACGCCGCGGCCGGCCTGCCGCTGACCTGCCAGCTGATGGAGGTGTCGCCGCTGCTGCGCGAGCTGGTCAACGAGGCCGTGACGCTGCCGGTGGAATATGACCTGAACGGCCGCGACGGCCGCATCATCGACCTCATCCTGGTGGAGATCGGCCGCACGCCCGTCCTCGCCCGCTCGGCACCCATGCCGCGGGACCGCAGGCTCGCGCGCATCTGCGAGGCGCTGCTGCGCAATCCCGGCGACAACCAGGGCATCGACCACTGGGCACGCTACGGCGGCCTGGGACGACGGACGCTGACGCGGCTGTTCCGGCAGGAAACCGACATGAGCTTCGCCCAGTGGCGCCAGCAGATCCGGCTGATGGAGGCGCTCTCGCGGCTCACCGCCGGGGAAGCGGTGACCAACGTGGCGCTCGACCTCGGCTACGACAGCCCGAGCGCCTTCAGCGCCATGTTCCGCCGCACCATGGGCCTGTCGCCGCGCGACTATCTGCGCTGGGGCGAGCCCGGGGTCGGCACCATGCACGACTGATCCCCGCCCCGGGCGTGATGGCCGGATCGCGACGATCGGCGACCCGCACGCACGCGTCCTTGTGCCGGACCCGATGATAGGCTTCGCTCCGTGTCGGAAGATGGCGGAGGACGAACGGCATGAGCGACGGCGTTGCGACGATTTCCGGGGTCGGGGAACTCCGCCAGGTCTATGACCAGCCGGCCGAGACCGTGACCAAGAAGATTCTCGACCGGCTGGACGCCCATTGCCGGCGCTTCATCGCGCTTTCGCCCTATCTCACGATCGCCAGCACCAGCGCCAACGGCACCGACTGCTCGCCGCGCGGCGACGAGCCGGGCTTCGTGAAGGTGGTGGACGACCGGACCCTTCTGCTGCCCGACCGGCGGGGCAACAACCTCCTGGATACGTTGCAGAACGTCCTCGCCAAGCCGGATGTGGGCCTTCTGTTCCTCGTTCCGGGCCTGACCGAAACCCTGCGCATCAACGGCAAGGCGCGGATCGTCACCGATCCGGCCGTCCTCCAGTCGATGGCGATCCGCGGCACGATCGTGCCGAGCTCCGCCATGGAGATCGCCGTCGAGCAGGTCTTCTTCCACTGCGGCCGCTCGATCCTGCGCGCCGACCTGTGGAACCCCGACAAGCGGGTCGGCCGCGACGCCTTCCCGATGCTGGGCACGGTGCTCGCCGACCAGATCGCCGGCGTCGACGCCGAAGCCACCAACAAGCGCCTCGACATCGCCTATACCACCGCCCTCTATTGAGACGGGTACCGCGACAATCCCCCCAGGAAGGCCCCGCCGCGTTCCCGGCCTCGAGACGTGGGCGACCGGGCGTGAGCATCGTCCGACAGGCCGCGGCCACAACCTCCGTTTGACACGCTATGCGTTTAGCGTAATCATTGTTCGCGCAATGGTTCGCTATCGCTCGCGGCCTGCCTGGGAAGGGATCGTTTCATGTCGATCTTCAAGGTCAACTTCCCCAACAATCCCGCAATCGGCATCGCCGGCTTCACCGGAGGAACCTTCAGGGTCAGCCTCGTCGGCAGCATGGTGGCGAAGGGCCTCGACCAGAGGCTGTTGCTGCGCTTCCACACCGAACCGCTCGGAATTCGCACCGGCTACAGTTCGATGGTGAAGGGCCACGGCTTCTATGACGGCGGCAACATGCCGGATTACACGGAGGCGCAGTTTGATCCGCCGGCAGGATCCTCCACCGACAACGGCATCTATCTCGGCAGGAACGGCTGGGTGCTCGACGGCGACTTCGCCGTCCACCTGACGGTCACCGCGCGTGTTCCGTTGGACCCGAGCTCCGCACAGACTGCGGCGAACGACACCACACTGCTGGTCACCGGCCAATCCTTCTTCATGCTTACGGGCGGGAAGATGCTGGTCCACACGATTGGCGGCCAACTGACAGGCTTGCCCAATCTCTCGCGGGACAAGACGATCAATGCGCTCACCTTCGATTCAGGAAGCGGGAACGGCACCTGGGGCAACTGCACCATCCAGTACGCCTGACACACGGGATCGTCGCGACAGGGCCGTGTGCCACCGTCTCCTAACAGCAAAAAGCCCCGCCGGTTTTCACCGAGCGGGGCTTTCTGAATGTTTGGTTGCGGGGGCCAGATTTGAACTGACGACCTTCAGGTTATGAGCCTG
>LNFH01000014.1 GCA_001464235.1 Rhizobiales bacterium Ga0077556 | reverse complement strand
CGAGCTGACGGCGAGCTTTCCCTCGGGCCACGCCATGATCTCGGCGGTGACCTACCTGACGCTCGGCGTGCTGCTGACCCGCCTCGACGCACCACGCCGGGTCCATGCCTATTTCCTCGTCGTCGCCGTGGTGATGACGGTGCTGATCGGCATCAGCCGCGTCTATCTCGGCGTTCACTGGCCGACCGATGTGCTGGCCGGCTGGTGCCTCGGCGCCGCCTGGGCGCTGTTCTGCTGGCTGGTGGCGCTGTGGCTGCAGCGCCGCGGCAAGATCGAGCGCGCCGGCGACCGCGCCTGAGGCGCCGCGCGGCCTCCGAACTTGACCGCTTCGGCCCGCCCGTCGCAGGCTGGGCGCCGCGGGCGAGGGGCCCCGCCGGACGGCCTGCCGGGGCGTGACGGACATGATGGTGGCTGTGTTCGCGACGCTGGTGCTCGCCATCCTGCTCGGGCAGTTCGGCCCGCGCTGGGCGGCGCTCGCCAGTCTCTTCGCCTGCCTGTGCCTCTTCGTCTGGCTCTTCCTCTTCGAGATCTACAGCCCGGAATACGGCTTCCGCCTTCCCTGGCTCCAGGTCGGGCCGGGGCCCTCTTCCCCGCGGGAGGGTTGACGATGCTCGGCGGCTCCGTCGCGGTCGACCTGCCCATCACCCGCATGGAGCGGCTGGCGGCGGGGCTCAACTATCTCTTTCTCGCCTGCATGCTGGTCGCCATCGCAGTCGTGCTCACCGCCGCCATGGTGATGCAGTTCGCCAGGGGCGAACTCCCGTGCCCGCTCTGCCTGCTGCAGCGGGTCGCGCTGTTCGGGGTCGGCTTCGCGGTGATGCAGAACTTCCGGGCCTTCTCCCATCGCAACACCGGGATCGGCCTCCTCTTCGCGCTTCTGCTGCTGATCGTCTCGGTGCGCCAGACGCTGCTCGACATCGTGCCGCGGCCCGACCACGCCTATGTCGGCTCGGCGATCCTCGGGCTCCATATGCCGGTCTGGTCGGTGATCATCGCCACCGTGCTGATCGCGGCACAGGCGATCGCCCTCGCTCTCTTTGGAGGCGAGCGGCGGGTGGCGCGGCTGCACGTGGAAGCCTTTCCCGCTCTGGCGCGGGTCGCCGACTTCGCGGCGGCCTATCTCATCGTGCTGGCGCTGATCAACCTCGCGGCCGTCGTCGTGCAGTGCGGCTTCGGTGCCTGCCACACGGACGGGTACAAGCTCATCCGTCTCGGCGTGGAGGGCCTCTGGGCGCCGTGAGCCCGGCTGCGCTGCCGCCGAACGAGAAAGCCCGGCGCGGGGCCGGGCTTTCCTGATCGTTCGTCGCGTGCCGTCACCAGGCCGGACGGCGGCAGACCCATTCGCCGAAGCGATTGTAGAAGCAGCGCCGCGGAGCCACATAGACCGGCCCGCCCCAGCCACGGCGGAAGCCGGGCCGCGGACCGAAGCCCGGGCGGAAGCCGCCCCGGAAGCCACCGCCGCGGAAGCCGCCGCCACCGCCGCGCATGCCGC
>LNFH01000013.1 GCA_001464235.1 Rhizobiales bacterium Ga0077556 | reverse complement strand
CCGCCCGATCATGACCGATGCCCGCGACCGCCTCTATCTCTTCGACACGACGCTGCGCGACGGCGCGCAGACGACCGGCGTCGACTTCACCCTCGAGGACAAGCTGAAGATCGCGGCGCTGCTGGACGATCTCGGCCTCGACTTCATCGAGGGCGGCTATCCCGGCGCCAACCCGACGGACACGGCGCTGTTCGGCGCGAAGCGGCGGTTGAAGGCGCGTTTCACCGCCTTCGGCATGACCAAGCGGGCCGGGCGCTCGGCGGCCAACGATCCCGGCGTCGCCGCGCTCCTGGAGGCGGAAGCGGACGCGATCTGCTTCGTCGCCAAGGCCTGGGACTACCATGTGCACGTCGCGCTCGGCTGCACGCTGGAGGAAAACCTCGAGGGCATCGCCGACTCGGTGAAGGCGGCGAAGGCACGGGGCCGCGAGGTGCTGCTCGACTGCGAGCACTTCTTCGACGGGTTCAAGGCCAACCGCGCCTATGCCCTCGCGTGCGCCCGGACCGCCTTCGCGAGCGGCGCGCGCTGGGTGGTGCTCTGCGACACCAACGGCGGCACTCTCCCCGAGGAGGTCGAGGCCATCGTGCGCGAGGTCACAGCCGTGGTGCCGGGCGGCAACCTCGGCATCCACGCCCACAACGACACGGAGCAGGCCGTGGCCAATTCGCTCGCGGCGGTGCGGGCCGGCTGCCGGCAGATCCAGGGCACGCTCAACGGCCTCGGCGAGCGCTGCGGCAATGCCAACCTGACATCGCTCATCCCGACGCTGCTGCTGAAGCAGCCTTACGCCGACCGCTTCGCCATCGGGGTCAGCCAGGAGAAGCTCCGCCACCTCACCAAGATCTCGCGGCAGCTCGACGAGCTCATCAACCGGCCGCCGAACCGCCACGCGCCCTATGTCGGCGCCTCGGCCTTCGCCACGAAAGCCGGCATCCATGCTTCCGCCGTGCTGAAGGAGCCGGAGACCTACGAGCACGTGCCGCCGGAGACGGTGGGCAACCGCCGCCACGTCCTCGTTTCGGAGCAGGCGGGCAAGTCGAACGTGCTGGCCGAACTGGAGCGCGTCGGCCTCACCGTCGCCAAGGACGACCCGCGCGTCGCCCGCATCCTCGACGAGGTGAAGGAGCGCGAGAGCCTCGGCTATGCCTACGAGGGGGCGGACGCCTCGTTCTTCCTGCTGGCCAAGCGCATCATGGGCGAGGTGCCGGCCTTCTTCGCGGTGGAGCGGTTCAAGGTGAACGTCGAGCGCCGCTACAATGCCGCCGGGGACCTCGTGACCTTCTCGGAGGCGACCGTGAAGGTGAAGGTGGGGGATGAGGTGCTGATCTCGGCGGCCGAGGGCAACGGCCCGGTCAACGCCCTCGACGCCGCGCTGCGCAAGGATCTCGGCCGCTACCAGCGCTTCATCGAGGACCTGGAGCTGGTCGACTTCCGCGTCCG
>LNFH01000012.1 GCA_001464235.1 Rhizobiales bacterium Ga0077556 | reverse complement strand
GTGCGGCCGACCATCAGCCCGGCCAGGAAGACGGTGAGGATGACGAAGAGCAGCATGCCCGTGAGGCCGACGCCGACACCGCCGAAGACGATCTCGCCCAGCTGCATCTGCAGCATGGCGACGAGCCCGCCAAGGGGGGTGAGGCTGTCGTGCATGGCGTTGACCGAGCCGTTGGAGGCGGCGGTGGTCGCCACCGCCCAGAGGGCCGAGCCGATGACGCCGAAGCGTACCTCCTTGCCCTCCATGTTGCCGGCGCCCGGCGTGATCAGACCCGCCTGCAGCGAATTGCCGGCCTTCTCGGCGGCATAGAGCGCGGCGAAGGCGAGGACGAGCATCACCCCCATGGCGGCGAAGAGCGCCAGGCCCTGGCGGCGGTCGCCGACCATGCGCCCGTAGGTGAAGCAGAAGGCGACCGGCAGGGCGAGGATGGCGAGAAGCGACAGGAGGTTCGAGATCGCGGTCGGGTTCTCGAAGGGATGGGCGGAATTGACGTTGAAGAAGCCGCCGCCATTGGTGCCGAGCTGCTTGATGGCGACCTGGCTGGCGACGGGGCCGAGGGCGAGCGTCTGCTGGCCGCCCTCCAGCGTCGTCGCCTGCACCGAGGCGGCCAGCGTCTGCGGCATACCGGTGGCGGCGAAGGCGAGGGCGAGCACGACGGCCAGGGGCAGCAGGACGTAAAGCACGGAGCGCACGAGGTCGCTCCAGAAGTTGCCGATGGTGCGAACCTGCCGGCCGGCGAAGCCGCGCGCCACCGCCGCCGCCACCGCCATGCCCGAGGCCGCCGAGACGAAATTCTGCGTCGTCAGGCCGGCCATCTGGGACAGGTGCGAGAGCGTCGTCTCGCCGCCGTAGGACTGCCAGTTGGTGTTGGTGACGAAGGAAATGGCGGTGTTGAAGGCGAGAGGCGCCGGGACGCCGTCGAAGCCCTGGGGGTTCAGCGGCAAGAGGTGCTGGAAGCGCAGCACGAGGAACAGGACGAGGAAGCCGCACGCGTTGAAGGCGATCAGCGAGAGCGCATAGCGCGTCCAGTGCTGGCCGTCCTCCGCCCGCACGCCGGCAGGGGCGAGCAAGGCCCGCTCCAGCGGGGCGAGGAAGGCGGCGTCGCCCGCGAAGACGCGGGCCATGTAGAGGCCGAGCGGGACGGCGATGGCGACGAGGAGAGCCGCGTAGAGTGCGGCCTGGAGAAGGTCCGGTGTCATGGGAATGAGCTTTCAGAAGCGCTCGGGGCGCAGCAGGGCGACCAGGAGGTAGCCGAAGGCGAAGAGCGCGAAGGCGAGGCCGATGCCGATGTCGAAGGTCATGGCCGCCTCACACCCGCTCGGCGCCGGTGACCGCGGCGGCGATCAGGGCGAAGCCGGCGAGGCCGCCGGCGAGGAACAGAAGGTCGATCCACATGGGACAACTCCGGTTGACGATCGGCCGGAGGCTAGGGCGGACGGGCGTAAAGGGACGAGGCGGAAGCAGCCTCCGGGCCGTAAAGGCAGCGTAAAGGGGCGGGGAACCCGAGGGGGGCCGTCCAGGTGGCGCGTGACCTGCGGTCGTGCCGGCAGGCTGTCGTTCGAGGGCAACGCCCCGGGTGCTGCGGCCTGCCAAAGGCGTGACGCCTACGGTTCTGCCGGCCCATTCAGCCCGCTTCACGGCTGAACAGCCGGTCAAGTGAACGGCAGGCTGCCGCCCCGACGTCTGACAGCTCGAACGCCCGGTGCCTCTCGGCAGAATTCCATTCAATTCAGTATTTGGATTGATGCGGGTCGGTCAGTGCGTCAATCTGGATGGAACGCTCGCACTGGCGAAACAGCCACCACGGACAAGAGCGACATCAAACCAAGGGAGATACAACGATGCTCACGAGGCGTTCTGCTGTCGCCGGCTTGTCTGCCGCCGGACTTCCTCTCTTTGCCCCCGCTCTGCGGGCGCAGACCTTCACCCGCCAGAT
>LNFH01000011.1 GCA_001464235.1 Rhizobiales bacterium Ga0077556 | reverse complement strand
TAGCGGTTCATCACCCGGTTCGCCGCCACCTTCCGGCCGCGGTGCCAGAGATCCATGACGAGGAAGGCGAGGTCGTAGAGAACGTCGGTGGTGGCGAGATCCTCGTCGAACTCGAGGCAGTCGAAGATCACCGGACGCCCATCGATCGTGCAGATGTTGCGCAGGTGCAGATCGCCGTGACAGCGCCGTACGAGACCGGCCGCGGCGCGCTCGTCGAGGAGAGCGGCGTGCCGGGCAAGCGCGTGGCGGAACCGCCGGTCGAGCGCTCGGGCCTCGTCCTCGCCCAGGAGACCGCTTGCGACGAAAGCGGCGGCGTTGACGTCCAGCACCCGCGCCATGCGCGCTGCCCCGGCCCGGTCGGCGGAAACCTCTGCGGCCCCATGCAGCGCGGCGATGTCGGCGGCGAGCCTGTCGACCAGGGCTGCCGGCAGCGGCCCCTCCCCTGTCAGCCGGTCGAGGAGGCCCGCCTGGTCGAAGGGGCGCATGCGCACCACCGCTTCCACCAGGGCCCCATCGCCGTCGAGGGCGAGGCCGCCGTCGCCCGCGCGCGTGATGCGGCTGGCGCCGCGATAGATCAGCCCATCGGGGTCGCTGCGCCGGTTGAGGGCATACTCGCGTTCGCAAAAGGCGAGCCTCCGCTCAGGGGTGGAGAAATCGAGATAGGGCAACCGCACCGGCTTCTTCAGCTTGAAGACGACGTCGCGGCCGATCACCACCTGCGAGACATGGGTGGTGACGACCTCGGCGCCAGCGCCCGCAAGGCCCTTCAGGAAGGCGAGAACCTCCGCGCCGCCGGCCTCCCCGTCACCCATGTCCCGCGCCTCCGAAACCCCGTCCCGCGCCTGCCTGCATAGCGGGGATCATGGCGAGGCTCTATGACGAGGATCAGGCGGAGGGAACGGCATGATCGACGTCATCGTGGTGGGCGCGGGTTCGGCGGGGGCGGCCCTCGCCGCGCGGCTCTCGGAGGACCCGGGCCGGCGGGTGCTGCTGCTGGAGGCCGGCCGCGACTGGCGCTCGGCCGAGGCGCCGCACGCCCTGCGCAGCGCCAACATCATCCCCTTCATGCACGACCCGCGGCACCAGGCGGAATGGCAATGGCCGGGTCTCATGACGCGCCGCACCCGCGCCCAGCAGCCGAAATTCTACTGGCGCGGCAGGACCATGGGCGGCAGCTCCACGGTCAACGCGCAGATCGCCATCCGCGGCGTGCCCGAGGCCTTCGACGGATGGGCGGCCCTCGGCTGCACCGGCTGGGCGGCAGCCGACGTCTTGCCCCTCTTCGACGCCATCGAGGACGATCCCATCACCGGCACGGGCCCCGGCGCCCGCCGCGGCGGGCCGCTCCCCGTCCACCGCACGCCCTTCGACGAATGGGGCAGCGTCGACCGGGCGCTGCGCGCCGCCGCGCTCGAGGCCGGCTACCCCTGGAAGGAGGACCTCAACGCCTCCGCCGGCGAGGGCGTCTCCTGCTACCCGATCAACAGCCGCGACGGCCTGCGCATAACCACCAATGACGGCTATCTCGAACCCGCCCGCAGCCGACCGAACCTGACGATCCGCGGCGAGGCCCTCGTCGACCGCATCCTCTTCGACGGCCGCCGCGCCACCGGCGTGCGCCTCCGCGCGGGCGACGGCAGCGTCGAGGACATCGCCGCGCGCGAGGTGGTGCTCTCCGCCGGCGCCATCCACAGCCCCGCCATCCTGATGCGCTCAGGCATCGGGCCGGCGGCGGACCTCGCCGCCCTCGGCATTCCCGTCCTCGCCGATCTCCCCGTCGGCCGCGGCTTCATGGACCACCCGATCCTGCGGGCCAGCCTCGCCCTCACAGCCGAGGCCGCGGCGCAGCACCCGGACGCCCGCCACACCAATTGCTGCGTCACCTATTCCTCGGGCCTCGCCGGCGGCGGCGAGCGCGACATGATCATGATCGGCTTCAACCATCGCGGCCTCGGCGACGGCCGCCCCGCGCCGCAGGGCGCCATCGGCATCGCCCTCTACGACGCCTTCTCCCGCGGCGAGGTGCGCCTCGCCTCCGCCGACCCGCAAGCCAACCCGGTGGTCGAGGAGAACATGCTGGACGACGAACGCGACC
>LNFH01000010.1 GCA_001464235.1 Rhizobiales bacterium Ga0077556 | reverse complement strand
TGCGCGTCGCCGACGCCGCCATCATGCCCACCGACTGCCGCGCCAACCTGCACTTCACCTGCGTGATGATCGGCGAGATGGCGGCGCGCCGGATGAGGGCGGGTCGGTAGCCGCGTCTAGGGGACGGGAACGACGCGGGTCAGGATGACCAGCATCGCCGTCAGGAGCACGAGATTGAAGCCCATGCCGGCCCAGTGAAGCTGGCGCAGCCGCACCACGCCCGCGCTGTCGCCCGCATCGCGAATGGCCGCGGCAGCATCGAACGAGGTCAGGAACCGCCCCTTCGCGGCCGCCCCGATGACGCCGACGGAGGCGGGCACGAGGGCCACCGCGAAACGGCCCGTGATCGCGAAGGCGAGCGCGGAGGCCGCACCCGAGACCTGCAGCAGCTTGAAATGGGCGCTGAACAGCACGCGCAGCAGCGTGGTGACGCTCGGGATCGCCAGAGACACCATCAGGAAGCTGGGCGACGCCAGCAGGAAATAGGCCTGCGGCAGAAGCAGGACCACGATGGCGATGATGGCGATGGGATCCGGCATGCAGCAGCGCCCGAACGAGGGTCCAGGCCGCATGGTGCCACTGTCTCTTCCGTTGAGGAAGTGTCGAGTATACGGGCGGGCGGGATGGAAGATGGTGGGCCCGGAGGTTGTCATATAATAACGCATTAACAGAGAGTTGCGGTGTCCACCTCTGCAAAAAGCTCCATTGAACGCATTGAGAAACTTTCAGGGGGGGACGCACCTAAGAGGCATGGGAGCTACTTCGCCCCAAAGAAAACCTGTCGACATGCTGCGTCACTCCGAGGAGTGCGCCTGTTCATTTTCGGGCAGTGGCGTACAGAAGTCGCCTCAGCGGGGTGCCGTAGAAGCCGCCTTGACCTGTAGCGGTGGGGATGTCTCGCTCGTTGATTGCCGCCGCAATCTCACGCAGTGACGAACGACTCCAACCTGTTGACCGCCTGGGCCACCTGGGCGAGATCCGACGCTCCTCCAGAGGACGGGGCGATGCCGCAAATGCTCTTTTGACGCCTTACATTGTGGCGGGGAGACGAAGCAACAACGTGCCGAGGCTCGGCCAAACGTCCGCATTTTTGGGCCTACCGGACGTTCGAAACGTCCGCCAAGGTCCAGCGGGTCGCGCTACCCGCAATCATCTGCTGACCCTCAACCAACGTTGAACTCACCACTTCGGAATAGGGGGATCCATTTAGCGCGCAATCGCATAGCGCCTGTCACGTTTCAAGAACGCATCGCTGCCACCTTCAAGAATATTACAAACCTGCTGGCGGATGACTGCATCCTCTAGCGCTCCACTCGCGTAGTGGATGACAGGAAGACCGCTATCCTGCTTCTCAGCGGTGGCGATGATCACCTGCTCTGAGTCAGAGTTTACGACCAAATTTGGATTGTGAGTTATGACAATCTCACTTGTCGGCGAGCCTTGGCGGCCCGGAAATACGGCGTCAGCAGATTGTAAATCGACTCATTGTCCAGATTCTCATCAGGTTGATCGACAATCAGCGGGCGCGTATCGTTCACGTCCATCCCGAGGTACAGGATGAGCAGCACAATGCCTTTCGTCCCAGGTGAAAGGCTCTCCAGATCCGCACCTCCAAACTTCAGGCCGTAGTCAAGCGATATATGGTCAACTTCGAAGAGCCACGTCATCAGGTCTTTAGTGGTTACATTGGAGCGCAAATAGGTTGTCGGCGGGAGCTTCTTGAATTCATCCAAAAAGCGTTCTAACGCGCTTCGAATTGCATGCGCGTCACCGCTCGACCAAGCTGGAAGAAGGACTTTTCGAGCCGCC
>LNFH01000009.1 GCA_001464235.1 Rhizobiales bacterium Ga0077556 | reverse complement strand
CCGGCCGGCGCGCCGGCACGACCCTCCAGCGTGACGGTCCAGGCCCCGACGGCCCGCCGGCCGGCCGCCCTGTGGGTGCTGGCCGGGATCGTCGTCGCCGCCACCGGCGCCAGCCTGCTGTGGATCAGCCGTTCCCGAAGCCCCGTGGTGGCCGATGCTCCAATCCCGGCCATCGCGTCGCCGGGCCTGTCACAGGTGCCGCCAGATCGCTCATCCCCGCCCGGCTCCGATGGTCTCACCCCCGGCACGGCGGGATGGACCGAGCGCTACCAGAGCGCCCGCCGGCTGGAGGAGCATGGTGATGTCGGTGCGGCCCGGCGGGAGTATGCCGCCCTCGTTCGCCTCGGGACGGAGGCCATCGACCCGGCGCTCCGCCTCGCGTCCCTCATCCGAACCCGGGAGGGCGGAGATCCGGAGGCCGACGCGGCGGACCTGACCGGGGGACATGGGCGAACGGTTGCCCTGGTCGATGCCCTGACGGCCGACGGCGCCGAGCGCCTGCGACGGCTGGAGGCGATCGCGACGGCCGATCCCGACTTCGTCCCTGTTCACTACCTCGTCGCAGCGGAGCTGTCGGGAGCGCGCCAGGAGAGCCGGACGCTTGCCGGCCAGCGCCGCGAGCGCGATGCACTCGACCGCTTCCTCGCCGCCAGCCAGGAGGGGGCGCTGGCGCGCTTCCTCCTCGACCCCGCGACGCGGGCGTCTTGGATGGAGCGGGCCCGGGACCGACAGGTCGTGCTGGCAGGGCTCTTCGCCGGAGGACGCGACCGCCCGTCCATGGCCTTCACGCCCACCACGTCCGGCTGGACGGGCACCATCGCCCTGCCCGAGCCTGCCGTCGACATCGAGTACCGCTTCGGCGACTCAGGCCCGTTCCGGTCGACGGGCCTCATGCAGGTCGTCGACCCGCGCACGGGACGGCCCATGCCGAGGCCGACCATCGCGTTTGCCCACCGGCGCGACGCCGCCGAGATTGCCCTGCGCTACGTCGATGCCGCAGGGGCGGTCTCGCCGGTCACCACCATCGCATTCGAGCCGGCGGCAGCCCTCCAGCGCGGCATGAGGGACATTCTCCAGGGCATCGCCTCCTCCTGGGCCGTCTTCGGCACCGACCAGAACAGCGACAAGGTCTACCTGACGGCGCTCATCAGCTATCGCTGCGCGATCGAGAAGGTCGAGATCGGCTTCGACGGGCAGGCGCCGGTTACGGTCTTCCCGCTGCCGCCCTGTGACTCCGGCCAGCCCTTTGGCGTTCCCGCCGGAGCGCGCCACTTCCTGGGCCTCGCTCCCTCGGTCGGCAGCGTCACGGTCAGGCTGACATTCGTCGGCGGAGACGTGTCCGAGGTCGCGACGTTCGCCCGTCCGCCCCGTCGCTAGCGTCGGAGGCGGCGATCCGTGCAGCCTCCGGCCTTGTGCGCGGGCGCACATGCTCGCCGCCGTCCAAGCCCCACCATGGGGGCGAACGGGGGACGGAGGGGCCGGCTGGCGCCCCCGACGACCGTTCGATCGGCCGCGGCGGTGTGAGGGACGTCCCATGAAGGTCCGCAGGACTGTGGTGACCGCGACCGTTCTCGCTGCAGCCTGTCTGGGACTCGCCATTGGCGCGACCGTTGCGAGCGACGAGCCGGGGCTTGCCCTGAGGCTTCGCTGCTGGCTCGGCCCTCCCCTGCCGGCCTGTCACGCGTTCGCACGGGAGCGGGAAAACCGGGCCCTCGAAGCGGTGGAGCAGGAGCTGCGCGATCTGCAAAGGCTTCCGCCACCCGTCCGTTTCGATCCTGGCCCGGAAACCACCGTGCCCTCCCCGCCCTGACGAGCGGGAGGTCGGCACATCTCCATCGGGCCCAGCGGGGCTCACACGGCACCATGGGTGACGGCCACGGCCCTGGCGACCAGAGGCATGGCCTCGGCGGGCGACCACGACGGGTCGATCAACGTCACGGAGCGCCGGCGGGTCACGGTGCGCAGGGGATAGCCGTCATAGACGAAGGAAAAGGTCCGGGTGGCGTGGTTGGCGGAGGCCCCTTCCGGGACCTCGGTCGTGCAGAAGCCCGCTCTCCGTTCGGCGGCGCCGAACTCGTCGATCGCGCTCGGCAGCAGGACCCATCCGAGACAGGGATAGATGGGGGCGGTGAAGCCCGGGCCGAGCGCCGGGACCGAACATTGGCTGTCGCAATGGAGCCAGATGCCGTCCTGCGGCGCATAGCCGTTCCACGGCAGTTCGGCGCCGATGGCCGCGCCATACCCGGTGATCACGAAGCGCAGTTCGTCGATGACCGTCGTCTGGTGGGCATGTTGGTTCTGGTTCAGGTCGTAGCCCCAGGCCTGCAGACCCTGATGGTCGATGAAGCGGACCAGATCGGCCTCCGTCACCACCCGCGTGACGAAGGCGATGGCGAAGGCCGAGGGGTCCTGCCGGATGAAGACGCCGTCGTCGGCCCGAGGGGCAAAAGGGCCCGACGACAGCGCAGCCAGGCTTTGCTGGCGGAAGCCGCACCCCTGCAGCGCTCGCGCGAGGGCGAGCGACAGGTCCACCGGCGCAGAGACCGTGGGGCCTTTCCGGGTGCCCGAACGCCTGGAGCCCACCCGATTCCTCCTGAGACCGTGGAGCGGAACCCAGCCCCTCTAGGCCGCGGCAGGAGCCCGGCCTGTGCGGCAGCGCACACCCTTCCCTCCCGGACAGGCCTAAACCGACCGGGATCGCCGAGGTTTTCGACGCTGCGACCTGCGCGTCGGCCCGGACATCCGGCAGAGGGGGAACAGACGGTGCAGGACCTGATCCAAATCGCTCGCAATTCGTGGATCGTGATGCTGGCGGCGCTCGCCATCGTGGTGGGCCTCGGCATGGTCGGCTACGGCATGGTGTCGGGCCCGCCCGCGCGCAGCAGCCTCCAGGTGGTGGAGGGCACGATCAGCGAGGCGTCACGGGTGACCCGCCGGAGCCGCCGGACGGGGACGACCTCCGGCTACTACGAGTTGACGCTGAAACCCCGGCTGAGCGCCACCGAGCTGAAGTTGCGCGTTCCCACCATCGAGATATCGGAGTCGGATGTGCGCTCGCTGATCGGCGGACCGGTCCGGGCGGAGTTCGACTCCGAGCACGATGTCTATGTGCTGAGCCGCGGGAGCCGGGAGGTCCTGACCTATGCCAACACGCTGGAACGCCGCAATCTGAACCTGCGCCAGTACCATGTCGACGGCATCGCGCTGATGATCGCCGGCGCCGTCGCCCTCGCCATCGGCCTCGCCCTCGGATATCGCAAGAGGCGGCGCGAGGTGGCCGACAACGCATCAGCCGTGTCGCACTAGGGCGCGTCCTCCGGCGACCGCGCACAGGGTCTCCTTCGGAAGGTGGGTCCCGCGACCCACCCGGACGGTCGACGAGCAGAAGGCTGAGGCGATTGGCTGCCACCCTCCCACTCCCGATCGCCAACCGGTGGACAGGCCTGTCGAACAGCCTGCGCGTCCGCCTCGCGCGCCAGGTCGACCGCGCCGAGACCGCCCGACGGATCGAAGCCCTGTTGCGGGAAAACGGGCCTCCCTTGGCCTACGAGGTCTTCGACCGGTCCTTCGATCTGTGTCCGCCCGGCACACCCGGCCCCTCGGGATTTCCGGACATCACGGTCGTCATCGGCGACGCCGAGCATGACCTCTTCTTCGTCGCACAACGAGAACGCGGGGCGCTGCGCCGCGTTTCCGTCCATGAGTCCATCCTCGACGCCGCGGACGACTTCATGCGGCGTGCGACCGATGACGCCGGGCCGCATCGTCGCGCTCGTCAGCGGACTGTGACCCTGTCGGGCCGCTGGTTCGAGAACGGCTGCGCGAAGCGGACACCCGACGCGCCTCCTGCTGCCGACCGTGGCCATGCCGCTGCCCATCGCCCTGCCGAGCCTCGAGCGGACGCGTCGCCTGACGTGACGGCGGCAAAGGCTCGCCAGCCGCCGGAGGCTTGGTTTGGCCGGATTACCGGATCTTGCCGATGAGGCCGCCGCCCCGGTCCGAGATGAGGCCGCCGCCGCGATCCGAGATGAGGCTGCGCGGGTGTTGACGCCCGGCTGCAGGACCGGTCGGGTCGCGGGAGGCTGCTGGACGATCCGAGGCTGGGCGACGGGTGCCGTCGGCCGCGGCGCCTGGTAGCCGGGCGCACCGGGCATGCGGCGCGGGTTGTTGTCCCAGGGCGCGCAGCCGGGCACCCAGACGTTGACGTACCCGCCGCACCCTGCGGCGACGGCAGGGGCGCTGGAGGTCAAGGTCGCGGCGACGAGCGCGGCGGAAGCGAGGAAACAGGCTGTCCTCATCGTCGGGTCCTCCCGAGGGCTGGAACTCCGGAGCGCTGACGGTACGGACGCACGAGCGCCCGGGCGCTCCTCACGGATGCACGACGTCGATCTCGTAGAAGGCCCGCAGGTTTCGGAGGGTGGGGTCACGGGCCGCGTTGTCCTGGCTCGGCAGCACCGGCAGGATGAAATAGGACAGACGCGACTGGCCCCGCACGTTGGCGATGGTCCGGGCCGCCTGGGCCAGCACGGGATTGACGCAGGTGCCCTGCAACGTCCTGCCCTCCGGGCATATGGCCTGAGGCTGCTGGGCCGTCGCCGCCTGCGGCGCCATGGCCAGGGCGAGAGCGAGAGCGAATGCTGCGGTGAGGGTGCGCATGGGGTGCCTCAGAACGTGATGTTGCCGCCGAGGGACACGGTCCACCCGGTGAACGACAGGGCGGGAATGGCGCTGCCGGGGATGACGCCGCCGAAGTCGATGTCCGGCCGGCTCGACTGGTTGACCCAGAAGTGCTCGAAGCGACCGGTGATCGCGGCGTTCGGCGCCAGCTGATAGCGGGCGGAGCCGCCCAGGCCCCATTTCGTCTTGGCCGGGATGAACTGGAACGCCGTCGGGATGTAGGCGTTCGCGTCGCGGTTGAACCACGTGCCGTAGACGCCGAGCGTCCAGTCCTGTGTCACCCGCCAGGAATGATCGAGGCGGAGCCGCAGGGCGTTGCTGTTGGAGTTGAAGGCCTCGCGCTGGAACTGGTTCAGCGCCAGGATGAAGTTGGCGTTGGACCGGGTGTGGCTGTAGGCGGCGGTGAAGGTCGTCTGGTGCTCCGGGCTCCAGGTGTAGGCGGCGGTGCCGGTCAGGGCGAAGGAATCGCCCTGGATGACGGCGAGACCGCCGTCGATCCGCGTCGCACTCGTGTAGGTGTAGGTCGCCGCGGCGCGCAGCAGGAGAGCCCCCATGAGGTGCGCCAGCTGCGCCGTGCCCGAGGTCGACGCACCCGGCTGGATGCGCGTGTCCGGCCCGCCGAAAATGTCGGTGGGGTCGCGTGTGAAGCCGCCGCGATGGGTATGGCTGACGCTGAAGGTCGCCATGGAGTTCTCGCCGATCGGCACGTTGGCGCCGAGGGTCGCTCCGAGGTTGAAGCCCTCGCCGAAGGTCGGAACCTCGACGAGATCGGGATCCATGCGGGCGAAGGCCGACGTCCCGTTAAGATAGGCGCTGCCCGTGGGCAGGTTGGCGTTGAGCGCGAAGAAGGGCTGGATGCCCGGGGTGCCGAGCCAGGTGACCGTGCCCGAGACGACGGTGTCGGTCATGGTCCGGACCGAACCGACGAGACCGCCGCCCGCATTCTGGCGGGCCTCGACGAAGCCGGTCCGGGCGAGGAGCTCAAGCTTGAGATCGGGATTGACGGGCCCGGTCAGCGCCATCGCCATCGGCATGTGGAACAGTGAGCCGCGGGCCGGCGTGCCCGGCGCATAGCTGTTGGGGAAACCGCGCGGCCCCGACCACGAGGTGTAGCGGGCCTCGGTATCGAAGACGAGCGCCCATCCCGACGACACCTGCACGGCCGTTCCGACGGGCTGGGCCGCCAGGTCCACCGCCCAGGAGGGGAGAGTGATTGCCGCGATCCCGAGTGCGGTCACGTAACGCTTCACCACGGAGGCTTCTCCAATCTCAGACACCCACACGGCATCGCATCGGCCTCCAGGGCAGACAAGTCCGATGTTGGCTCAGTGAGCTATTCAACGACGCATGTGGTTTCTGTGCATCACTTCCGGCCTCGTCCACGGCCGAGCGGGCCGCGGCGCCCGTGCGTCACCGCCGCATGGTGCCGCCGCGCGCGCCCAGTCCGTAGTCGGAGATGACGCCGCCCCGGTTGTTGCTGATGAGGCCGCCCCCGTGGTCACTCACGATGCGGCCGCCGGTCACCGTCGGCGGCGGCACGAACCGCGTCGGCGGCGCGGCGAGGCGCGGCTGGGAGGTCACCGGCGCCGTCAGGCGCGGCGGGACGTAGCCCGGCGCGCCCGGCATCCGACGGGGATTGTTGTCCCAGGGCGCGCAGCCCGACACGAACACGTTGACGTAGCCGCCGCAGCCGGCCGCCTGAGCAGGCTGTGGCAGTGCCACCGCCGCGAGGGCGACGATGCCGACGAGGCCGCCGGCCACGCAGTCCGAGAGATGCTTCATGGCCATGATCCTCAGCGACGCATCGTGCCGCCGCTGTTGCTGACGAGGCTGGCTCCGTCACGGGCGATGACGCCACCACGGTTGTTGCTGATCAGCCCACCGCCCTGGTCGGAAATGAATCGGTTGCCCGTCGTCGGCTGGACGATCCGCGGGGCCGGAGCCGGGGCCGCAATGCGCGGCGTCGTCGGACGCGGCGCCACATAGCCGGGCACGCCGGGCATGCGGCGGGGGTTGTTGTCCCAGGGAGCGCAGCCCGACACGAACACGTTCACATAACCGCCGCAGCCAGCCGCCTGAGCGTCGGGTGCCTGCAGGAGCAGCGTTCCGCCCGTCAGGGCAACTGCCGCCATCGCCGAAAGCCTCATGGATCCCTCCCTGTCGCCGTGACGCCGATCCC
>LNFH01000008.1 GCA_001464235.1 Rhizobiales bacterium Ga0077556 | reverse complement strand
CTGGTGTAGAAAAGCCAGGCAATGTCGTCCGGGGCAGCGGCGGCCGGCTGCAGCGTGTCGGGTGGCGTCGAGACCATGGCGGCATAGGCGTCGCCGTCCACGTCCACCACATCGTCCGGCTGCGAAAGGCCGCCTTCGATGTCGGTGAACAGCACCGACGCCGCGCAATTGTCGAGGATGTAGGCGAGCTCCTTGGCATGCAGTTTGGCGTTGATCGGCGCCACTGTCAGCCCCGCGAACCAGGCACCGAACAGGGAACACGCCGATCCTCGCCCCGGGCTTGAGACCTCGGCGGCGGAGCGCCGTGCCGAGCGAGGCGCTGCGTGAGAGAAAGGCGCCGTAGCTGTGGACCGGTTCGCGGCCGCGGCAGAGCGCGGGGCGATCCGCGAAGGCCCTGGCTGCATTGGCGAGAACCATGGCGATGTTCATCGGTGTCTCCCGTTCGCTGCGGTGCTCTAGATGGCCCGCTCGCGCCCTTTCCAGAACGTCTCGCGGATGTCTTTCTTGCGCACCTTGCCCACGGGGCTGCGCGGAAGGCTGTCCCAGAACTCGACCGACTTCGGAGCCTTGACGCTTCCCAGCCTCGCCTTGCACAGCGAGATGATATCGTCGGCCGTGATGCTTGCTCCCGGCTTCAGTTCGATCACGGCCTTGACCGCCTCGCCCCATTTGTCGTCGGGAACGCCGATCACGGCACAGTCCTGGACGGCGGGATGGCCCCAGATGACCTGCTCGATCTCGCTCGGATAGACGTTGAAGCCGCCCGAGATGATCATGTCCTTCTTGCGATCGACGATGTAGACGAAGCCGTCTTCGTCCTTGAAGCCGATGTCGCCGGTGTGGTGCCAGCCGAAGGTGGAGACCTCCGCCGTTGCGTCCGGGTTCTTGTAGTAGCCCGGCATGACGAGATTGCCGCGCACCACGATCTCCCCACGCTCGCCCGCCGGCATGAGCTTGCCGTCGTCGTCCATGATGGCGACGGGGGTCATGAAGGTGGGCCGCCCGCAACTCGCCAGGCGCTTCTCCTTCTGCGGATCGCCGATGACGAGATGGTCCTGCGGCGACAGGAAGGTGCAGAGCATCGGTGCTTCCGCCTGGCCGAAGGACTGGGTCATGACCGGGCCGAAGACGTCCAGGCATTCCTTCAGCTTGTCGACCGACATCGGCGCTGCGGCGTAGATGAAGTGGTCCAGTGAGGAGAAGTCGTGGCCCTTCAGGCCCGGATGGGCCAGCAGGACGTAAATGGCGGTGGGCGGCAAGAAGAGATGGGTGACCCTCTCGGTCTCGATGGCGGTCACCACCTTGCCCGCGTCGAAGCCCGGCAGGATCACCTGCGTCGCTCCCGCCGCCATCAGGATGATGCCGACAATGCCGGCCGCGTGAGTCATCGGCGCCACCACCAGGTGGACCGGTGGCTTGCCGACGGGCATGGCGGTGAAGAAGTTGGCGATCATCGTCTCCCAGACCAGATGCGTCCAGACCACGCCCTTCGGCCGTCCGGTCGTGCCGCCGGACGAGACGATGGAGATCGTCGCATCCCGGTCCTCGGGGATGTTCGGATCGGTTTCGAGAGCCGCGGCGATCCAGTCCTCCAGGAAGGGCGCGTCGGCGCCCGCCCGGTCGATGCAGACGTACGAGCGGATCTTTGGGCAGTCCTTGCGGAAGACCTCGACGTTGGCCTCGAATTCGCTGTGATAGAAAAGGACCTCGACGTCGCAATTGTCGAGGATATAGGCGTTCTCACCGGCGGTGTTTCGGGCGTTGATCGGCACCCAGACCTGTGCGCCTCGGACGATGCCGAGGATGCACTCGAAGGCGACCGCGCCGTTCGGGCTATAGACCGCCGCCTTCTGGCCGGGCGCGAAGCCTGCCGTCGCCAGCGCGTTGGCGATGCGATAGCTGCGGCGCTGAACGTCGCCATAGCTGCGGGAGACGGTTGCATCCTTCAGGCAGGTGCGCGTCGGGTCCAGGGCCACGCCGCGGTCGAAGAAGTCGATCAGACGCATGGGCTTCCTCTCAACGCTCGAGGATGGTGATGCAGGCAGTGGCTTCCTCGTAGCGATGGAAACCGCCGCCGTTCTCGGCGATGGCGTGGCGGGCGCCGTCGACCTGGCGCGGACCGGCCTCGCCGCGGAGTTGCGTGACCAGCTCGTAGACCTGGGCAAGCCCGGTCGCGCCGATGGGATGGCCGCGGGATTCCAGCCCGCCCGACGTGTTGATCGGAATCCGCCCGCCGAGTGCCGTATCATCGTTCCTGACGAGGCGTGCCCCGTCGCCGATGTCCGAGAAACCGAGCAGTTCCGCCTGGTGTAGCTCGGCGAAGGCGCTGGCGTCGTGGACTTCCGCCACCGACATGTCGGCCGGTCCGACACCGGCAATCTCGTAAGCCCTGTTGGCGGCCAGGCGGCACAAGTGGTGATCGAGGTCGTCTGCCTCGCGGTCCGAGCCGGAACCGACGACCGAGGCGGCGATGCGGATGGCGCGCGTGGCACCGAGCTCGCGCGCCTTGGCCGCGGAACAGACGATGGCTGCGGCCGCGCCATCGCTGATCGGCGCACACATCGGCAGCGTCAGAGGCCAGGACACCTCGCGCGCCGCCAGCACGTCGTCGGCGGTCATCGCTTCCTGATACTGGGCCTTCGGATTGAGAGCGGAATGGCGGTGGTTCTTGGCGGAGACCTCGGCGATGTCGCGCTGCGTCGTGCCGAACCGGTGCATGTGATAACGCGCGAGCGCCGCATAGACGTCCATGAAGACACTGCGCTTGCCGCTGTTCTGGCCCGCGCCCGCCGGCAGGGGAAGATCCTTGCCGAGCGCTGCGAGACGGCTCACGCTGGCGTCCACGTCGTGGACGTCCCAGGCGCCGTCGAAGATGGCGAAGGATTTGGCGCGATCGGCGGTGTTCATCTTCTCGGCCCCCAGCGCCAGCGCGATATCGCCCTGGCCGGAGGCGATATAAGCGAAGGCGGCGTTGAGCGCCGTCGATGCACTGGCGCAGGCGTTCTCGATGTTCATGACCGGAATGTGCTCGAAGCCCAGCGCCCTCAGCACGAGCTGTCCGCGCACCAGATGCTGGCCTTCGACCACGCCCTGCGCTGTGTTGGCGAAGAACGCGGCCTGGACGTCACCACGCCCGATCCCGGCATCGCTAAGTGCCTCCTCGACCGCCGGGCGGGCGATGGCCTCGAGCCGGGAGTCGAGGTAGCGCCCGAAGCGTGTCATCCCGATCCCAATGATGTAGACGTCGGCCATGACCCTATCCTAGACGCTGATGAGAGTTTCAATGCGGGCCCGGTTCGCCTGCAGTTCGGCTGTGGTTCCGGACCAGACGACCCGGCCGTTGTCGATGACGAACTGGCGGCGCGCGAGCTTGAGGGGAACCTTCAGGTTCTGCTCGACCAGCAGGATCGCGATGCCTTCGGCGTTGATCACCCGGATGGCCTCGACGAGGTGGTCGACGATGAGCGGCGCCAGGCCCTCGGTCGGCTCATCGAGGAGCAGGACCTCGGGATTGGTCAGGAGACCGCGGCTGAGGGCGAGCATCTGCTGCTCGCCGCCGGACAGCGTATCGCCGCCCTGGCTCGCGCGCTCCTCAAGGCGGGGGAACAGCTCGTAGATGCGCTCCAGCGTCCACGGGCCGGTGCGTCCCATGACAGTTGCGATCCGCAGGTTCTCCTCGACCGTCAGATTGGGAAAGATCCGCCTGTTCTCCGGCACGAAGGCGATGCCGAGGCGCCCCAACTCGTGCGGCTTGAGCGCGGTCACGTCGCGGTCGTCGAACATTCGCCGGCCGGAGCGCACCGCATTGAGGCCCATGGCGGCCTTCAGGAGCGTGCTCTTGCCGGCACCGTTGCGGCCGATGAGCGAGACCACTTCGGCGCGGCCGACGTCGATGGAGACGTGATGGAGCGCCTGCGCCTTGCCGTAGAAGACGTCGCAGTTTTCCAGGGCGAGTGCGCTCATTCGCCCTCTCCCAGATACGCCGCCCGAACAGCGGGATTGGCCCGCACCTCGTCGGGCGAACCCGAAGCGAGAAGTTGGCCCTGAACCATCACCACGATCTCGTGCGAGACCTGCATCACGACATCCATGTTGTGCTCGATCAGGAGGACGGTCCGCCCGGCGACGATGCGGCGGATGAGGTCGATGGCCTGGTCGAGCCTTTCATGGCCGACACCGGCGAGCGGCTCGTCGAGCAGCAGCACGCGCGGGTCGCCGAGAAGTGTGAGACCGACCTCCAGCGCGCGCTGGTCGCCATGCGAGAGATAGTCGGCGGAGGTGTGGGCGAGCTTGGTCAGTCCGACCTGTTCCAGCACCTTTTCGGCATCCTCGCGGACGTCCCGGAAACGGCTCGCCGGCATCCAGAACGGCTGCACGCGATAGCGGTGCGCGAAGGCACCGAGCTGCAGGTTTTCCAGCACGCTCATGCCCGAGAAGATCTTCGTGATCTGGAAGCTTCGTCCGAGGCCGGCGCGCGTCCGTGCGTGAACCGACAGCCGGGTGATGTCGCGGTTGTCGAGGAAGACCCTCCCGCCAGACAGGGTCGCATGGCCGGAGAGGGCGTTCATCAGCGTGGTCTTGCCGGCTCCATTCGGCCCGATCAGTCCGTAGAGGTGCCCGGGCTTGAAGTCGTAGCTGACGCCGGCCACGGCCTTCAGCCCGCCGAAGGCAACCTGGATGTTCTCGCAGCGCAGACCACCGGCCGAGGCCCCGTCCCGAACCCTGCTCATGGCGCATCCCCCGGGCGACCGGCGGCCTTGCGAGCGAACAGGCCTGCGATCCCGTTCGGCAGGAAGATGGTGCAGAGAATGAAGATCAGCCCGAGAATGCCGTACCAATGCTGGGTGTACTGGCTCAGCTTCTCCTTGAGCACCTCGAAGACGGCGACGCCGAGGATCGGCCCAAGCAGCGTTCCCTTGCCGCCGAGCACGGTCATGATGAGAACGTCGCCGGACGTCGTCCAGTGCAGCATCTGCGGGCTGATGTAGAACATGAGCGAGGCGAGCAGCGCGCCGCTGACTCCGGCATAGAAGCCCGAGATCATGAACGCGCACTGGCGAAGGCGCTGGACGTTGTAGCCGATCTGGGCCGCACGCACGTCGTTTGCCTGCACGGCCTGCAGGGCCTTGCCGAAAGGCGAGGCGCGCAGGAGTGCCATCACCGCGATGCCGACGATGAAGACCACGATCAGGAAGTAGTAGTAGTTGCGGTTGTCGTAGAAATCGATGCCGAACAGCTCCGGTCGCGGAACGCCCGGAATGCCGTCCAGCCCGCCGGTGTGGCTCCGCAGCTTGGTGCTCGCCAGGATGTAGACGAGCTGGGCCAGGGCGAGCGTCAGCAGCGAGAAGAACAGGCCCGACACGCGCAGCGCGAAGATGCTCAGGCCGAAGGCCATCACGGCCCCGACCATTCCGGCGGCGCCGAGGGCCGGCACGAAGCCGACACCGGCCTTGGTCACCAGCAGGGTCAGCGCATAGCCGCCCGAACCGAACAGGGCCGCATGGCCGAAGGAAAGCATGCCGGCCATGCCGAAGATCAGATCGAAGCCGATGGCGAACAGCGCCCATATCAGGATGAGGCTTACGAGGTTGAGGCTCTCCTCGCTCGTCTGGATCACGGGCACGAGGATCATTGCTGCGATGATGGCAGCCATCGCCAGCCGGCCGAGATGGGACGTCGTCATGCGGCGCGGCCCTTGCGACTGAACAGGCCGGCCGGCCGCGTCATGAGCGTCGCGATCAGCAGGACGAAAGTGATCAGTTCGACCCATTCGGGCGCATAAGTGAAGCCCGCAGCCCGTGCCATCCCGAGCAGGAGGGCGGCCAGGATGGCGCCGCGGATGTTGCCGAGCCCGCCGATGATGACCACGACGAAGCAGTCGATGATGACGCTGAACCCCATGCCGAGTTCGATCGGCACCAGCGGCGCAGCGACGACGCCGCCGAGCGCGGCCAGGCCCGCTCCCAGGGCAAACACGGCCGTACGCACTTTCGCCACGTCGATGCCGAGGCTCTGCGCCATGTCGGCGTCGGAGCTGGCGGCTCGTATCACCATGCCGAGGCGGCTGCGTTCCAGGAGCAGAAAGAGCGCCAGCGAGACGGTCGCACCGAAGCCGATGATGAACAGGCGGTAAGAGGGGATCTGGCTGCCGAACAGCGCGACCGGCTGGGAGAACAGATCCGGCGTCGGGACCTGCTTGTAGTCGAGCCCCCAGACGATCTTCACGGCTTCCTCGATGACGAGGATGAAGCCGAAGGTCAGCAGCAGCTGGTAGATGTGGTCCCGCTCATAGACGGGCTTGAGCGCCGCTATTTCCATCGCCCCGCCGAGTGCCGCGACGACGAGGGGCGCGACCAGGAGGCCGATCCAGAACGAGCCGGTCCAGTTGACGATCTGGAAGCACACATAGGCGCCCAGCATGTAGAGCGCCCCGTGGGCGAAATTGATTACCCCGAGCATGCCGAAAATGAGCGTCAGTCCTGCCGCCAGCAGGAACAGGAGGAAGCTCAGACTGAGGCCGATGACGATCGTGGACACGGGTGTGTCACCAGTCTTTCAGAAAGGAAGGGGCGGGGAGGCGGGTCCTGAGACCCGCCTCCGGTTCATCAGCAAGCCTCGAAGAGATTGGCCGCGTCGAAGGTATTGGTGATCTTCATGGTGAGCGGCGGCAGGGGCGCCTGTCCCTCGACCACCTCGCCCCACAGTCCAACTTGCGCTGCCTGATGATCACAGGTGCGCATCACCTTGCGGCCCTCGACGGAGTTCTCGCGGGTGCTGGTGCGGAAGGCTTCAACCCACTTCTCGCGATCCCAGCTCTTGGTCGCGTCGACCACGTCCAGCCACCAGCTCATCCCGTCGTAGGCCTCCCCGGCGAAGCTGGAGGGCCATTCGTTGTACTTGGCGCGATAGGCTTCGACGAACTTCTTGTTGGCAGCGTTGTCGACGCTGAAGTGATAGCGCACGCCGGAGAAGACGCCGACGGAGGCCGGGCCGACTGCGGCTGCCAGCGTCTCGTCCTGAAGTACGGGTCCGAACTGGGCCTTGGTCTTGCCGAGGCCGACCTGTCCGGACTGCTTCAGGAAGGTGACCGCGTCGTTCCCGGTGATCATGACGGCAATGCCGTCGGCGTCGGACTTGGCCATCTTGTCGACGATGACGGAGAAGTCGCGGTTGCCGAGGGGCGCATAGTCGTTGCCGACGATGCCGATCCCGGCCTTCTTCGCCTCTGCCTGGAAGAGCTCCCATCCGTCGCGTGTCGCCTGATAGTCGGCGGTCACGCCGTAGATTTTCTTCAGGCCCCGGGCTTTCGCGAATTCCACGCACATCCGGATTTCCATACCGAGCGTGTTCGACGTACGGAAGGTATAGCGCGAGCCGCCGACGCGCGTGATCTTGTCGTCAGCGGAGATCGTGACCAGCAGTGGCACCTTACGCTGGTCGGCGAGGCTCTGGAGGGCGAGCGTCGATGCGGAGCCGACGGCGCCGAAGATCATCTGCGCGCCGTTCGCCAAAAGGCGCGTCGCCTTTTGCACGGCCGGCTGCGGACGGGTTTCGTCGTCCTCCCACGAGATGCGGATCGGCTTGCCCAGGACACGGCCCTGGCGCTCGGCCACGGCGATCTCGACGCCCTGGCGCATGTCCTTGCCGATGATCCCATAGGCCCCGGAAAAGGCGAGGACCGCTGCAATGTGGAAATCGGCGGGTGCCTGCGCCAGCGACGGTGAGGCCGGCAACCCCGCAGCCAGGGCTGCGGCGGCGCTGGTCTTCATGAAAAGACGACGATGCATCGGTTCCTCCCGCGGCTTGTGACTGCCGCTCAGTCGTTTGTCTACTTGCGGGTAGGTTAAATCTTACGTGTAGGTAGAGTGTCAATCAGCCGGTTGGACGATGGACGACGGCGCGGTAGACGAGACCGACAACTCGCCACGGAAGAAGGCAGACGATGAGCGGTTCGAGTAAGAAGCGAGCCACGGCGTCAAACTGGAGAGATGCCGGCCTCCGGCACGATCTGCACGACGCGAAGCGGCGCTTGATCCTGAGCCAAGCTGCGCGAATGTTTGCGGATGACGGATTTCATCAGACGACCATCGAGAAGGTCGCGGCCGCCCTCAATGTAACCAAGCCGACAATTTACTATTATATTGATAGCAAAGAAGATATTCTTTATCAAATCCTGCAGTTGGCCCTGGACGAGCTCGATGCGGCCCTGGCCGCGATTGACAAGCCGGACGCGGTTGCCATCGACCGGCTAGAGGTATTCTTTCAGATCTACTGTGACATCATCCTGTCCGACTTCGGCGTCTGCATGGCGCTCGTCACGGATCGCTCTCTCAATGCCGACTATCGCAAAAAGCTGAGAGGTCTGAAGAAGGAGTTCGAGCTGAGGGTTCGCTCAATCGTTGCGGACGGTCTTCGTGACGGATCCATTCACGTCAGCAACCCGCGCCTGTTCTCGAATGCGATATTCGGCGCCTACAACTGGATGCCACAATGGTTCTCCAAGGCCGGCTCTATGACGGCCGAGGACGCCGGCCGTGAGATCTTCAAGCTGTTCCGCCAGGCTGCGACCAGCACGTGAGCCGTGAAATCCCAGGCTGGCTGCCTGAGACAGAAGGCGGCGCGTTGGCGAATGCCTGGTGGCCACTCACCTCTGCGGTCAACGGTACTCACCTCCGTTTCTTAAGGCGTGCTCGAGACGATACCCTTGCGCATGAGGAAGCAGCCATAGCACGACCGCGAATGACCGAGCCGCCGCCTCATAAAAGGCAAATCGGTCGATCCCGGGGAAGTCGCTTGCTTCAATCGTACCCGCGCTGATCAGTGCCCAGACCTCAGCTTGCACTGGCGGCACTTGGGACGGATCGTCGACCACGCTCATGCGCCGCAGCGGCGCCGGTTCGAAGTCGTCGAGCGGCAGGACAGACAGGATAGCTCCGACGACGCGGGCCATCGTCAGGCCCGGCAGCCGCACCAGGCGTCCCGTCGTCGTCGCCGCGGCGATGCGCTCGGCGGGATGGTTGGCGTCCACCACCGCGAGGTCGTCGCCATGACCCATCGCGGCCAGAACCCAGAGCAGGTCTGGTCCTAGGATGGGGTCAAGCCCCTTCAGCATGGTCGTCTCCCTGTTGGTCGGGCAAGGGCCGGCGGCCTCGCTTAGCGAGATAGATCCGTGCTGCGTTGCCGCCGAAAATGCCCTGGCGCTGCGCCGTGCCGATCGTGGCCGTCAGGGCATCAGCGGCGGCCATCCAGGCGTCGTACCCTCCCGCACAGTGGACGACCGGCCAGTCGCTGCCCCAGATAAGCCGCTCCGGGCCGAAGCAGTCGAGGAGGTGGGCGACAAACGGCGCGAGGTCCCGCGCCGACCACGACGGACCGGCTTCGGTGACGAGACCGGACAACTTACAGGTCACGTTGCCCCGCGCCGCCAGGGCCGCGATGTCGGCGCGCCAGGGGTCGAGCCGTCCGGAGCGGATGAAGGGCTTGGCCCCATGGTCGATGACGATGGACAGATCTGGATGGCGATCCGCCACGACCAGCAGACGGGGCAGGTGGCGCGGCAGGACGAGTGCATCGAAGACGAGGCCTCGCCGCGCCATGGCGGTCAGGGAGCGGGCGAGGAGGGGGTCGAGCAGGGCGTCGTCGTCCGGCAGATCCTGGATCATCGGCCTCAGGCCGACGATGAGCGGATCGCCGGCGAGGCCGTCGATGACCGTTCCGGCATCCGCCGCGAAAAGGTCGGCCCAGCCGACGACGCCGGCGACGGTGTCGGCGTGCCGCGCGGTGTCGAGCAGGAAGCGGGTCTCGGCGAGGGTCGGCGCCGCCTGGACGAGGATGGTCGCCGCGATGGCGTGGCGGGCGAGGAAGGGCGCGAGATCCGTCAGGGAGAAGTCGCGGCGGATGATCTCCGGTGCCCGTTCGAGCCACCCGTAGTCGCCGCGGGCGACCGACCAGACGTGATGGTGGGCATCGATCCTCATGGCGTCATCCCGGCGTCGGCGCATGCGCGGCGATCAGGCCGGAGCTCTTCAGGTCGCTCCACAGGGATGCCGGCACGGGCAGGGCGAGCGCTGCGATATTGTCGCGGATCTCGGCCGGCCGGACGGCACCGAGGACCAGCGTCGCGACGGCCGGGTGGGCCGCCGCGAAGGCGAGGGCCGCCTGGCGCAGGCCGACACCGTGGGCGCGGCAGACATCCTCGATGGCCCGCACGCGCGCCAGCAGCTCGGGCGGTGCCGCGCGGTAGTTGTAATGGCTCCCCGCGGCCGAACCCTGGGCCAGGATCCCGGAATTGAAGACCCCCGCCAGCATGAGCCCGATGTTCTTCTGAGCGGCGAGCGGGAAAAAACGATCCAGTGCGCCCTGTTCCAGCAGGGTGTAGCGACCGGCGAGCATCATCACGTCGAAATCGCCGGCGTGCGCGAAACGGTCGCACATCTCCGCCTCGTTCACCCCCACCCCGATGGCCTTCACCGCCCCCGAGGCGCGCAGCCGGTCGAGGGCGCGATAGGCGCCTTCCATCGCCTCGGCGAAACGGCGCTCCATCTCGACGCCGTGCGTCCAGACGTCGACGTCGTGGATGAGCAACACGTCGATGCGGTCGGTCCCCAGCCGCAGCAGCGACTGCTCGAAGGACCGCATGGCGCCGTCATAGGAGTAGTCGATCACGGCTCCATGCGGCAGGCCACCGGCATAGCCCGAGCGCGTGCCGGGGGACGCCTGCGGGTCCATCCAGCGGCCGACCTTGGTCGACAGCACCACGCCGTCGCGCTGCACCTGCCTGAGGGCGGCGCCGATCCGGTGCTCGGAGAGGCCGTGGCCGTAGAGCGGCGAGGTGTCGATGAGGGTGACGCCGGCGGCGAGCGCCGCGCCGACCGTCTCCTGCGCCTCGCGCTCGCCCAGCGCCGCATAGAGATCGCCGAGCGGGGCGCTGCCGAAGCCGACCAGGCCGACCTCCAGTCCGGGGGCGAGCCGGCGGCGGGGCATGGCCTGAGGGGCCGGTCATCGGGGGTCGATGGGGTCCGTGGGCAGGGCGAGTTCGCGCTCGACCCAGGCTGCCAGCCGGAATAGGTCGCTCTCGCGCCCGCCGTGGGTCAGAATCTGCACGCCGATGGGAAGGCCCTCCGGCGAGAAGCCGATGGGAACGGAGATGGCGGGCAGGCCGCTGAGGGACCAGATCGCGGTGATGGCGATCCAGCCGAGATAGTCCGGCATCGTCTCTCCCGCGACCGTCTCCGGCACGAGGATATCGGCCGCGAAGGGCATGGTCTGGGTGGCTGGGCAAATGAGGAAATCATGCGTGTCGAGGAAGTCGACGGCACGGCGGTAGAAGTCCGTCCGAACGCGGTTCGCCGCGGCGATGGCGCGGCCGGGCTGGTCGCGCCCGCGCAGGATGTCGCCCATGACGGCCGCCGGGAACAGATCGCGATGCCGGTCGAGCAGCGGCTCCCAGGTGGCGAAGAAGCTCTCGCCGCGCAGCACGCGGAACGCGTCCATGGCGCCGGTCGTGGCGGGATAGCCGCGATGCACCGCGACGCCGGCGCGTTCGAGTGTGTCGGCGAAGATTTCGACGGCCGCCCGGATCGGTTCGTCCACCGGCAGCCCGAGATCGGGCGAGAGCGCGATGCGCGCCGGCTTGCGCGGGTCGCGGGCGGCGGCGAAGGCCGGCGGGCCGGAGGCCGGCCTGGAGAGAAAGTCGCCGGGATCGTAGCCGACCATGGCGTCGAAGAGCAGCGCGAGGTCGTCCACCGAGCGCGCCATCGGTCCCTCGACGAAGATGGTGTCGAAGGGGTCCGTCAGGCGCTTGCGGGGCACGCGGCCGGGTGTCGGACGCAGGCCCAGCACGTTGCAGAAGGCGGCGGGGATGCGCAGGCTGCCGCCGTAGTCGTTGCCATGCGCCAGCCAGGCCTCGCCGGTGGCGAGCGCCACCGCCGATCCGCCCGACGATCCGCCGCAGGTGAGGCGCGTGTCGTAGGGGTTCAGCGTGGTGCCATGCACGGCGTTCGTCGTCTGTGCGCCACCGAGCTCGGAGAGGTTAGCCTTGCCGAGGACGACGGCGCCGTTCGCCTCCATCTGCGCCACGGTGCGGTCGGAGGTCGCGGAGATGCGGTCGCGGAAGATCGGCGTGCCGCCGGTGTTCCGGGTGCCGGAGACATCGTTGTTGTCCTTCACCACGATGGGAATGCCGGCGAGGATCGTATCGTGGCCGGCGCGCCTCGCATTGTCCGCCGCGCGCGCCTGGTCCATGGCGCGGTCGAGGCAGAGCGTCGGGATCGCGTTGACCTTCGGCTCGATGACGGCGATCCGCGCGGCGGCAGCCTCGACGAGTTCGACCGAGGTGACTTCCCCCGCCTGCAGGAGCGTGCGCACGGCGGTGGCGGAC
>LNFH01000007.1 GCA_001464235.1 Rhizobiales bacterium Ga0077556 | reverse complement strand
CGTTGCGGATCTGGCCGGACGCGCCGGAGAGAATGGCCTCCGCGAGAGCCGGAAACTCGGCCTGCACGGCGGGATGACGCGCCACGGCGCTGTTGCTGGCCAGGGCGCCGATGCGCAGCGTGCCCGCCTCGAGCGCGATCCCGTCGAGAGGCAGCCTGCCGATATCGACGACGAGGCCCGGTGCCTCCACGCCGAGCTTCATCAGGTCGACGAGGGTTGTGCCGCCGGCGAGCGCGCGCGCTTCCGGACGGGCGAGCAGCGCCAGCGCCTCATCCAGCGAGGTGGCGCGGTGGAACTCAAACGGGCGCATGATCCCTCGCGCCCAGCTGGGCCTTCACGTCCATGATCGCCTCGACGATGCCGTGATGGGCGCCGCAGCGGCAGAGATTGCCGCTCATCTGCTCGCGGATGTCCTCGCGCGTGGTCACTGCGGGATCGGCGATCACCTCCAGCGCGGACATGATCTGGCCGGGGGTGCAGAAGCCGCATTGCAACGCGTCGTGGCGGATGAAGGCCTCCTGGAGGGGATGCAGGGCCCCGGGCGCGCCGACACCTTCGATCGTCAGCACGGTGCGGCCCTCGGCCGTAGCCGCCAGGGTGAGACAGGAGAGGATGCGTCGGCCGTCGACGAGCACCGTGCAGGCGCCGCACTGACCGTGGTCGCACCCCTTCTTCGTGCCCGTCAGGAGGAGGTCCTCGCGCAGCAGGTCGAGGAGCGTGCGGCGGATGTCGGCCGTGACCGTCACGGACCGTCCGTTGACGACGGTGGTCACGGTCATCGTCGGGCTGGCGCTGTCCATCGGTGAGCTCGCGGGTTTCGGGCGCAGCGCCCGGATCGGCGAAGGGTGTGCGGAAGGCGCGGGGGTGCGCCCTCCGCGGGTCGATCAGTCGATCAGCATGCCCGCGCTGCGCAGGCGAGTCTTCATGTCCTCGAGGCTGCCCTCGTATTCCCAGGTCTGCACCGTCTCGTGGGGGCATTCGATGAAGATATAGGTTTCCGTGAAGGAGAGGATGCGGTCGATGCGGATGACCTTCTCGACGAACTCGGTGTTCGGCATCTTCGCGGTGACGATCTGGTTGTCGTCGTCATAGCCCAGATAGACCTTCTCGGGCCGGACCCGGGCGGTGAGGTATTTCATCGTCTTTCCTTTCAGGGGTATCTCGCGATGCGGGATGAGGGGCCGGGCGGATGTCCCGCCCGCGGCGGGGATCAGCGGTCGAGGCGCGGGTTCAGGGCCTCGTTCAGCGCATCGCCGAGCAGGTTGATGGCGAGCACCGTCAGCAGCACGGCGAGGCCCGGCAACGTCACCATCCACCAGGCCGTGCGGATGGCCGACCGGCCGGCGCCGATCATGAAGCCCCAGGTCATGATGTTGGGATCGCCGAGGCCGAGGAAGGACAGGCCGGATTCGAAGAGGATGGAGGTCGCCACCATCAGCGAGCCGGCGACGACGATGGTCGACAGCACGTTCGGCAGGATCTGCACCAGCATGATGCGCAGGTCGCTGAGGCCGATGGCGACGCTGGCAGCGACGAACTCGCGGCTCTTGACGCTGATCACCTCGGCCCGGACGAGGCGCGCGAGAGGCGCCCACGATACGATGGCGATGGCACCGATCACGTTCGGCAGCGTCGCGCCGAGAATGGCGACGATGACGATGGCACCGATGAAGGTGGGGATGGTCTGGAAGAACTCGGTGACGCGCATGACGGCGGAATCGATGCGGCCCCCGTAATAGCCCGCGAGCCCGCCGACCAGGGTGCCGAGCACCACGATGAACAGCGTCGCGACGCCACCGACCAGCAGCGAGATGCGGGCGCCGTAGGCGATGCCGGCGGCGATGTCGCGGCCCAGCATGTCGGTTCCGAGCAGATACTCGCCGAGCGGCGGGCTGAAGGGCATGCCCACCATCTCGAAGGGCCCGTCGGGATAGAGCCAGGGCGCGGCGAGCGCCATGAGGACGATGCAGGCGAGCAGCGTCAGGCCGATGGCGCCGGAGGGGTTGGAGGCGACACGGCGCAGGACGCTGCGCTGCTGGGCGAAGGCATTAGCCATTGGTGCGCCCCGTGTTCAAGGCGATGCGCGGATCGACGATGGTGTAGATCACGTCGACGACCGCGTTGGTGACGACGACCAGGATCGAGGACAGGAAGAAGATCCCGAGAAGCAGGTTGATGTCGCGGGCGAACAGGGATTCGAACGCCAGCAGGCCGAGGCCCGGCCATCCGAAGACGGATTCCACGATCACCGAGCCTCCGAGCATGCCGGAGACCTGGACGCCGGCCATGGTCAGCACCGGCAGCACCGCATTGCGCAGGGCGTGGACGACGAGGATGCTCCGGTCGCCGAGGCCCTTGGCCCGCGCCGTGCGGATATAGTCCTGGCCGAGCGTCTCCAGCATGGATGAGCGCATCAGGCGGGCATAGAGCGCCATGTAGAAACACGAGAGCGCGACGGCCGGCAGGACGAGATGGTGCAGCACGTCGATGACGGCGCGCAGCCCCGTGTAGTCGGCGCCGACCGTGATGATGCCGCTCGTAGGGAACCAGCCGAGCTGGATGGCGAAGACGATGATCAGCATCAGGCCGACCCAGAACAGCGGCGTGGCATAGGACACGACCGCGAAGATCACGATGATATGGCTGACGATGGTGCGGTCCCGCATGGCTGCGATGGCGCCCAGCAGCGTCCCCAGCGTGACCGAGATCACCATCGCCGCACCCATGAGGATGGCGGTGGCGCCCAGCCTGTCGAAGATGAGCGACGACACCTCGCGGCCATGGCGGAACGAATAGCCGAGGTCGAAGGTGACGATGTTCTTCATGTAGCTGAGGAACTGGATGTAGAGCGGCTGATCGAGGCCGAACTGGCGGCGGATCTGGGCCATGTACTCCTCGCTCGCGGCGCCCGCCTCGCCCGCGATCACCTGCGCGGCGTCACCCGGGGCGAGCCGGATCAGGAAGAAGTTGACCACGACGATGGCGAGGATGATCGGCAGACCTCGAACCAGCCGTTCGAGAATGTATCTGCCACGAGCGAACCACATGCCTTGAACCTCTGGGAGAACGGGCGGGAGCCGGCCAGAACGGCCGGCTCCCGCATCCTGTCAGCGTCAGCGCTGGATCCAGGTCTCGTAAAGCCCGCCGCGCAGGCCGAGCGGCGAGGTGATCAGGTCCTTGACGCGCTTGTTCTGCACCGCGACCAGATCCATCTCCATCAGCCAGATGATGGGGCTGTCGGCCACCAGAAGCTCCTGCAGCTTGTGGAAGATCTGGTTGCGCTTGGCCGGATCGATCTCGGTCTGCGCCGCTTCCCAGAGCTTGTCGACCTCCGGGTTGGAGTACTGCGAGACGTTGCCGAAGGGCACCGCGCGGTTGATGGTCTTGGACCAGGTCTGGCGCTGCACGCCGAGCGTCGGGTCGGCCATGCCGATCGACCAGGTCGAGGTCATGTTGAAGTCGTACTCGTTGTGGACGAGCCGCACGAAGGACGGGTAATCCCGGTTGCGCAGTTCCACGTCGATGCCGACCCGGGCGAGGGCCTGCTTGATGTACTCGCCCATGCGCCGCCAGTCCTCGCCGAACGGAGCGGGATCGTGGAAGATCTTGACGCGCATGCCGTTGGCGCCGCGCTTCAGGCCCGCCTCGTCGAGGAGGCGGTTGGCGATCTCCAGGCGGTCGCGCACGTCGAAGCGCAGGATGTTCTGGTCGGTGAAGGCGCCGTTGCCCTTCATGAAGGACGAGATGGGGCCGACCGCCGGCTTGCCGAAGCCGTGCCAGATCGCGCGGGTGATGAAGGTCCGGTCGAGGGCGTAGGCGACGGCGAGGCGCACGCGCTTGTCGTCGAAGGGCGGCTTCTGGACGTTCAGCTCCAGCATCATGACCGGGGCGATCGCCTCGTAGCCGCCCTTGGCGATGGCGAGGTGCGGCAACGTCTCCAGACGGCGCATCTCGACCGGATTGATGGTGCCGAAGGTCGCGACGTCGATCTCGCCGCGCTCGATTCCGGCGGCACGGGTGGCCGAGTCAGCGATGAAGCGGACGATCAGGCGGTCGAGATAGGGGCGGCCGGGGCGCCAGTAGTTCTCGTTCTTGTCGAGCTGGATGAAGTTGCCCTTCTCCCAGCGGGCGAATTTGAAGGGGCCGGTGCCGATCGGGGCGTTCACCGCGGGATTGTTGCGGAAGTCGGTGCCCTCGTAGATGTGCCGCGGCACGATGGGAGATTCGAGGCTCGACAGGCCCATCATCAGCGGCGGATAGGGATGGGCGAGGTTGAACACGGCCGTGTGCGCGTCCGGCGTGTCGATGGACTGGACCGGGCCGAGATTGCCCTGGCCGCGCGGGTGGAACTTCTTGACCACCTCCATCAGCGCGAACTGCACGTCCGCCGAGGTGAAGGGCTTGCCGTCGTGCCAGGTGACGCCCTGGCGCAGCTTGAAGGTGATGGTCTTGCCGTCGGGGCTGATCGTCCAGCTCTCGGCGAGGGAGGGCTTCGGCTTCAGCTCGAGATCATATTCCAGCAGACCGTCGAAGATCTTCGTCGCGAGTTCGGCGGTCGTCGGCGCCGAGCTCAGGGCGTTGGTGATGATCGCCGGCTCGGGGGTCGTGGTGATGGTCAGCGTCCCGCCGGGCTGCGGGTTGGCGAGGGCCTGCGACGCGGGAAGGAGGGCGCCGAACGCGGTGCCGAGAAGGAGGCCGTTGAAGAGCCTGCGCGACGTGACGAGATGATCCATGGCCGTTCCCCGGTCGTGAGACAGCCCTTGCGGGCACGACCTAAGCGTTTCATCATCATTGAAATTGTCGAAGTGCTTTTTTCAATGGGCAGCAATGCGATGCGCGCCGGAGACGCCAGCACGCAGGTCCATTTGCGGTATTTTACCGCCTTGATCGCTAACATTAGTCCACATATCGGCGATTCAAGAGAGGAAATCGCCCTCATCCAGAGCAGCCCGCCATTATCACTGCAGTATAAGTCGGGCGGACCTCGCCCGGGGGGTCTCGCTTCGATTTTTCAATCGGCATATAAGGCGATCATCGCCCCCCTGCCCTTTCCGATGGCCCTGGAATGTCCGACGGCACCGACGAACTCGACAGCAGCACGCTGGTTGGCCTCGGCGAGAGGATTCGCAATCTGCGCGTCGAGCGCGACCTCACCCTGGCGACGCTCTCGGCGCGCAGTCAGATCTCCGTCGGCATGCTCAGCCACATCGAACGGGGCAAGACGTCTCCGTCGCTGAAGCTGCTCGACCGGCTGCGGGTTGCGCTCGGGGTACCCCTCGCGAGCTTCTTCGAGGCACAGACCGACCGGTCGGCCGAGGAAGGCACCGTCACCCGCGCCGGGCAGCGCTCCACCCTCGCCTTCAGCAAGACCGGGCTGACGAAGGAACTGCTCTCGCCTCCGGGCCATTCGGAGATGGAGATGCTGATGCTGACCATCGAGCCCGGCGGCGGCTCGGGAACCGACCCGTGGCGCCGGAACGGCCAGAAGGGTGGCTACGTCCTGCAGGGCCGCTTCGAGCTGAAGATCGACGATCAGGTTCACATTCTCCAGCCGGGCGACGCGTTCCAGTTCGACAGCCGCAGGCCCCACTGGTTCCGCAACCTCGCGGAGGGCGAGGCGAAGGTGCTCTGGATCATCCGGTCGAACGAGGCCGGATAGCCGCAGACGGACCGGGCGCGGGAGACGCCGCCCGATCTCGTGGTGCAGGCCCGCCCGCGGTTCACCAGGCGATCTCGCCCGCCATGACGGCGCGGCAGGGGCCGAACAGGTCGACCCGTGCCGGATCGTCGGGAAAACCCACCACAACGCCGATGCGGCTCGGGCGGCCCGTCTCGCGTCCCTGCGCGATCCAGTATCGGCGGGGACCTGGCGGCGGCACCGGGAGCGCATGATCGATGAGCGTCGCCACCGCGGCGGCTGCACCGCCGGTTGCCGGCTCTTCCTTGTGATGATCGAAGGGCGCGAACCGCCGAGCGACGATGTCTGCCAGTCCCGCGCCATCGAGGGACGGCGCGACGTAGCAGTAGATCGCCTCCGCACCGCCGAGCGGCAGATCGCGGGCGCAGCGGGCTTCGTCGGGACGGGCACGGGCGAGCGCCTCCCGCGAGGTCAGTTCCACGATCAGATGAGCCAGGCCCAGCGAGGCGACGATGGGGGGATGTCGCACGATCGCGATGTCCGACGGATCGAGCATGAGCATCGCCGCGGCCTCCGACACGCCGCAGGAGACGCCCTTCGAGAACCGCCGCGGCATCGTCAGCCGGGCGCCCCAGGGCTCGCCGGCCTGCTCGGTCAGTTCCACCTTCAGGTCACCGATCATCTGTTCGATCGCCACCGGCCCCATCCGCACGCCCGGCCAGCCTTCCAGCGCCATCGCGAAGACCGCCCCGACGTTCGGATGTCCGCCAAACGCCGCTTCGCCATGGCGGTTGAAGATCCGCACCCGCGCCACGGCGTCCGGACCCTGCGCCGCGACGACGAAACTCGTTTCCGAGAAGCCGAACTCGCGGGTCAGCCCCAGGAGGTCCGCATCGCCGAGCGTCTCGGCGCCGAAGACCACGGCCAGTGGGTTGCCGCCGAAGCGTTCCGCGGCGAACACGTCGACGATCCGCACGCGCAACATCACGCCGCAGGCTCCGGTCGGGACACGGCGCGATCATGGGCGGCGACGCCCGAGAGGCGGACCAGCATTTCGACCTGCGCTACCGCGGAGCCGAGCGGGTCGAGGACCGGCGCGTTCCGAATCCGGCCGATGCGCGCGGCCATCCCCGCCATCCCCGCGCCGACCAGGCCGATCGCGTCGGCGCCGGCCCCCTCGACCAGCCCCAAGGCCGACGCGGAAACGGCGGCCTCGAGACCGGGGGTCGGGCTGCCCGCATAGACCGCCATGCCCTCCACCGCGCTCAATCCCGCGATGCGGTGACGAACCCCGGCTCGCCGCACCATTTCGTCGTAGCGGGGAATGAGGTCGTGACCGAGGCAGACGAGCCCCAGGCGTTCGCCGGTGATCAGGCTCGCCGAAAGAAGCGCGGATGTGAGGCCGACGACCGGTTTGCCGGTCATCTCGCGAAGGGCCTCGACCGCGGTATCGTAGGACATCGCGACCACCACGCCGTCGAACGGAGCCTCGTGCCGCGCCACGGCCTCGATGGCCGCGGCTTCTGCAACCATCGCCTCGGCGCGCGAGCCGACCGCAGCCGCGCCGAACTGTGCGGTCTTCGGCGAGATGTCGGTTCCGGCCGACGCGAAGCCCTGTGCGATGGACAGAAGACGGCTGGTGACCGCCGCGTTCGTGTTGGCGTTGACCAGCAGCAACCGCATGAAGCTCCCTCGACGCGCCACCGGCCGAACCTGCCGCAGCGCCATCCTTTGGCATGAATTGTGCCACGAGCTCTGCAGACAGGGTTCGGTCACCGAAGGTGCAGGTCATGCGGGTGTTGGTCGTCAATTCGAACACCAGCGAGGCGATCACCCAGAGCATTGCCGCCGTAGCGACCGCCGCCGCATCGTCCGGCACGATCATCCTGCCGCGCACCGCGGAGTATGGCCCTCGCTACATCTCGAGCCGGGCGGAGGCCACGGTCGCAGCGCTGGCGACGGTGGAGGCCATCGCAGCGGCAGGCGATCAGGTCGACGCGGCGGTCATCGCCGCCTTCGTCGATCCAGGCCTGGCCGCCTGTCGCGAGCTGTTTTCGTTCCCGATCGTCGGCGTCGCCGAGGCGGCCATGATCACCTCGCTCTTCTACGGTGGACGCTTTGCCATCGTCACCACCGGCCCGCGTGTCGTGCCGGTTTTCGAGGACCTGGCCGCGACCTATGGCGTTGCAGGGCGGCTTGCGGCGATCGAGGCGATCGAGGATCGCGACATCGACCCGGCCGGCCATCCGGACCACGCAGCCGACGCCCTCGCAGCTGTCGGCGCCCGCTGCATCGAACGGCATTTCGCCGAGGTGATCGTGCTCGGCGGTGCGCCGCTCGCCGGCTTGCGCGACCGCGTTCAGGCACGCCTCCCCGTGCCCGTCCTCGACGGCGTTTCCTGCGGCGTTCGGATGGCAGAGGCGCTCGTCGGCCTGAAAATCCCCAAGGCGCGCGCCGGAAGCTATGCGCATCCCGGCAGGCGCGCCATGGTCGGTCTCTCAGAGCCACTGGCAGCCCTGTTCGAGCGGGCGCCCTAGCATGAGCGCCGGTCGATGAGGACGCCCGTCTCCCTGTGCCTCACGTTCGACGCGCCGCTGTATCTGCCGGTTGCCCTGGCCCGCCGGATCGGAGCCTACGACGACGCGGGCCTCGACGTCACGATGACCGTTGCGGCGCAGCCCGACGATGCGGCGCCCATGGTGCTGGACGGGCGAGCGGACGTCTGCGTCGGTGGGCCGATCGACATCATGCTCCACCGCAGCCGTGACGACAGTTGCGACCTCGTTGGATTCTGCGCGATCGTGGCGCGCGATCCCTTTGCCCTGATCGCTCGCGAACCTGAGCCGGGGTTCACGCTCGATCGGCTGGTCGGCCGTCGCTTCAGGCCGGTGACGGACGTCGAGACGCCGTGGCTCTGCCTGAAGGAGGACCTCCGCCGTCTCGCCGTCGACCCGGAGCCTTTGTGTCCAGCCACGCCGCTCTCCATGGGCGACGGCGTCGTAGCGCTGTTCGCTGGTGAGCTCGACGTCGTGCAGGTCTTCGAACCGCATATTTCACGGGCGGTGGACGGGCGCCGCCCCGCCGTTCTGCTCGCGGCGTCCTCCCGCGGCGAGACCCTCTACACGACGCTGTTCAGCCGTGCGGGCTTTCTGGACAGGGCCGACGGCGCGGCGCGCAGACTGACGCACGCCCTCGCCCGCGCGCAACGCACGCTCTTCACCACCGATCCACGCGAGATCGCCGCCCTCGCTGCCGCCGACTATCCATCGATCGACCCTGAAACGTTACGCCTCACGGTCGAACGCTACGTATCGCAGGGCGTCTGGTCACGGGAACCCCGCCACAGCCTCGCGGGCTTCCTGCGCCTCAAGACCGCCGTGGTCGCGGGAGGATGGATCGACTGGGACGTGCCGTTCGAAGCCTGCCTGACCAACATCTTCGCAGCACCCCAATCCGTTCGGAGCGACCCGCCATGACGCGCCCAGGGATCCATCCTGCACCCATCGCCGACCGGCCGGGGGTCATCCCGCTGCGCGGCGGTCCGCCGACGCTGGAACCGGGCCTGCTGCGCTCGTTCGTGCTCGTCTGCGATCTTGGAACGGTGACGGCGGCGGCGGAGCGTCAGGGCCTGACCCAGGCGGCAGTGAGCATGCAGATGCGTCGCCTCGAAGTCCTTCTCGGGCGCGAGCTCCTCGTCATGGAAGGGCGACGGATGAGTGCGACCGAGGACGGCCTGACCCTCCTCGACTACGCCCAGAAGATCCTGGACCTCAACGACCAGGTGATCGCGCAACTGACGGGTGTCACCCTCGCCGGGGAGGTGCGACTTGGCCTCGTCGAGGATGCGGCCGCCTATGGCCTCGCCCGTATCCTGAGGGATTTCCACGTCGCCCATCCGAAGGTCCGCCTTCAGCTCAAGGTGAACCAGAGCCACCTGCTCCTGCCGTTGCTGGACGCCGGCAAACTGGATCTCGTCCTGGCGAAATTCGCCGCCGACGGGCGCGAGGGCGAGCCGTTGATGACCGACCAGCTGGTCTGGGTCGCCGAGGCTGGCTATCGCCTCGCCGAGGCCGGGGAGCTGCGGGTGATCTGCTCGCCTCCGCCCTGCGTCAACCGGCTCGTCATGACCACCGCCCTCGCCCGCGCCCGGCGGCCCTTCTCCATCGTCTGTTCGAGCCCCACACAGGCCGGCATCCATGTCGCGGTGCTCGCCGGCCTCGGCGTCGCGGTGATGCCGGAACAGACCCTCGTGCCGGGAATGCGGGTCTTGACCGACGCGTTCCTGCCGAAACTGCCGAAACGCAGCATTTCCCTGTTCCGCAGCGAGCGCCGCCCGGCACCCGCCGTCCGCCAGTTCATCGCCCGTCTGCAGCGCGAATTCGGTCTCGCTGCGGCCGATCCGGATCAGATCACCACGCCGTAGCGGCCAGCGTAACGCTGCGCCAGGATGACGAACAGGCGATCGGTGGCAAAGCCGAGGATGCCGAGGACGATCAGGGCGACATAGACGTCGTCGACCTGCATGAACAGCCGCGCCTGCCAGATGACGGTGCCGATGCCCGCGTCTGCGCCGAGCATCTCGGCGGAGACGATGGTGGCGAAGGAATTGGCCATGGCGAGCCGCATGCCGGTGAGCACATAGGGCATGGTCGCGGGAATGGAGACATGCCAGAAGATCTGGCGCTGCGAGGCGCCGAGACATTGAGCCGCGCGAATTTTGTTCTGAGGGATGCTCAAAACGCCGATCATGGTGTTGATGATGACGATGAAGATCGTCGTATACATGATGAGGAAGACTTTCGACCCCTCGCCGATACCGAACCAGATGACGGCCACCGTGATCATCGCAATGCCGGGAATGAACCGGAAGAAATTGACGTAGGGCTCGAAAAAGAGCTTCACGAGCCGGATGTTCCCCATCAGCAGGCCGATCAGGACGCCGAGGACCGATCCGCAGACGAAGCCGACGGCAATCCTCTGCATGCTGGCGTTGATGTGGACGAACAGTTCACCCGTGGCCATCATCTGCAGGAGTCGACGCAGAGCGCTGAGCGGCGGCGAGAACAACACCGACGGCGAGACGTAGGTCGCCATGACGTGCCAGATCGTGAAGATCGTCAGGAAGGAGAGAAGGTAGACCGTCGCATCGCGCCGCAGCCAAGGCTTCGCCCCGGCGCGCCGGCCGCGTGAGAACATTGGCGCCTGTTCAACCGACCCCATGGCCATGCCCTGCTCCAGGCGTTCGACCGCACCGACAGTGCGCGCGTTGCTCTCACCAAGTTACCCTAGCGATGACAGGTGACGATCTCAAGCGCCCGATGACCACCGACCGGGCCACGATAGATGACACATGTTTGGTCACAATGTCCGATAGCGCCTTCATCGTTTGCAGGCTGACGAATACATCGCAAGTTAGACGTGTGCCCCCAATACCCTCGTGGCACTTTCGCAAACGACGATGGAGCGGGTGCGACTTGATGCGCCTAAATTTCAGGCATCTTCGTCTTTTCGGCCCAATAGGCGGAGGGTCGATTGCGCCGAACACTGATGAACGAACCGGAATGGCGCGCAGACATTTTTTCAGACGCCCGCCCCCTGCCCTCGCAACACAAGTTCTATTTCATGGTCTCGAAGACATCTCGCCCAAATATCGCGATTATAGGTGGTATAAATATCTCTTAAGGCAGCATTTGCATGTTGCCGGCGCGCAAGGCAGGGGGTTCAATTCTCGGGCATCTGGCGCCCGGAGTTGCCGCGAATGTCATTCGCTTACATGCGAGGGATCGATCAGGTCTATGAGCGCGACGGCGTAAGCTACACCGCGCTGCGCGGTTTCGACCTTGCCATCGAAGAAGGCGAATTCTGTTGCCTGCTCGGTCCCAGCGGATGCGGGAAAACGACGGCGCTGAACCTGCTGGCGGGGTTCGAAAGCCCATCGTCGGGGGACATCGTGGTCGCCGGCAGGGAGGTTCGTGCCCCGGGAGCGGACCGGGGGGTCGTGTTCCAGAGCCACGATTCCCTGTTCGACTGGCTGACCGCGCTGGAGAACATCGAGTTCGGCCTGCGGATGGGCGGCGCTTCGACGGCCGACCGACGCGCCACCGCCGAGCGCTGCCTGGCGCTGGTCGGCCTTTCCGGCCACGGTCACAAGCGACCTCACGAGATGTCCGGCGGCATGAAGCAGCGTGTGCAGATCGCCCGCGTCTTCGCCAATGACCCGGCGATGCTGTTGATGGACGAGCCGTTCGGCGCGCTCGATTCACAGACCCGGCGCGTGCTCCAGCGGGAGCTGACCGCGATCTGGGAGACCAACCGGAAGACCGTGGTCTTCATCACCCACGACATCGAGGAGTCGATCATCCTCGGCACGAAGGTCGCCGTGATGTATGCGGGCCCCGCCTCCCGGATCAAAGAAATCATCGAGATCGATCCGGCCATGGGCCACGACAGAAACAGCACGCAATTCGCTGAATACTATCGACGCATCCAGATGCTGATCGAAGAAGAAGTCAACAAGACACTTGAGCTGGAGCTCCACTGAGACCAACGCACTGCACAGTCGCGTCGCCAATTCGGCCCGAACGGACGGAGTAGATCAATGCAGACCATCACAAGACGCGCATTTTCCGTCGCCGCGATGGCGGCGCCGATGATCGTCTCGCGCGACGCCGCTGCCCAGACCGCCCGCATGGTCATTGGAACGGGCGTCGATCCGAGTTTCGGTCCCTTCTACGTCGCGGCAGAGGGCGGCCTGTTCGCCAAACACGGCATCACCGTCGACCTGCGCACCTTTGCGAGCGGCTCCGCCGCGGTACCCTCGCTCATCTCCCGTGACATCGTCGCCTCGTTCAACGCGCCGGCTGCCGGCATCGTCAACAACGCGGTATCGCGCGACGTCCTGTTCGTCGCCCACGCGTGCACGGTGACGGACATCTACGATTTCGTGGCCCGCGCTCCGATCACCGACCTGCGCGGCCTTCGCGGCAAGAAGATTGGCATGAACCGCGGCGGCGCCACCGAGATCTTTGCGCTGCACGTCCTCAATACCGTCGGCATCTCCCGGGCCGACATCACGCCGGTCAATCTCGAGGCGCCGGAAGCGGTGGCGGCACTGCAGCGCGGTGACGTCGACGCCGTCGCGACCTTCAAGCCCTGGACCGGCCGTATCACGGCCGCCCTGCCCAACACCAAGCAACTGGCCGGGGCCGAATGGTACAAGCTGCATCAGCACGTGCTCATGCATCGCGGATGGCTGCGCGACAACCGGCCGACCGCGCTGCGGTTCCTCGCGGCCTTCCTCGAGGCTTGCGACCTCTGCAACACCAAGCCGCAGGAGGCCTCCGCGCTCATCGGGCGCCGACTGCGCATGGATCCCGCGGCCGTCATGCCGCTCCTGACGCCGAACACGTTCGGGCTCGAGTGGTCTGACGAGTCCATGGCGCTGCTCAAGCGCGAGGTCGACGGCCAGATTCAGTTCGGCAAGCTGACGTCGCCCTACGACTACAGCCAGCTCGTCGACGTCGACCTGTTGCGGGAGTTCGACCCCAAACGTGTCACCTTGCGAGGTTTCCCCAGCTCCTGACGCGCGCCCTGCGCTCATGCCGTCCGATGGGCCGCCATTGGTCCGCCCCGCTTCGGGAGATTGATCGTGCCTGCCTCGCCCAACTCCCTTCAGGCGCGCGACATCGCCTATCACCTTCATCCCATGACCAACCTGAAGGCCCATGAATCCGTGGGCCCGCAGGTGGTCGCGCGCGGCGAGGGAGTCTATGTCTTCGACATCGACGGAAACCGGTATCTGGAAGGGCTGGCCGGCCTCTGGTGCGCCTCGCTGGGCTTCAGCGAACAGCGCCTCGTCGACGCCGCGGCACGGCAGATGGCCGAGCTGCCCTATTACCACAATTTCGGCCACCGGACGTCGCGGCCGGTCATCGCGCTGGCCGAGAAACTCGTGTCGATCGCGCCGGCCGGGTTGACCAAGGCTTTCTTCGCTTCCTCCGGGTCGGAAGCCAATGAGAGCATGATCAAGATCGCCTGGTACTACAACAATGCGCTGGGACGACCGGAGAAGAAGAAGATCTTCGCGCGGCGGTTCGGCTATCATGGGGTCACCCTCGCCGCCGCGAGCCTGACCGGCCTCGCCTACATGCATGACGGCTTCGACCTGCCGCGTGGCTTCGCCCGCCACACCGAGACGCCACACTATTGGCTGCTCAAGCAATCCGGCGAGAGCGAGGAAACATTCTCCGATCGCCTCGTGGCGCAGTTGGAGGCAGAAATTCTGGCCGAGGGGCCGGAAACCGTCGCGGCCTTCATCGCCGAACCGGTGATCGGCTCAGGCGGGGTCATCCTGCCGCCGGCGACCTATTTCGAGAAGATCCAGGCGCTGCTCAAGCGCCACGACATCCTCTTCATCGCCGACGAGGTGATTTGCGGCTTCGGCCGCACCGGATCGATGTTCGGCAGCGAGACCTACGGCCTGAAGCCCGACATGATGACGCTCGCCAAGGGGCTGTCGTCCGGATACCAGCCGATTTCCGCCGGCCTGGTCAGCCAGCCGATCTACGAGGCGGTGCGTGATCTGAG
>LNFH01000006.1 GCA_001464235.1 Rhizobiales bacterium Ga0077556 | reverse complement strand
ATCGCGGACGGTCCCTCAAACGGGCTCGGAGCCCTTCGGCGTATTGCCCTGCAAGACCTCGGCGAGAACAGCCACGCGGCCCACATGGGCGGCGTCATCCTCCGGTCGACCGATGAATTGCACCCCGAGCGGCAGGCCGTTGGGGCCCGTTCCCGCCGGCACGGCGATGATCGGGCCGGTCGTCATCATCCATTGGCGGATGAACATGTTGCTGCCGACCCCCGTCGCGGCCGGCGCCTCGCCTTCCGAACCCGGCGTCATGATCAGGTCGAAGCCCCGGATGTCATCGGCGAAGCGGGCGCGCAGGCTCCGCATCAGATCGATCGCCTGGTTGTAGCCTTCGATCGATATCGACTTGCCGCTCAGCAGCAGCTCCTCGAGGCCCGGCACCAGCGAGTCGCGCGCATGCTCCATTTCCCAGATGAAGCTGCGATAGCTTTCATATTCGCCGATGACGGGCTGGGCATCCCACATCAGGTCGTAGATCGGCGGCAGCACGATCTCCTCGACCACATGCCCGGCCGCCACCAGCCGCTCGGCCGAAGCCTCGAAATGGGCCTGCACATAGGGCTTTGCCTCGGGCCACTGATGGGTCCGGTACAGGCCGATCCGCAGCCGGCGGCTGTCGGGCGCGGGCGCCGGCCGGCCGGTCAACTGCGTATAACCGATACGCGCCTCGGCCATCGTGCGGGCATAGACGCCGACGCGGTCGAACGAGGCGGCGTAGTCGCGGGAATTGGCCCAGGTGATCCACCCGTGCGATCCCATCAGACCGACCACGCCGCAGAAGGCCGCCGGCCGCATCACCGAGCCGCTCGTCTGCGTGCCGATGGCGAGCGGACACATGAAGTCCGCCACGGCGGCGCCCGAGCCCGACGAGGACGAGCCCGGCGTGCGCGAGGGGTCGTGCGGGTTGCGCGCCTTTCCCGGCCACCAGAAGCCGAAGCGGGAGACCGCCGTCTTCCCCAGGATGACCGCACCCAACTCCCGCAGTCTCTGCACCACCGGCGCGTCGCGCTCGGGGCGACGATGGCCGTAGGTCGCCTGGTCGCCCCAGGCGGCGGGCATTCCCACCACGTCCAGCACATCCTTGACGCCGACCGGGATGCCATGGAGGGGGCTGCGGCGCGGCTCGCCATCCCGGGCCCGCGCCTGGGCGAGCGCGAGTTCGGGATCAATGAAGTCCCAGGCGCCGACGGTCGGCTCGCGTTCGGCGATGCGGTCCAGGCAACTCCGCACGATCGCCTCGGATGTCAGTTCGCCATCCTCCAGCTTGGTCATGAGATCGCCGAGCGGCATGAAGCAGGGTTGGGTCATCACGGTGTCTCCAAACGAAGCCCGGCGGGCAGGACGGCGCACAGCGCGCTCGGACCGATCCGCGCGACGGATCGGCCATGGGTGTCGAGATCCACGCCGAGGAGCCGCAATGCGGTCGCGAGAGCCCGCGTCGCCGGCATCGCGAAGCCGATGGCCTCGGCGAGCGACAGCATGGGCACGAGCGCGCAGGGGCCATCCTCGTGGACATGGCGCAACAGCAGCTTGCCGCCGAAGCGCGGCGGCTCGCCGACCATGCGCGAACCCGGCGGATAGGACCGTGCGTTGAAGTCGGGGCGCGACATCGGCGTCAGGCCGAGGGCTGCGATCAACCCGCACCGCTCCCTGTCGAACGCGCTGGCCGCGGCCCGGACGCCCGGCCAGTGCAACTCGTCGAAGTGCAGGGTTCCCGCGTTCAGCCGCGCCGCCGGCTCCTCGAAGAGCGCGAAGTTGTAGACGGCCGCCGGCAGATGCCCGACGGGGTTGGGATTGATCAGACCCGTTTCCAGGCAATTCGCGCCGGCGGCGAATTCGGAAAAGGCCGGACCGAACAGCTCCAGCACGGCCTGCGCGTCGTCGGGGTCGGACCCCGTGATCTCGAGCCACGCCTTCACCGCCGATACGAAAACCTCTCCCGGCCGCACGAGACCGCACAGATGCAGCGTGTTGGCCGCTTCCACGATCACGACGCCTGCCGAACCGCCGGCCGCTAGGAAGGCGCGGCGGAACCAAAGGCACCCGGCCACATAACCGCAATAGAGAAGCACCCGCTGACCTGGCCGGAGCAGCGGCGCCAGGGCTTGGGCCACCTCCTCGTGCCGGTCCGCGGTCACCGCGACGACGACCAGCACGGCGCCGTCGACGCAGTCAGCGAGCGGAAGGGCGCGAACCGGCGCGATCCGATCACCGATCATTCCACGGCTGACCACCCCGCCGGTCGCGACGAGGGCGGCCATCACGTCGTCATCCCGGTCGAACACCCGCGGGGGCGCAAACCCACGCCGCGACAGGTCTGCCGCGAGCGCAGATCCGGCCGCTCCACACCCGACGATGGCGATGGATGTCATTCTGCGGCCGTCCGGATGGCAGCCGTGCTCTCCTGCGCCTGTGTCAGGGGGCGAATGGCGAGGCGGGCACCTGGTTCAGTCAGCAGGATTGCACACCCCGCCGGGTCGAGCGGCACCGTGCCCGGATGGACCGTCACGTCCAGTGTCACCCAAGCCCGCAGCGGAGCGCCGCGCCCGGAACTCACTTCGATCACATCGTCGTTCGTGACCCCGAAGGCCTCTGCGTCGGTGGGGTGGAGCGGGCACATACGCCTTTCGCTCATGGCCCCCGGCCGGTAGAGCGGCGCATCGGTCCGCGCGGCGATCAGGTGTCGAACCGAACGGTGCAGGGCTTCGCGGCGTGCGGTGGTCGCGGCAGTGTCGACCAGGCCGTCCGGCGCGAGGATGACACCGAAGGTCTCATGCGCTTCGATCGCAGTCAGAAGCCCTTCGGCCACATCATGGCGCACGAGCTCGGGATCCCGGTCCAGCGCGTCGCCGAACCCGCCGCCGCCGGCCGCCCTGAGGTTCACGACGTCGCCCTTGCGCAGAACGAAACCGCCGACCTTGCCCGGCGTGTCGAAGGTGATGTGCCGGCCGCCACGCGTCACGCTGGCCTCAACCGGCTTCGCCGCGCCGCCTCCCTCGATCCCGAAGGCCGGCAAGATCGCGCCGTCCGCCAGAACGGAATACCGGGCGTCGTCACCAAGGATGCGGATGCGACGGCGCAGACCGTCTCCGCCACGGAAGGCGCCGGCGCCGCCCGTGCCGACGGCGATCTGCGACTCCTCGACGAACAGAGGGAAGCTTGCCTCGATGACCTCCGTCGACTGGATCGTGTTGAGATCGCCCCAGTCGACCGCCGCCATGGCGGAGGGCCCGTCGCCGCCGTCAAAGCCGCCGTTTCCACCGGCGCCCCACTCGTAATAGACGAACTCCTTGCCGCGCCCGGCATCGAAGCCGCCGATCATGTTGTGGAACGAGGTGCGGTGAACGTCGCCGGTCACCCTGCCGGGCGCGCTCTGGGCGAGCGCACCGATCATCGTCGCCATGACCCGCTTGCGCAGTTCGCCATGCGATCCCGCCGGGGCCGGGTGGCTGACGTTCACCACGCTCGCCTCCGGCGCCACGACCGTGATCGGGCGGAACGAGCCCTGGTTCAGCGCGGCGGTCGGGTCAAGGGCGGCCTTCAGGACGATCAGGACCCCGCCGGTCGTGACGGCAAGGGTAGAATTCACCGGAACGGGTGCCTGGGGGGACGCGCCGGTGAAGTCGGCGGTCAGGCTGTCGCCTGCGATCGTCAGGCGAAGCGGCACCCGCAGCGGCGTGAACACGCCGTCGGGAAAGGTTTCCAGGTAGTCCTCGAAGACGTACTCGCCGTCCTGGAGCGAGGCGATGGCCTCGCGCATCCGGCGCTCCGAGCGGGCGAGGTTGGCGCCGATGCAGGCGTCCACCAGTTCGAGCGGATAGCGTTTGAGCAGGGCCTCGAGCCGGGACTCCGCGGTCTGGCAAGCGAGCAGGCCGGAGAGGAAATCGCCTTCCCGCTCGTCGCGGACGCGCATGTTGGCGAACAGCACCTCGAGCGCCGCCACGTTCTTGCGCCCCTGATCGACGATCTTGATCGGAGGGATGCGCAGGCCCTCCTGATAGATGTCGCGGACGGCGCCGGACAGACTGCCGGGATTGGTCCCGCCGACGTCGGCCCAATGCTCGCGCACGGCCGCCATGAAGGCGAGGCGTCCGCCGATGAAGATCGGCCGCACCAAGGTGACGTCGTTGAGATGTGTGCCGCCGAGATAGGGATCGTTGAGCATCACGACGTCGCCGGGCGCGAGATCGTCGCGGAAGGCCGTCAGGCTTGCGCGCACGTGCCAGGGCAGGGGCACCACATGGCCCGCGATATCCTCCGACTGGGCGATAGCCTGCCCCAGGCCGTCGAACAGCCCGCACGAAAAATCCTTGCCCTCATAGATCGCCACCGAACGCGCCGTCTTGAACACGGTCGCGCGCATTTCGCGCACGATCGTCGTCAGCGCCTGGGTGACCACCTCCAGCGTGATGGCGTCGGGCGTCATGGCGTCGGGCGTCATGGTGATGCTCCTGCTTCGGCTTCGAGGATCAGGCATGAGGAGGCGTCGATCCCCATCGAGAAGCCGGGCGGCACGACCGTGGTCGCTCCGAGCTCGACGATCAGGGCCGGCCCCATTCGCCTCTGGCCGATCGGCAGGTCATCTCGGCTGAAGACAGGCGTCTCGTAGGCGCGGCCCGAAAAGATGCTGGTGGTGACGCCGGTCGGAACGAAATCGCGGCTGTGCCCGCCCGTTTCGCCCACGAGCCGGCGCGCCCGGTCCGGAGCCGCCGCGCTCACGCGTATGCACGTGATCTCGACCGGCTGATCGGGCGCGGCCCCGTATCGTCGCTCGTAGGTCGATTTGAACGCGAGGAGCGCGGCGCCCGGGGTCAGGTTTCCGCGCGGAGGCGTCACGGCAAGTTCGAAGGCCTGACCGACATAGCGCATGTCGAGGCGGATCGAGACCTCGATGTCGGAAGGGGCGAGCCCGTCGTCGCGCGCCCGCGCGACGGCCTCGAGGCGCAGGTCGGCGACCTGGTCGTTCAGTTCATCGTCGCTCAGGCCCTCGATCAGGCGCCGCCAGCTGCGCGCCGCCTCGTGGCGCACGTCTGCGACGAGCAGCCCGAACGCCGAGAAGTTTCCGGGCAGTTGCGGCACGATCACCCGCGTCATCTCGAGTTCGGCCGCGACCTGTGCCGCGTGCATCGGGCCGGCCCCGCCGAAGGCGAGCAGGGCGAAGTCGCGCGGATCGAAGCCGCGCATGATCGAGATCTCCTTGATGGCGGAGGTGGTCTGGGCGGCGGCGATGGCGATCACGCCCTCGGCGGCCTGTTCGATGTCGAGGCCCAGGGGCTCGGCGATCGTGGCGAGGGCGCTGCGCGCGCGGCCACGGTCGAGGGCGATGCCGCCGGCCAGTCTCGCGCTCGGATCGAGGCGGCCGAGGATGAGATTGGCGTCGGTCACCGTCGGCTCGATGCCGCCGCGTCCGTAGCAGGCGGGGCCCGGTAAAGCGCCGGCCGAACGCGGGCCGACCTTGAGAAACGCTCCGGCCTCGAGATAGGCGATGCTGCCGCCGCCCGAGCCCACCGCATTGATGTCGATCTGCTGAACCCGGTTGGGCAGTCCCGCCACGCGGCCGTCGCCGGTGCGCTCGAAGTCGCCCTCGACGATCAGGCAGCAATCCGTGCTGGTGCCGCCCATGTCGTAGGTGATCAGATTGCGATGCTCGGTGGTGCGGCTGAGATAGGCAGCCCCCATGACGCCGGCCGCGGGTCCCGACAGCATGGAGTTGACCGGAAAGCGTGCCATGCGCGCGGCCGACCACACCCCGCCGCCCGAGGTCATCACCGAGAATCCGCTACCGTGTCCCCGTGTCGCCAGCGCCTCGCCGAACGAACCGAGATAGCGGCCCACACGGGGGGCCACATAGGCGTTGAGCACCGTGGTGGCGAAACGCTCGAACTCGCGCATCTCCGGCAGCACGTCATGGGAGGTCGACACGTGAATGGCCGGCGCGCGCGCCAGGATGAGGTCGCGCGCCCGCACCTCGTGCGCGGGATTGGCATAGGCGTGCAGAAAGCAGACGGCGACAGCGTCGACGCCGACCGCGACGAGCCGGTCGATGACCTCGGCCAGCTCCGCCTCGTTCAGAGCCGTTGCGACGGCCCCATCGAAGCGAACGCGCTCCGTCACCTCGAACGTCAGTGCGCGCGGAGCGATCGGCGGCGCACGCACCGCCCGGAAGTCGTACATCGCGGTTCGGTTGCCCTTGCCGACGTGAACGACGTCGCGGAAGCCGCGCGTGGTGACCACGGCCAGTCTCGCGCCGTTCCGCTCGAGCACCGTATTGGTCGCGACGGTGGTCCCGTGGGCGATGGTGTCGATGCGCTCCAGCGCGACGTCGAGCGCGTCGAGCCCGTCGAGAATCCCGCGGGACTGATCGCCGGGCGTCGTCGGGGCCTTGGCGATGGTGATGCGGCCGGTCGCCTCGTCGAGCGCCACGAGGTCGGTGAAGGTTCCGCCGACGTCGATCCCGATGACAGTCATGGTTCCTCGCTCAGGGAGCAGCGTCCCAACGTCCGTCAGGTTCTCAACAGACCGCGACGCGTGGCCTCATCGGCGACGTCGTCGAGCGTGCGGCCCAGCTTGTCGAACAGTTCATCGAGCTCGCCATCCGTGATGATCAGGGGCGGGCAGATCGCGATGGATTCGCCGCGCATCACGCGAACGAACAGGCCGTGCTCGGCGGCGCGGCCCATGATCCAGGGTGCAAGTTTCTCCGCCGGGTCGAACAGATCCGGCTCGCCATGGCGGCGCGCCAGCTGGACCGCGCCGAGAAGACCGACGCCGCGCGCCTCGCCGACGATCGGTTTGCTGGACAGCACGGCCAGCCTTTCGGCGAAGCCGACGGCCTTGCGGCGCACCTCGTCGACTATTCCCCGTTCCTCGTAGATCGCGAGCGTTTCGAGCGCCACGGCGGCGCAGACGGGATGGCCGCCATAGGTGAAGCCGGTGCCGAAAGTTCCAAGGCGGCTGCTCAGATCACGCACCGCCTCGTAGATCGGCTGGCTGACCAGGCCGGCGGAAATCGGCTGGTATCCGGACGACAGCCCCTTGGCGAGCGTCATCATGTC
>LNFH01000005.1 GCA_001464235.1 Rhizobiales bacterium Ga0077556 | reverse complement strand
TGGCGATCTCGCTGCTGTTCGGCCCGGCGTCGTCGACGCTGCTGACCGCGCTGGCAGTTTGTGCCATCTGTGCGGTGTTGCTGGGAGGCCGCGTGGCAACGCCGGCCTACGCGGAACTCCCGCAATCGGCTGCAGGGGTGCGGGCCGATGCGGGTTACTGCTGGCGCTTGCCGTCGGCTGCGAACTGGCGGAGGTAGGCGACGAGGTCGGCGATCTGGTTATCGCTTCGGATGCCGGCGAAGACCATGCGCGTGCCCGGCGTCACTTCCCGGGGATTGCGGATATAGACCGCGAAGTTCTCCGGCGACCAGACCTTTTCCGCCACCGCAGGGGTCTTGAAGGCCGGCGAATAGTTGAAGCCCGCGACGCTGCCGGCCTTGCGACCGAACAGGCCGTTCAGGTTGGGGCCGACGAGATTGCGGGCGGTCTCGCCCACCTGGTGGCAGGCGCGGCACTGGGCGAAGACCCGTTCGCCGGCCGCGGCATCGCCTGCAGCGGGAGCCGCGGCGGGGGCTGCGGGCGCGGCCGCCGGAGGGGTCGGGGCCTGGGCCATCAGGGGCGAAAGCATGGTGGCCGTGGCGAAGAGCGCGGCGATGGCGATGCGCATGGGTCTGGTCCTTTGCGTGGAAGCTCGGGGGATGGCGGCGTCCGCCATCCCCTTCATAGAAGCGCGGCCGGGCGGCAACCGTTTCAGGTGAACATGTCGGCGACGATGCCGGCATACCAGCCCATGTTTTCCTCCTGGGTCTGCTTGCGCAGCTCGGCGGTCTCGCCGGTCTTGGAGATAAAAGTCTCCACGGCGCCGATCTTGCCGTCCTTGGCCTCGTAGCGACCGCCGACCTTCACGGTGTCGTCGGTCTGGATGAGACTCCAGCAGGTGTTGGCGTAGCGGGCGGGGAAGGTGCGGGCTCCCGCGAGCTCGCCGCGCACCATCAGCGCCGCCACCTTGGCCTGGCTGTTGGCGGAGAAGCCCGATTTCGGCATGTCGCCGGCGATGCAGGCGTCACCGAGGATGTAGATGTTCGTGTCGTTCGCCGACTTCATGTTGGCCGGGTCGATCGGGCAGAAGCCGGAGGCGTTGGCGAGGCCGGCATCGCGGGCGATGCCGCCCGCCATCTGCGCGGGTATGACGTTGACGAGCGCCGCCTGCTCGTAGGTCTCGAAGCCGGTGACGACCGTGTTGGTCTTCGGGTCCACGGACTTGATGCCGTCATGCACCTTGGGACCGATCCACTCGACCATGCCGGGATAGTGCTTTTCCCAGCCCTCCTGGAAGAGACCCTGCTTGGAGAAGCTCTCCTTGGGGTCGAGGACGATGATTTTCGCCCGCGTCCGACCGGAGGCCTTCAGCGCATGGGCCATCATCGAGACCCGCTCGTAGGGACCGGGCGGGCAGCGATAGGGGTTGGGCGGCGCGATCATGACGATGACGCCGCCGTCCGGCACGGCATCGAGCCGCGCCTTGAGGAGCTGCGTCTGCGGGCCCGCACGCCAGGCGTGGGGCATCGTCTCCTCGTGCTCGCGACCCCAGCCGGGGACGGAATCGTATTTGAGGTCGATCCCGGGCGACAGGACTAGCCGCTCGTAGCCGAGGCGGGCACCGTCGGCGAGGACGACCTCCTTCTTCTCCCGGTCCACCCGCGTCGCCATCTGGTGGTTCATGCGGAAGCCGTTGGCCGCCGAGACCTTGTCGTAACCGTGGGTGATGGATTCGAAGCTGCGATAGCCGCCTAGGAAGAGATTGGAGTGGAAGCAGGTGGTGAACTGGCGCTGCGGCTCGACCAGCACGACGTCGATGGCGTTGCGGGCGTCCTTGGCGATGTACTTGGCCGCGGTCACGCCGCCGGGTCCGCCACCGACCACGACGACGCGCGCCCGCGCCTGGCCGAGGACCGCGGGGGCGCAGACGGCTGTGGCCGCCATGGCGCCGCCCGCTGCAAGGAATTGCCTGCGATGAATGGTCATTGGTCGTCCTCCCGTGATGGTACGCGGACCGGTTGTTCCGGCCTTCCGGCGCACTTTAACCGATTTTGAGATAGGCGAAGCCCTTGGACTGAAGTGCGGCTACGGTCGCCACGCCCGAGGGGACGAATGTGATGAAATCGGCCGTCCTCACCTTCGACCGGTCAAGGTTCAGCCGCTGGAAGGTGATGTCGCACAGATGCACCTTCAGCCCGTTCTTGGCCTGCATGGCAACCCGGTCGAAGATCTGCGGCACCATGGCCTCGTCGCGCCAGCTGGTGCCCTCGAGGCTTTCCAGGAAGAACTTCACCCCGGCGCCGTGGGCGACGATGACCAACTGGATGGCGAAGGGGTCGGCGCCATAGGCGGAGTAGTGGTTGCCGATATTGGTTAGCATCTGGACGAAGCGGGGCGGATCGCCGAAGTCGCAATGGTAGAGACAGGCGACGTCCGCTTCCTTCTTCAGGTCGGAGAACTGCAGCATCGGCGTCGCGCGGGCCGGCGCGGTGGCAGCGGCGGCGGCAGTGGCGAGGGCCGCCCCGCCAATGAGGATCCTGCGGTCGATGTCGGGCATGGTGTCCTCCGCCTTGGCTTCTGGTTTCAGTTGTGGGGCGTCAGGCTGCCGAAATAGGCGGCGAGGGCCGCCACCTCCTCCGGCGAAAGCCGCACCGCCATCGCCTGCATGACCTGGTTGTCGCGCTCGCGCCGCCGGTAGCTCTCCATCAGCGCCACGAAGGCATCCTCGGGCAGGCCGATGATGGCCGGGATTCCGCCGACCTGCCGGCCCGAGAGCTGGTGGCAGGTCACGCATTCTCCCGACAGGTACTCACCCAGCGCACGGTCTCCCGCATAAGCGGAGGCCGAGACTGCAAGGGCGGCCGGCAGAAGAGCGAGCCAGGCCAGCGCGGGGGATCGCCGGCGGTTCCTCATTCGACCCTCGGCCCGCTGCGGCCCTCGGGGGTGACGTCGATGACGCGGGCGCGGCCGGTGACCTTCGGCGGCGCGGGCCTGCAATCGGTCATGCAGGGATTGGGGTTCCAGAACGCGCGTTCGCTCGTCTCGCGGTCGTCGTCGTAGAAGCCGCCCACATTGGGCATGGGGACGGAGGTGAAATTCTCCCGCGTCAGCTCGAAGCTCTCCGGCACCAGGTCGTTGAGGAACATGAGGTAGGCGGTGAGGGCATAGACCTCGTCGTTGGAGAGCGACTGGGCGTTGCCGTAGGGCATGGCCCGGCGGACATAGTCGAAGGTGGTCGACAGATAGGGCCAGAAGGAGCCGAGCGTCTTCTCCGGACTCTCGCCCGTCAACGAACCGCGGCCGCCGGCGAGGACGGGCCAGCGTCCGGCACCTTCGCCGAACTCGCCGTGACAGGCCGCGCACTGGGTCTGGAAGATGTCCTCACCTTGCTTGACCGTGCCACGGCCGGGGGGCAGGCCCTGGCCGTCCGGACGAACGGCGATGGCCCAGGCGGCGACTTCTGCGGGGTGGGCCTCGCGGCCGAGCCCGGACTTTGCCGGTTGCTGCGCGGCGGCGGCGGGTGCCGCCGCCGGGCGTTGCTGGGCCATGACGAGGCCCGTTCCCACAACGCCGGCCAGCAGGGTCGCGGCGGCCAGGAGCCTAACCGATCTCGACATTTTCGGTCTCCCCGTTGGCACGCACCAGCCAGGTCTGGATGCCGTTGTTGTGGTAGATGGAATTGACGCCGCGCACCTTGCGCAGCTCGTCCTTGGTCGGCTGGACGTATCCGGTCTCGTCGATGGCGCGGGACTGGACCATCATCTCCTGCCCGTTCCAGTCGAAGTCGACGTAGAAGCGGGTCAGGGACATCGGCATGACGGGGCCGTCGATGCGCGCGGTGCGCCAGTTGCGTCCGCCGTCCAGCGTGACGTCCACCCGCTGGATCCGTCCGCGGCCCGACCAGGCGAGGCCTGTGAGGACGTTCGGGCCCTTGTGTTTCAGCGGCGCCTGGGGGGAGGGGTTCGTCACCACCGACTTTGCATCCATGATGAAGGTGAAGCGGCGCGAGCGGCCGTCGGCGAGGAGGTCGGTGTATTTCGACGTCTCCTCGCGCTGGTGCCAGGGCTGGTCTCCGACTTCGATCCGGCGCAGCCACTTGACCCACATGTTGCCCTCCCAGCCTGGAACGACCAGGCGGACCGGGTAGCCCTGTTCTGGCCGCAGCGCCTCGCCGTTCATCGACCAGACGACGAGGCAGTCCTTCAGGCCCTTGTCCAGGGGGATGGAGCGGGTCATGCCGGAGGAATCGGCCCCTTCCGCCAGGAGCCACTTCGCATTCGTCCTGACGCCGGCCTCGTCCAAGAGGGTCTTCAGGGGAATGCCGGTGTACCAGACGTTGTGGACCATGCCGTGGGTGAACTGGCAGCCGTTGAGCTGGGCGCCGCGCCACTCCATGCCGGAATTGGCGGCGCATTCGAGGAAATAGGCGTGGTTCTGCCGGCCGGGGAAGCGCTTGAGGTCCTCGACCGTGAAGACCATGGGCTTGTCGACGAGGCCGTTGATCATGAGGCGATGCTTGCCCGGCTCGATCTCGGCGATGCCGCCGTGGTGGCGCTCGAAGCACAGGCCCGAC
>LNFH01000004.1 GCA_001464235.1 Rhizobiales bacterium Ga0077556 | reverse complement strand
GTCAGCCATTCGACGTCGCGGCGGACCACGTGCTTCTCGTATTGGGAAGGGGAGCCGTACGGTCGGGCCTGAACACCGTCGCCGAGCACGCGGGCCCAGTCCTGCACGGTGGTGATCAGCGGGTCGGGGGTGGCTGGCGGCGCGGCTCTCAGGCCGGTCGCCGAGGTCGCGAGGCCAGCGCCGGCGAGGCCGGCCGCGCCGAGAAAGCCTCGCCTGTTGAGCCGCGCCGTCTCGCGCGGCGACATGCCGGTGTCCGTCATGGCGGTCTCCTGGGGAATGGTGTTCCTCGTCATGCGCCGCTGACCTTCACGGCGGAGTTGGGTTCGACGCGCACCGTCTTCCGGCGGGCGACGTGGGCCTTGACCACGTCCCAGATGGGCGGGCCCTGGGTACCTTGGTTGACGCTCGCCCAGCCGGCGACCGTGTAGGCTTTCGCAGCCTCCAGCGGCTTGCCGGTCTTGAGGAGGGTGAGGTCGGAAATGCGCCGGCCCATCGTCGCCGAGACGTCGATGGCGTAGCCGACGCCTCCGAGGCGCACCATGTCGCCACCACCCTGGAAATAGGGGTCGGGGTGGAAGATGTTGTCGGCGATGTCTTCGAGCACGTCCTTTAACTGGGCGCCGGTCATCTCCATCCGGTAGCAGGCGGGATAGGTGATGGCGGTGGCGTTGGCTATCGCCTCGAAGGTGATGGGATCACCGGGCAGGAGCGTGCCGCCCCAGCGGAAGCCGGGGGTGAGCGCGATCTCGGCGTCGCGTTCGGCGAGCATGGCTTCGGCGATCAGGTCGTCGAAGGTGCCGTTGAAGTTGCCGCGCCGGTAGAGGAGGCTGTCTGTGCGGCCGATCTCCTCGGCGAGGACGCCGGCGAAGGGCTTGCGGATGGTCTCGATCAGACCGGACATGGCCGCGTCGGGCCGAATGGCGTCGGAGAAGACCGGCAGCAGCTTGTAGCGATAGCCGGCGACCTTCTTGTCGCGAATGTCGAGATCGAGGCGCGAGACGAACTTGCCGTGCGAGCCGGTGGCGACGAGGATCGTCCTGCCGGCCGTCACGACGCCGGGCATGGCGTCGTGGGTGTGGGCGGTGAGGATGACGTCGATCCCGTTCACCCGCGTCGCGAGCTTGGCGTCGACGTCGAAGCCGTTGTGCGAGAGCAGCACGACGACGTCGGCGCCCTCGGCGCGGGCCTCGTCGACCTGCTTCTGCACGTCCTCCTCACGCAGGCCGAACTCCCATTTGGGGATCATCCAGCGGGGATTGGCGATCGGCGTGCGCGGGAAGGCCTGGCCGATGACGGCGATCCTGGCGCCGCCCTTTTCGAACACCTTGCGCGGCTCGAAGACTGGCTCCTGCCACTCGTTGTCGCGGATGTTCTGCGCGAGGAAGGCGGCCTTCGATTTTTCAGCCAGCTCCTTCACCCGGTCCTCGCCATAGGTGAACTCCCAGTGCGAGGTCATCGCCTCGACGCCAAGGGCGTTCATCACCTGGACCATGTCGTCGCCGCGGGTCTGGAGCGAGGTCCAGGACCCCTGCCAGGTGTCTCCGCCGTCGAGCAGCAGCACCTTGTCGGCGCCGCGCTCGGCCCGAACGGCCGATACGAGGCGGGCGACCCGATCCATCCCACCCATCCGGCCATAGGTGCGGGCGAGCTGGGTGAAGTCGTCGGCGGTGAGGGCATGGGCATCGGCCGAGCCGTTGGCGACCTTGAAGAAGTCGCGGAATGCCTGGTCTGTGAGGTGCGGCGGCTTGCCCTTGGCGGGGCCGACGCCGAGGTTGATCGACGGCTCGCGGAAATGAAGCGGCACAAGCTGGGCGTGGATGTCGGTGACGTGGAGGATCGTCACCTGGCCCAGGGGCTCGAAGCGGAGGATATCCGCTTCCGTCAGGCGCTGCTGGGCGGCGGCGCGACCGAGCGGGCCCAGTCCCGAGGCCAGGGCCAGGGCATGGGCAGCCGCCGTCGCATGCAGGAAGTGCCTGCGCGATATCATGGGATGTCCTGTCGCTGAAGGGGCGGTGCGGGCGCGGGGAAGCCGCGCCCGGCTTATCGCCTAGCTGACGGTGATGCGGCTGGTGGCCGTGTATTCCGAGCCGTCGTCGTCCTTCCAGACCATCTTTAGCTCGCCGCTTTCCGACGGCTTGAAGAAGAACGACTGGTAGGGATTGGCGGAAATGGCCGCGTGCCAGTCGGCGTCGAAGACAGGCTTGCCGTTGAAGGTCGCGGTGAAGCGGTTGATGATCTTGCGCGGGATCGGCTTGCCGTCCTGGCCGCGGCGCTGGCCGCTCTCCATCTCGTGGGAGATGAGCGTCTTCACCTCGACGGTGTCGCCGGCCTTGATGTTGGCGGGCACGCGGACGCGGGGAGTGGGTCTCGTCGACATGGTTCTTTCCTCCCTCAGCCGCCGCAGCCGCCGATGGTGACTTTCACCTCGGCCTTGGTGGTGAACAGCGATCCATCCGACATCTCGGCGACCGCGACGATGTTCTGCGTCTGCGCCAGGCGCATGCGGGTGGAGGCGGAAGCCCGGCCCGACAGCGGCGAGAAGCGGAAGGTGAAGACGCCGGGCAGCGGGTTGCCGTCGGCGTAGACATGCACCGCCTTAACGTAGTTCTGCTCGGTCATCGGGCTCTCAACGTCGACCGTGATCGGAACGACGAGGCCATTCTCGGCGATCTGGGGCACGTCCAGCTTCACCCGGCCCTCGGCCATGGTCTTGCCGTCGTAGAGCTTCTTGATTTCCGCTTCGACCGCCTTGGCATCGGCCTTGGACAGGCGCGGCGCGATGACGGAGGCTGCAGCCGCGAGGGCCGCCATATGCAGCACGTTGCGTCTCGTCCGATAGACGATTGGACCCGCCATGGGGACCTCCTTCGTGGTTTCCAACCTGCGGCGGCTCTCTTGCGGAACCGCTCGATCTTCTTCTTGACGCCGCAGAACGGTGCCTGCAAGCTTCGATATATAGGAATATAGTTTTTCGTGAATGTAAAGCGCGAAAGATGGCCTGTCGGATCGCTCCGCCAGAGAGCGGCCGGGGAGAACACCGAGGAGACTATCATGGGTCGAATGAGGGGGATACGTGCCCTCGTCGCGGCGGTGGCCACCTGTGCCGGCATCGCCGGCGCGCTGGCACAGACGCAGGACGAGAGCGAACGGGAGATCGAGCGCTACCGCGCCATGATCAACGATCCGATGGCCAATCCGGGCTATCTGGCGGTGGATCGGGGAGAAGTGCTCTGGTCGCAGGCACGCGGCACCAAGGCGGTCTCGCTTGAGACCTGCGATCTCGGCGAGGGGCCGGGCAAGCTCGAAGGCGCCTATGCCAAGCTGCCGCGCTTCTTCGCCGACGCCGACCGGGTGATGGATCTCGAGCAGCGCCTTCTGTGGTGCATGGAGAAGATCCAGGGCCTCGATACGGCAGACGTCATCCGGCGCCGATTCTCGGGGCCCGGGCGTGCCTCGGACATGGAGGATCTCGTCGCCTTCATCGCCAACAAGTCCAACGGCATGCGCATCGCGCCACAGAATTCCCATCCGCGCGAGCGCGAGATGACGGCAATGGGCGAGGCCATGTTCTACCGCCGCGCCGGCGTGATGGATTTCTCCTGCGCCACCTGCCACGCCGAGCCCGGCAAGCGCATCCGCCTGCAGGGACTTCCCGACTTCTCCGCCCCCGGCAAGCAGGCACAGGAGACGATGGGCTCCTGGCCGACCTACCGCGTCTCCCAGAGCGCGCTGAGGACGATGCAGCACCGTCTGTGGGACTGTTTCCGCCAGCAGCGCTGGCCGGAGCCGGCCTATGCATCGGACGGCCTGACGGCTCTCCAGATGTTCCTCAATGTCCAGGCGGCGGGCGGTGAGATCACCGTTCCCTCCATCAAGCGCTGACCGGAGGGCCCCATGGTCTCGTTTTCATCGCAACTTCTCCGCGCCCTGGCCCTCGTCGCGTGCGGGACGGTGCTCGCCGTCACGCCCGCCGTTACCCAGGAGCGCCCGGCCGCCGATCCCGCCAGGGTCGACGCCCTGATCAGCGGGATGTTCCAGCGCGTCTCGCCGGAATGGCGCGCCCGCACCGAACTCGACCCGACGCAGCGGACTTGCACGGAGCGGCGCAACCAGGTGTCGGCCGCCGAGGCGGACGCCGTGCAGGCGCGCGAGCGCGCGTCGGTGGTGCTGCCACCCGACGGCAATTTCCTTGGCGACTGGCGCAAGGGCTTCCAGGTCGCCAACAACGGCCGCGGGTTCCAGTTCTCCGACCCGGCGGGCACGGTCGCCGGCGGCAATTGCTACGCCTGCCACCAGATGGATCCCAGGGAGGTCAGCTACGGCACGCTCGGACCCAGCCTCGCCGGCTACGGGCGGGAGCGGAATTACGATCCCGAGCTGATCCGTGAGGCCTATATCAAGATCTTCAATGCCCAGGCGGTCGTCGCCTGTTCGAACATGCCGCGCTTCGGCTCCTCGAAGGTGCTGACGATCGACCAGATCAAGGACGTGCTGGCCTATCTGTTCGACCGCCAGTCTCCGGTTAACCGGCCCTGAGCGAGGACGTCCGTGCGCCTTCTTCGCTGGCTCCTCCTGCTCGGATGTCTCGGCATGGCGCCGGTGCAGCCCGCTGCGGCCCTCGAACTCCTGATGTTCGAGCGCTCGGGCTGTCCCTGGTGCCTGCGCTGGAACCGGGAGGTGGCGCCGGCCTACGAGGCTTCGGAGGAGGGGCGTCTCGCCCCCCTCCGGCGCATCAACCTCGACAGGGGCCAGCCCCAGGGGCTCGGCCTCGCCATGCCGGTCCACTATTCGCCGACCTTCGTCCTCGTCGACCAGGGCCGGGAGATCGGTCGCGTGATCGGCTACATTGACGCGTCGACGTTCTGGGGCTTGTTGACCAAGATGGTTCGCGACCATCGCGAACGATCAGGCCCGGCCGAGACGCCGCAGCCGTCGCAGGGAAGACCAGGATGACAGAAGCGATCGTGCCCAAGTCGATCGAAGACGCCTTGCGCGACGGCGAGGAGTATTCGGTCGAGCTCGAGCAGCTCATGCGCAATGCCCGGGATGCCAGCGACTTCCTCAAGGCGCTGGCCCATGAGAGCCGGCTTCTGCTGCTGTGCCTGATCGCCGAAAAGGAGCGCTCGGTCGGCGAGCTCGAAACCATTCTCTCGCTGCGCCAGCCCACGGTCTCGCAGCAGCTGGCGCGACTGCGCTTCGACGGCTTCGTCGCCACCCGCCGCGAAGGCACCACGATCTACTACAGCCTCGCCAACGAGAATGTCCGGCAGGTCATCCGCGTCGTTTACGACATCTTCTGCAGCGGCGGCCCTGCGGCCGCCCTGTGCCGACCCGGAACACCGGGCGCCTGACGAAGACGGGGGCGCTCGACGCTCCCGGAGGGAGGACGGATGCAGGGGCTTGCGGCCATCGCCGTGGGGCTGACCGGGCTCGCCGTGGGCTTTGCCTGCGGCTTCACGGTCCAACGGGCGCGCCTGTGCACCTTCGGTGCGGTGGAGGACGCGCTCGTCGGCGGCAACTGGCGGCGCCTCAAGGCCTTCGGCTTGTCGCTGGCCATCGCGATCCTCGGCGTTCAGGCCCTCATCGTCTTCCTCGGCTTCGATCCCGGAACCACGACCTATGTTCCCGCCCGCCTCGCGCTTGCCGGCACCCTTGCCGGGGCCATTCTCTTCGGTCTGGGCATGGCGTTGGTGGGCACCTGCGCCTTCGGCTCGCTGGTGCGCCTCGGTTCCGGCGACCTGCGAAGTCTCGTGACACTGCTGGTCTTCGCGGTTCTCGCCTATGCCGTGCTGCGCGGCGTGCTGTCGGGCTGGCGGATCGGCATGGTTGAGGCCGTCGCCCTGTCGCTGCCCGTCGGCACGATCGGCACCTATCCCGACCTGCTCGCGGGATGGCTCGGCCCCCTCGCGCGCCATCTGACGGGTCCCGTCGTCGCGGCCGGGCTCCTCGCGGCGGCGCTGCGCGACGCGCGCCTTCGCCGCTCGCCCCGCCTCGTCATCGCCGCCGTCGTCCTCGGGCTCGGGGTCGTCGCCGGCTGGGCGGTGACCGGCCCGTTGGCGGATCCGTTCGCCGAGCAAATCCGGGTGCAGAGCCTCACCTTCGTGGCGCCGGTGGCTCGCGCCCTCTTCGCGCTTGTCGCGGGCGAGGGCGTCCTCCTCGATTTCGGCGTGATGACCGTCTTCGGCGTGGTGATCGGCTCGGTGGCCGCCGCCTTTCAGGCGCGCGAATTCCGCTGGGAGGCTTTCGACGACCAGCGTGAGATGCGCCGACACCTCTGCGGCGCCGCCCTGATGGGGGTCGGCGGTGTGCTCGCCGGCGGCTGCACCGTCGGACAGGGGCTGACCGCGGGCTCGCTCCTCGCGCTGTCCTGGCCGGTGGCGGTGATCGGCATGGTGCTCGGCGCGCGGATCGGGATCGCCATCCTGCTCGAGGGGTCGACGGTCGAGTGGCTCCGGGCGCTGACGCGCCGTGGCGAGGGCCTGCGCTCGCCCGCGGAATGAACCATCAGGTCGCAGGCACCAGACGAAAGGACGTCCCGTTCGCCTCGGCTCTGCCGAGCCCGCCGCCCGGCAGGTGATAGGCCGAGAAGGCCAGCTTCTCGGAGGCCAGTTTGCCCAGGAGACGCCGGCGGCTGGCAGCGGCCGAAGCGCCGTCCTGGTCGAACCCGGTGGTCCAATCCGGCCTCGCGAAGGACAGGACCGGGTGGGTGAAGGCGTCGCCGACGATGACGAAGGGATCGCCGCCGAGCCGAACCTCGAAGGACACGTGGCCGGGCGTGTGGCCGGCCGTGTCGATGGCGGCAATGCCGGGCACGACCTCCTCGCCCGGTCGGAAGCGTTTCAGCTGCGGCTCCAAGGCCTTGAGAACCCGCTGCGCGCCGGCGGCAAAGGCGTGGCGGTCCTCCGGCAGGCGCCCGTAGACGCCCGGATCGAACCAGAAGTCCCACTCCGCCTGGGAGAGGTGGTAGGTCGCGTTCGGGCAGGCGGGCGTGTCGAATTCGTCGAGGGCGCCCCACAGATGGTCCGGGTGGGCGTGGGTGAACAGCACGTGCTTCACTTTGGCCGGGTCCATGCCGGCCCGCTCCATGGAGTCCGGGAGGCGGCCGGTGGTGGGGAGGAAGTTCCGGCCGGCGCCGCAATCGAACATGACCAGTGTGTCGCCGGTCCTGAGCACCGGGACGTTGAGGGCGTTGGTCACCTCTTCCGTCGGAAGCCCCGCCGCCGTCAGGAGGCTCGTCACCTCCTCGCGCGGGGCGTTGCGCGCCAGCATGCTGCCCGGCAGGGTGATCGTGCCGTCGCTGAGCACGGCGAGTTCGGCCGCGCCCATCCGGGTGCTCGCCACCTGAGCGCGGGCCGGGCCCGAGGCAACCAGCACGGCCGAAGTGGTGATCAAGGTCCGTCGTGTAAGCGGCATGCCGTCCTCCCGTATTTTGCGACAGGCTAGCGGATCAAGCACGCATTCGCATATCAATTACAACGGAGCCACTAGAGCAGCGTCAGATCGGGCCGGTGGCGCAAAGCGCCGACATCAACCCGAGCTGGTCGTGAGGTTATGGGCTGGCCGCCTGGTGCGAGGCCCGTGGCTGCTTCCGCGTTTTCCGGCTCGATCGCACATCGGCTTTCGCCATCCTGGATGAGAATTTTGAGCCTCAACTCGGCCATTCAGCGAAGGTTTTTTGAAGCAGGACACTGCCCGTAACGCGGCTGCAAGTATCTCTGACTATCCCGCCTTAGCCCTGAGCGGACATTCCCAATTTCAGCTTGGGGCCCCTGAAATGGGGCCTCCGCGCGAAAGCAGACTTCCGGCTTTGTATGTGAGCACGGCCCGGATCAAGACCTGCCGGGCGAAGGCCATCTATTGGGTGAAACAAGATGTTGTCCGAGCAACATCATGTGGCAAAAGCGGTTGGGCGGTATTGTCCGGCAAATGGCTTAGCGTGGCTGAAGGACCAGGGCAAAGCCTGGGATATAGGTCGTCAGCATCAGGACGAAGAGCATCATCAGGATCTGCGGCCAGATCGCACGCGCGATCTGAACGAGCGACAGGCCGGAGATCGCCATGCCGACGAAGAGGCAATAGCCGATCGGCGGAGCCGCCATTCCGATCGCCACATTGGTGACGATGATGGCGCCAAAATGAATCGGATCGACGCCGAACTTCGTGGCGATGGCGATC
>LNFH01000003.1 GCA_001464235.1 Rhizobiales bacterium Ga0077556 | reverse complement strand
CGTGGGCGAGCATGTAGGACATCGCCCGGACGAACATGCCCATCTGGCCGTGGAACGCGGTCATCCGGCCGAAGGGCTTCGCGGTGTCCCCGGCCTCCGCCCGCGTCTCTATGAACTCCGCACCGTCGGCAGTCAGCCGGACGAAGGGCACCGGCGCGTAAGCCGCGAGCTTCTCCGAGAACACCACCGGCCCCGCCCCTGGCCCGCCGCCGCCATGCGGGGTCGAGAAGGTCTTGTGGAGGTTGATGTGCATGGCATCGACGCCGAGGTCGCCCGGCTTCACCTTGCCGACGATGGCGTTGAAGTTCGCGCCGTCGGCGTAGAAGTACGCGCCCGCCGCGTGGACCGCATCGGCGATGGCGATCACGTCGCGCTCGAACAGGCCGCAGGTGTTGGGGTTGGTCAGCATGATCGCGGCCACGTCCGGCGACAGCCGCTCGCGCACCGCCCCAGGGTCGACCGTCCCGTCCGCGCGCGCCGGCACGTCGATGACGCGATAGCCGAGGAGCGCCGCCGTCGCCGGGTTGGTGCCGTGCGCCGACTCCGGCACCAGCACCGTCGCCCGCTTGTCGCCGCGCGCCGCGAGCGCCGCCTTGATCGCCATCATCCCGCAGAGTTCGCCATGCGCCCCGGCCTTGGGGCTCATCGCCACCGAGGCCATGCCGGTCATCGCGAGCAGCCAGCGGCCGAGTTCGGCGATCAGGTCGATCGCCCCCGGCACCGTCGACAGCGGCTGCAGCGGGTGGATGTCGCCGAAGCCCGGCAGCCGCGCCATCTTCTCGTTGAGCCGCGGGTTGTGCTTCATCGTGCAGGAGCCGAGCGGATAGAGCCCGCTGTCGATCGCATAGTTCTTCTGGCTGAGCCGCACGTAGTGCCGAACCGCCTCCGGTTCGGTGAGCCGAGCCGCGACGTGGTCTTCGGCGCCTCCGGCAGGTCGACGCCGGTCACGTCGTTCCGGCCGGTCTCGAAGATCAGCGCCTCCTCGATCTGCAGGCCGCGATTGCCGGTGAAGGTCTTCGTGTCCCCATCGCCCATGGCCGCTTCGGGCCGGGTGGGGCGTCCCTGGTCATTGAGCATTTGAGGCGAACCTTTCCGTGGGCAGCCAGGCAATGGCGGACATCCGGGGTGCCGCGGCCGAATCCTGGACCGCGACAAACAGGCCTTCGCTGAGCGGCGCCCGGTCCACCGCGGCGTTGACGGTGGCGCGGTCGATGCCCTCGGCCGATCCCAGCGCCTGCAGCACCTCCTGCGTGAGGTTCTGCACCACCGAGTCCCCCGCGGACGAGAACACCACCGTCGCATCGCACCACGTCGCATCATCCCCGACGCCGACATGGCCGGCGTCCTTGCAGAACGCGACGATGGCGGGCGGGTCAGCGAAGCGGTCGAGCAGGCTCCCGTCGCCGAAGGGCAGCCGGTCCGCCGCCGCGCGGTAGGCCTCCGCGACCGATGGGCTGTCCACGCCCCGTCCCGCGAACAGGACCGAGAGCATCCCGGCGGAATTCAT
>LNFH01000002.1 GCA_001464235.1 Rhizobiales bacterium Ga0077556 | reverse complement strand
GTGGGGGCCTGGAACTGAAGGTGTTCGCCGAGGCGCAGCCCGACTGGACGTTCGTCGGGGTCGACCCTTCCGGCGCCATGCTGGATCTCGCCCGCCAGACCCTCGGGGCTCTCAACGGCCGCGTGCAGCTGCACGAGGGTTACGCTGATACCGCTCCGCAGGGACCCTTCGATGCTGCGTCCTGCATCCTGACGATGCACTTCATCGCCCGGGAGGAGCGTCTGAAGACGCTGCAGGAAATCAGATCCCGCCTGAAGGCGGGCCGCCCCTTCGTGATGGTCCATTTCAGCATTCCGGAGGGCGAGCGCGACATCTGGCTGGCGCGCTATGCCGCCTTCGCCATCACGTCCGGCATCGATCCCGCGCAGGCCCACGGTGCCCGGGTCGGAATCGGCGAACGCCTGCCCATCCTGTCGCCGGCCGAGGACGAGCAGCTCCTCCGGGAGGCCGGCTTCACCGGCATCGGACTGTTCTACGCCGGCTTTTCGTTCCGCGGCTGGGTCGCCCACGCGTGATCGTGGAGGCGTCGCACCGGCTCACCCGATCGGCGTGCGCCGCTCGGCGCCCAGCGCGCCTTCGCTTTCGTCCTTCAGCGCCACGCCGGTGATACGGCGGGCGAGGGCCTCGCGTATCAGCCAGGCCGCCTTGAAGGCGGCGACCTCGGGCGAAAGACCGGCACCGTGGACGTTGGAGATGCAGTTGCGCTCGCCGTCGTTGCGCCCGATGCGAGGCCCGTGGGTGAGGTAGAGGCCGAGGCTGTCGGGCGAGGAGAGCCCGGGCCTCTCGCCGATCAGCATCAGCACCAGCCGCGCGCCGAGAATCTCGCCGACCTCGTCGGCCAGCGTGGCGCGCGACGACGACGGGCGCGAGGCTCCAGCCCTCGCGGGCGACATGGGGCATGAGGGCCGCGACCGTCGCCGCCGCATGGGCGTGGACGGCGCTGGAGGACAGGCCGTCGCCGACGACGAGGGCGAGATCTACCGGCTCTCCGGCCACCTGAGCCATGCGGTCGCGGCTGGCGGCGGAGAGGCGGCGGCCGAGATCGGGCCGCAGGAGATAGGTCTGGCGGGTGTCGGCGGCGCTCTCCACCAGTACCGTTGCCGGGCCGAGCGCCGCGATCGCGCCAGCCACCCGCTCCGCGTCGAACGGCGCATGGACGGCGTCGCGGGCCATGGCATGGGCGAGGGCGAAGCGCAGCGTCTGGTCCGTCGTCTGCGCCGCGCCTGTCCGCCCGAGGCCGATGCGCGCCGGGGTGAGGGCCGCGAGGTCCTGCCAGATCGCCCGACTCATGCCGCGAGGCCCGACAGCTGCGCGAGGAGGGGCGCGTTCTCGGCCCGCGGCGTCAGGCGGCCGTCGGGCCCCGTGATGCCCTGGCGGCGCAGCCAGTCCTCGAACTCCGGCGCCCGCTTCAGGCCGAGCACGTCGCGGATGTAGAGCTGGTCGTGAAACGAGGTGGACTGGTAGTTCAGCATCACGTCGTCTGCGCCGGGCACGCCCATGATGTAGGTGACGCCGGCCGCGCCGAGAACGGTGAGCAGCGTGTCCATGTCGTCCTGGTCCGCTTCGGCGTGGTTGGTGTAGCAGACGTCGCAGCCGAGCGGCAGGCCCATGAGCTTGCCGCAGAAATGGTCCTCGAGCCCGGCACGGATGATCTGCTTGCCGTCATAGAGATATTCCGGGCCGATGAAGCCGACCACCGTGTTGACCAGCAGCGGCTCGTAGGCCCTGGCCACCGCATAGGCCCGGGCCTCCAGCGTCTGCTGGTCGACGCCGTGATGGGCATCCGCCGAGAGCGCCGAACCCTGGCCCGTCTCGAAATACATGACGTTGTTGCCGAGCGTGCCGCGCTTCAGCGAGCGGCCGGCATCGAGGCCTTCCCGGAGCACGGCGAGGTCGACGCCGAAGGAGCGGTTGGCGGCTTCGGTTCCCGCCACCGACTGGAAGACGAGGTCGACGGGCGCGCCGCGCTCGATCAGCTGGATCGAGGAGGTGACGTGGGTCAGCACGCAGCCCTGGGTCGGGATGTCGAAGCGGGTGATGATCTCGTCCAGCAGCTTCAGGAGGTCGGATAGCGCCGACAGGCTGTCGGAGGCCGGGTTGATGCCGATGGTCGCGTCGCCCGTGCCGTAGAGCAGGCCATCGGCGATGGAGGCTGCGATGCCGCGGGCATCGTCGGTCGGGTGGTTCGGCTGGAGGCGCACCGCCATGGTACCCGGCAGGCCGATCGTGTTGCGGAACCGCGTCACCACCCGGCACTTGCGCGCTACCGCGATGAGGTCCTGGTTGCGCATGACCTTGGACACGGCCGCCGCCATCTCCGGCGTGATGCCCGGTGCCACCGCCGCGAGGCGTTCGCTCGTCGCGGCGTCGGAGAGCAGCCAGTCGCGCAGGCCCCCGACGGTCAGGTGCGAGACGGCCGCGAAGGCCGCGGCGTCGTGGCCGTCGAGGATGAGCCGCGTCACCTCGTCGGTCTCGTAGGGCACCAGCGGCTGGCTGAGGAAGAGCTTCAGCGGCTGGTCGGCGAGCACCATGCGCGCCGCCACCATCTCCTCGGCCGAGGTCGCGGCGATGCCGGCGAGCTGGTCGCCGGAGCGCAAGGGCGTCGCCTTGGCCATGAGGTCGGCGAGATCGCGGAAGAGATGGGTCCGCTGTCCGATGGTCTGGCGGAAGGTCACGGCGTCGGTCCTCATGCGTCCGGCCCCCGCCGCGGTGGGCCGCGGATCAGAGTGCCGGGTGATCATCGACGAAGGCGACGTGGCTGACCACGCCTTCCCCCCGTCGCCAGTGATGCAGCATGAACTGTGCCGGTTCGTGGACGAAGCGGTAGGGCGCCGCCGGATCGAGGTCGAGGGCGATGGCGTGGGAGGCCGATGGCGCGAGACGGATCGGCACGCCCGCGAGGCTCGCCTGGATGGATCGGTGGACGTGGCCGCAGAGGATCGCCTGCGTCCCCGGATGGGCGGCGAGCAGCGCCGCCAGTTCGGCCGTGCCGCGCCTGAGGCCGATGGCGTCCATCGCGGCGAGGCCCGTGGCGAAGGGCGGATGGTGCATGACGATGAGGCGCTCCTGGCCCGCCGTCGCGCGCATGGTTGCCTCGAGGGCGGCGAGGCGCTTCTCGCAGAGTTCGCCGTGGGAGGCGCCCTCGACCAGCGTGTCGACGCCGATGACGGCGAGGTCGCCCAAGGCCTTGAAAGCGTGAAGGAAGCCGTCCGCGTCCATGCGGGTCGCCGCGGGCAGGGCTGTCGCCATAGGCTCCCGCGCGTCGTGGTTGCCCGGCACCGCGAGCAGAGGCAGACCGGTGCGCGCGAGGCGCTCGGCGATCAGGGCATAGACCTCCGGCGTGCCGTCCTCGGCGAGGTCGCCGGAGACGACCAGCAGGTCGGGGCGCGGACGCAGCGCCGCAAGCCGGGCGACCGCCCGGTCGAGAGCCGCAAGGGTGTCGAAACGCCCGGCGAAGAGCATCCCCGGCCGGACGATGTGGGTATCGGTCAGATGGGCGATGAGCACGCCGAGGCTCCCTGAAGACGGCCCGCGGTCGGGCGAAGCGGCCGGAGTGTGCGATGTGAAAAGCGGCAAGGGAAGTGTGGAAATTTGGTCAGCGTGCCCATAATTTCAACTCGCTTTCCACAAAAACCACACATAGCTTGTTGGTATCGGGCTGCTGGACACTGCAGTCGACCCCGCGGTCGGCGTGCAGGAAGGATCAGAAACAGACTTCCGCCCCGGATGGATGGATCGAGTGTCGTTCACCCGCCAGCTCCACCGCGTGGGGCAGGGCGCATCAACCCAGTGGGGCTGCCAATGTTCAATTCCACAACTTCCACACTCTCGCGCCGGTCGCTTCTCATGGCTGGCGCCACCGCGCCGCTCGCCGGCGTGCTCGGCGCCTCGTCGTCTTTCGCGTCGGGCGCCGAGACGGTGAAGCTGCAGTTCATGTATCCGATCGGTGTCTCCGGCGACATCAACCGCATCGTCTCCGGCATGATCTCCCAGTTCAACGCCGCCCACCCGAAGATCGAGGTGGAGGCGATCTATGCCGGCAGCTACGACAACACCGAGCAGAAGGTGATCACCAGCCTCGCCACCGGCGATCCGCCCGCGACCTGGCTGCCGATCAACTCGGCGCTTCAGACCTTCCTCCAGCTCGACGCGCTCGCCGACCTCACGGCTAGGGCCAAGGCCGACGACGTCTACCAGGACTTCCTGCCGGGCTTCCTCAACACCTGCGTCTCCGACGACAAGCTCTACGGCCTGCCGTTCCAGCCCTCGACGCCGGTGCTCTACATCAACAAGGACGCGTTCCGCGCCGCCGGCATCGCCAAGGTTCCGGGCACCTGGGACGAGCTGTTCGCCGTCCGCGAGGGCGGCGAACTCAAGCGCTGGGGCCTGACCATCGGCGGCGGCTGGCACGACTGGATCTTCGAGAGCTATGTCCGCCAGAACGGCCTCGTGCCCTGGGCCAAGGACAAGGTCATGTTCAACGCCCCCGAGGCGGTGAACGCGCTCGAGTTCTGGGTGAAGATGGTGCAGGGCGGCGTCATGCCCCCGGCCTCGACGTGGGAGAGCTCGGCCAACGATTTCATGGCCGGTCGCACTGCCATGCTCTACCACTCCACCGGCTCGCTGACGAACCTCAGGACCTCCTCGCGCTTCCCCGTCGGCGTCGCCTTCATGCCGAAGAACAAGACCTATGGCGCGGCCATGGGCGGCGGCCCGTTGATGATCGCCAAGAAGCTCTCCGACGCGCAGC
>LNFH01000001.1 GCA_001464235.1 Rhizobiales bacterium Ga0077556 | reverse complement strand
AACGGATTCGTCAGCGGACGTTACACTATCGGAAGATATTCGCAGCGGACCCGGTCAGGAGACCTTAGATGTCAATTCTTGGAAAGGGTCCAAATACGACATCTATGTTCACAACTATTCCGGTGCGCCGTTTCTCGCCCGGTCGACCGCGCGGGTCGAGGTGCAAATTGGCGATCAGTCATGGGAATTTTTCTCCCCTGTTGGCGGAAACGGCGCGTGGTGGCATGTTTGCGTCGTCGCGCCGCTGGAAGGGACTGTCACGTCAGTTGGTCGTCTGTTGACTGGGCTTGCGTGATAGCGAACTGCTCCGGATTTGTTGGTGACTTCATCGACGTTTGAGGTTGATGGCCCTATCGGCGGACCGTTGTGGGGCTGACTGTGGTCGCTTTCGGACTTAAAAGCCACAACTGCCGGCGACGAGTTCCTCTGCCGAACACGCATTCCGGAGATAGTCCTAGGCGCTGACGGTCCTTTTGACATTGGCGCGGAATGGATTGCCTATTTGACGATGAGGAAAAACCGACCGATTGACGCTGATAGCAGCTGAAGTCGAGCAGATCGGCGATGGTCAAAATCCGCGTTCGAAATCAAGAGCGCAAATTTCTGACGGAGCGTGGAGTCGGTTCTTTGCCGAATGCAGAAAGATTTTTCGCCTATGAATCAATTAGTAATGATCACTTACAACAATCGAGTGGGAATCATACTTCGTCGCGGCGCAGGCCCATGAGCTACAAGACGTCGACCCCGTCGCGGGAGCGCCGGATCAAGCGCATCTGCGTGCGTCACGGCCTGCACCTGATGACGGCGCAGAAGCCCGACAAGCACGTTCTCGCCCATGGCGGCTACATGCTGCGGGACGCCGGGACGATGACGATTGTGCTGGGCGACAAGGGCTATCTCTTCTCCGCCGACCTCGACGAGGTCGAGGCCTATCTCGACGCACTGGCCTGAACCCGGCGGTCGGGCAGCGGATCGCCCGGGGTGGGGTTCAGCCGGCGCGGCGCCAGAAGGGCGGCACGACGTGGCCGCGGCGCACCGCCATGATCAGCAGCGCGACGCCCGTCGCCGTGCAGAGCAGGAAGGCGACCAGCGAGGATTCGAGGCCGAAGCTGCCGCCGGTCAGCAGCGTCGGCCCCGCAATGACCGACTTGAACAGGCCCTGCGCCGCTTCATTGCCGGACACGATGCCGGAAAAGATCGCGGACTGGGTGTAGTTCCACGACACGTGGAAGCCGATGCTGAGCCAGAGCCTGCGCGTCAACATGTACGCCGCCGCCAACAGCAGGCCGGCCTCGATGCTGATGAACAGGGCGCCCATCACCGTGCCTGCCGGGTTCATCAGATGCACGAAGCCGAAGACGAAGGAGGACACCACCAGCGAGATCCAGCTGCCGAGCCATTCCTCGACGATGCGGAACAGGGCGCCGCGAAACAGCAGTTCCTCGAAGAACCCGGAATTCAGCGTCATCGCGAGCGCCGGCAGCAGGAAGGTCCAGGCGTTCAGGCCCTCGATGCGATAGATGCCGGCCACCATGAGGATCAGGACGCAGAGCGTGTAGAGGCCCGCCCCGACGACCAGGCCGATGCCGAATTCCCGTCCGGCTCCCCGCAGCGCCAGTTCCGTCGGCGGTCGCCTTTCGACGAGCCGCACGAAGCCGACATAGACGGCGATCGCGAGGGCCACCATGCCCGCTGCCGTCGCGGCCGACAGCAGGGGGCTTGCCGCGAACTGGGCCGAGAAGCCGTTGCTGACCGCCATCATCAGCAACAGCACCCCGCCGAGGACAACGAGGCGAACGGGCGCTGCCTGCGCGAGGCGCAGCCACCAGGGCGATGTCGCGGCGTCGTTCATGCCCGGCTGTCCTCCCCCGGCTGACGCTACATCGGGGTACCGCGGCCGTCGAGGTTGATCCGGGGGTTGACCCGCGCCGCGAGCCCGGTGTTGAACGGACGTGGAAAAAGGGGTCTCCCGTGTCCGTCACCCTCTATGGCATCACCACCTGCGACACCGTCCGCAAGGCCCGCGCCTGGCTCGACCAGCAGGGCGTCGCCTA